>NZ_JBFRCG010000009.1:0-391706 GCF_040965595.1 Paraburkholderia sp. EG287B
ATCAGGTCGCCACCGCATCAAGCGCCCACACTTATCGGCTGTAAATTTTTAAAGATCGATCGCGAAAGCGCCGTTAAAACATCGAACTACCCGGCGTTTTCTGCGTTGCTGCGTCAGCAGCAGAGAAACGAGATTATGAAGAATCCTTTTCGCTTCGTCAACCCCTTTTTTTCGCTCACCGCTTGAAAAAGCTGCCGACTCCTGCGTCCGCCGGTTTCCGCGGCGGCCCTCGCTGCCCTGACGTCTGAGACATCGAACTGCGAAGGGGGCGAATCTTAGCGCCCCGATCGCGAGTCCGCAAGCCCTTTTCCATCGTCTCAATTGAAAAGAGGCGCAACGCGCCTCTTTTCAATGAGCGGCATTCGCGCTCATGACTTCGGATCGTCCGTCGTCGGCGGGTCGAACAGCGCCTTGCACGGCGGCGATAGCTCATCGTAGTGCTGCTTCATGCACGCCTCGATCTTTTTCTTGTTCGGAATCGCTCTCGCGCAGAAGCGGAACGCATCGCCGCGGCAGGCATGTTCCTGCTCGTTGCGCGATTCGCCGCTGGTCGCCATCGCGAAGCTCAGACCAGCCAGCAATGCGCCCGCTTTCATCATGCGATCGAACGGCTCCCTCATGGCGTTCTCCTCGTGATGCGTAGTCCGACGCGACCCTGCAAGGGCTATTCCCGGCACGCCGCTTGCAGCGCTGCCCTCACCTGCCACGATGAGGCGCTGCTCTCACGCAGCGGAACGCCATGAACCCACCGATCACCCGGATCCTCGCGCTTTGCTCGGCGATTGTCATACCAGGCATCCCCCTGGCCGCGCATGCGGACGACAGCGCAAGCCCCTGCGCAGCGTTGAAGCGCATCGTCGCGGCGGCGCCGCAGGGTTTCGCGTCATTGAGTCCTGACGACGGACGCGCCGTCGCGCAACCCTATGGCGATGACGCGCAGTGCGAAACGAGCGGCGGGAGTTTTCAGTGCGTCTGGAGCGCGCGCGACGCAGGATCGGGGACGAACGCGCTCGAAGGGGTAGGCGCCGACATTGCCTCGTGCCTGCCCGACGCAACGCACGACGTGAACTCGCCCGGCCGCCAGCACTTCTATCTGGGGCAGCGCGGCAGCCGCACCGAGATCACCGCGCAGACCGATGGCTCGACGCGCGTGAAGCTGATCGTTTCGCGTCAATAGGCACGCCATCAGCCAAGCGCGTTCGCAACCGCGCAGCTCGAGACCGCTAAGAGCCCGCGGCCGCACGCCGCCGCGTCGCGCCCGCCGAAGCCCGCGTGGCGCCATGCCGGCGGCCGGTGAGGACAGTCTGCACGATTACCGCAGCGAGCAGGAATGCGCCGCTCGCCAGGTTCTGATAGTACGGGCTCAGCGTGCCGACCTGATTGATCACATTGTCGATGACACCGAGCAGCAGCACGCCGGCCAACGGTCCGGCCATCGTTCCCACGCCGCCCGTGAGCAGCACGCCGCCGATCACGGCCGCGGCAATCGACTGCAGTTCGTAGCCGGTCCCCGCCCCCGACAACCCCGAGTCCAGGTGCGACGCCAGCAGCGCCCCCGAGAGCCCGGCGAGGGCACCCGACAATCCATAGGCGAGTATCTTCACGCGCTCCACGCGCACGCCCAGCATGCGCGCCGCCTCTTCGTTGCCGCCGATCGCGAAGATCGCCGCGCCAAAGCGCGTGTGATTGAGCAGCGCGCCGCCGAGCGCATAGACGACCACCAGCACCCAGATGAGATTGTTGACGCCAAACACCGAGCCATTGGCGATACGCGCGAAGAACCCTGGATTGGCGATCAGCAGATCCTGGCTCGCGAGCACGAGCGCGAGCCCCTTGAGCCCGAGCAGCGCCGCGAGCGTGACGATGAACGGCGCCATGCGCGCACGGGCGATCAGCACGCCGTTCACCAGACCGACGACGAAACCCGCCGCCACGGGCGCGAGCATCGCGGCGCCCCATCCGTAGGGCGCGGCATAGGCGGCCAGCACGGTGCCGAGTCCGACCATCGACCCGACCGAGAGATCGAAGCCGCCCAGGATGATGACGATGCTCTGCCCCACGGCGACGAGCCCGAGAAACGCGCCGTTCGAGGCGATGTCCGCGAGGTTCGCGGGGCGCAGGAAGTCGGGAAACACCATCCCGGCCACGAGCGCGACGACCACGAGCATCGCGATCGCCCCGCGCGACTGCACGAGTGCGATCACCTGCGCGCGCCGACTGGCACCGGGCGCGGCGGCGGTTTGAGCGTCCACTGGTTGGGCCTTTTGCATCGCGTCAGCCCCCCGAGCGTTGCAGATACAGCGCGACGACGATGAACACCGCCTTGAGAATCTGCGCGTAGGTAAAGCTGATGTTGTTCATGATGAAGCTCGCGTCGAGCACCTGTAGCAGCAGCACGCCGAACACCGCACCGACAATCGAGATGCGCCCGCCCGAAAGCGGCGTGCCCCCGATGACCGAGGCGGCAATCGCATCGAGTTCGAAGTTCACACCGACATAGTTGGGATCCGCCGCGCCAAGCCGCGACGACGCGAACACGCCGGCGAGTCCGGCAAGCGTGCCGCTCACTGCATAGACCAGAAAGAGCGTGCGCCGCACCGGAATGCCCGCGAGAAACGCGGCGCCGCGGCTCGCGCCCACGAGAATCGCATAGCGCCCGAAGGTCGTGCGCCGCACCACGAACGCCACCAGCACCGCGAGCCCGAGCGCGATCAGCATGACGATGGGCAGCGGGCCGAGCGCGCCGGCGCCGAGCAGATCGAACGCGGGCGTGTCGGGAAGATTCACGCGCGAGCCGCCCAGTAGCGCCTGCGCGAGCCCGCGCGCGGCGACCAGCAAGGCGAGGCTCGAGATCAGCGGATCGATGGCGAGCAGCGCCACGAGGAACCCGTTGCACAAGCCGGCGACGGCGCCCACCGCGACTGCGCCCACGAGCGCCGGGCCCACGCCATACGGCAGGAACACGGCAATCGACGCGCTGGCGAGCGCCATCACCGATCCTACGGAGAGATCGATGCCGCGCGTCGCGATCGCGAGATTCTGGCCCAGCGCGATCAACACGATCGGCGCCGCCTCGAACAGCAGGCTGCGCGCCGCGAAGGGATTCGAGAAGCCGGGCGTGACGGCGAGGTTGAACGCTACGAGCGCGGCGAGCGCGAAGTACACGCTGTGCTCGCGCAGCACGGTACGCCAGGTCTGCGCACGCGCCGCCGCGCCGGACGCGGGCGAGACGGAACGGTTCGAGGAATTCGAAGGATTCGAGGGGCTCAAGCTTGCCTCGTTCGATTCAAGGTTGGTCGCCATCGGAACGGTTGTCGTGGATTGTGGCGGGTTTGGCGCGGGGGTGCTCACGCGGTGCCGCCGCCGTGGTCGGCGCTGTCGCCGGATCCGGCACCGGCCAGCACGGCGAGCACGTCGTCGGGATGCGCGCCGGCGGTCGGGATGCCACCCTCGGTCGCGCCTTCGTTGAGCACGACGAGGCGGTCGGTCAGTGCAAGCAGCTCTTCCATCTCCGAGGATGTGACCACCACCGCGAGCCCTTCCTGCGCAAGCTCCTGCACGACGCGATGCACCTCCTCCTTCGCGCCGACGTCGATGCCGCGCGTGGGATCGTCGAGCAGCAGCACCGTCGGGCGTGTCGAAAGGCAGCGCGCGATCAGCGCCTTTTGCTGATTGCCGCCCGAAAGCGTCGTGATGAGTGCGCCGGGGCCCGCCGTCTTGATGCCAAGCCGCTCGATCGACTCCCGCACCACTTGCGCTTCCTTCGCACGCGAGATTAAGCCGAAGCGCGAAATGCGCGGCAGCAGGCTCGCGACGATGTTCTCGCGCACCGAGAGACGCGGAAAGATGCCTTCCGCTCGGCGGTCTTCGGACAGGAAGGCGAGGCCGCGTCCGATCGAGCGCGCCGGGTTTGCATGCACGAGCGCGCGGCCCGCGATATCGACCGCGCCGCCATCGGCCTTCTGCGCGCCGAAGATCGTCTTGAATGTTTCCGTGCGGCCGGAACCGAGCAGGCCAGCCAGGCCGACGATCTCCTTGCGGGCCACGCGCAGCGACACGTCGCGCACGCGGTTGCCCCACTGCAAATGGTCGACGGCGAGCGCAGGCGTGCCGTCGGCGTCCGCATCGGCGCTGCCCGAGCGTTCGGCCCACGCGTGCTCGCCCGCGCTCTCGCGGCCCAGCATGGCCGCGATCAATGCCGCGCGCGGCAGTTCTGCGGGCGTACCCGTGCGGACCACTGCGCCGTCGCGCATCACCGTGAAGCGATCGCACAGCCGGTAGCATTCGGAAAGCCGGTGGCTCACGAACAGCAGCGCGATGCCCTCGGCACGCAGGCGATCGACGACTTCGAATAGCACGTCCACTTCCGCGCCGCTCAGGGCCGAAGTCGGCTCGTCGAGGATCAGCACGCGCGCGCCCAGCGAAACGCCGCGCGCGATCGCCACCATCTGCTGCGCACCGAGCCCGAGCGAACCCAGACGCGCGGCCGGATCGACCGCGAGCCGGTAGCGCTGCACGATGTCGGCGGCGCGCTCGAGCATGCGCTTCCGGTCGATCAGGATGCCGAAGCGTTTCGGCTCATGGCACAGAAAGATGTTGTCGGCGACGCTGCGCTCCGGGATCAGGTTGATCTCCTGATACACGGCGCACACGCCCGCGCCCTGCGCCGCGCGCGGACTGTCGAACGCGACGTCCGCGCCGTCGAGCGTGAGCGCGCCCGAGTCGGGCTGATGAAAGCCGGTGAGGACCTTGATCAGCGTGGACTTGCCCGCGCCGTTCTCGCCCACGAGGCCGTGCACCTCGCCCGCGCGCAGCGTGAGCGAGACGTCGCGCAGCGCGCGCACCACGCCGAAGGTCTTCGACACGCCGAGCGTTTCGAGCACGGCGCGCGGCGCGGCCGTGGCGGAACCGGGGCGACCGGTGCGATCGGCGGGAGCGCTCGTCGTCATCGTGCGGACGCGGCTCAGTAGACCTTGCCCTGCGCGAGCGACGGCTGCGCGTTGTTCCGGTCGAACAGCGCGTCGTCCATGATCTGCTTTTGCGGCACCGGCTTGCCCGCGAGATAGTCTTCCAGCGACTTGAAGGCGAGCGGACCGAAGCGCGGGTTGGTTTCGACGTCGGCGGCGACGATGCCGTTCGAGATATCCGTGACGATCTCCTTCGTGCCGTCGATCGAAACGATCTTCACGCCGTTGAGCTTGCCGGCCTGGCGCAGCGCCTTGATCGCGCCGACCGTCATCGTGTCGGCGTGGGTGTAGACGGCGTTGACGTCCGGGTGCGCGAGCAGGATCTGCTCCATCACCTTCTGCGCTTCGGTCGTCGACCAGTTCGCGGTTTGCGCCGCGATGATCTTCATGCCGGGATAGGGCTTGAGGCCGTTCGCAAAGCCGTCCGTGCGCTGGCTTTCCACCGTGTTGCCGTAGCCGCCCTGGATCTCGGCGATGATCGCGTGGCCGCCCGTGGCGTCGGCCAGCGCCTTCGCCGCGCGCTCGCCCTGCTGGTAGAAGTCGGAGCCGAGGAACGTGATGAAGTCGTCGCACACCGTACCCGCCGTCTGCCGGTCGATCGTCACGACGGGAATGCCCTTCGCGCGGGCCTGGGCGAGCGCGGGCTGCAGGCCCGTGGAGTCGTTGGGCGCAATGATGAGCGCCTCGGCGCCCTGGTTGATCATGCTTTCGATGTCGGCGACCTGCTTGGCCTGGTTGGCGTTCGCGTTCGTGTAGAGCAGGCGCTTCACGCCCGCTTCCTTCGCCGCTGCGCGAACGGAGGCGGTTTCGGTCGCCCGGAACGGGTTCTGTTCATTCTCCGACTGCGAGAAGCCCACCACCATGTCGCTCAGCTTCTTGCCGCCCGGCTTGGCATTCGTGCAGCTCTCGCTGGAATTCGACTGGACTTTCTGCGCGCCGGCAGTGGACTGCGCGTGAGCGCTCGCGGCGAACGCGCTCGCGAAGCAAAACCCGGCGGCGATGAGGGCGGACTGGATTCGTTGATGACGCATGGCTGTCTCCTGTCGACCGCTCGTTGCGCTTGAGCGCCGGGTGCGGTCCCATGCAAAGCTGTGAATGACACGAACGGCGCAGGCCTGCGGCCCCACCGCGGCTTTTATTTGTCTTTCTTGTTTCATCGGCACCGCGCACGACGCTCGACGCCGAATTATTACGGTCACTGCTTCAGCTAATATTACCAGTCAATTTTCGGAGATATTAATGAGGGTATTCACGGGGGAGGCGGGGTCTGGCGCGCACACCGAGGTCCGTTCGATGAGCGGTCCGTCGAGCTTGACGGTTCGGTGGCGCACGGGCGCGCCGGCGCTGCGGTTCTGCTCTTCCTGCAGCAGCGTCTCGACGGCCCAGCGCCCAAGCTCGTAGTTGGGCAGCACGACGGTGGTGAGCGGCGGATGGGTGTGGCGCGCGATTTCCTGGTCGTCGTAGCCCATCACCGAAACGTCTTCGGGCACGCGCAGCCCGAGTTGTTTGAGCGCTTCGATCGCGCCGATCGCCGTCAGATCGTTGGCGCAGAAGATCGCGGTGGGCGGATTCGGCTCGCGCATGAGCGAGAGCGTGAGTTCGAAACCCTTGCCCGAACTCCAGTCGCCATCACGCACGAGGCGCTCGTCGAACAGCAGGTCCGCGGTCGCGAGTGCCTGGCGATAGCCCTTCAGGCGGTCTTTCGCGGCGTCCTGCCACGTTTCGCCGTTGATGAACCCGATGCGCCGGTGCCCCGCTTCGATCAGATATTCGGTGGCCGTATGGCCGCCCGCCACTTCGGCCGGCACGACCGAAGAGAGCGCGTGATCGGACGCGTAGCAGTTGAGCAGCACAGCCGGCACCTTCAGCAGCGCGGGCGGCACCGTGACCTTGCGCGTATACACGGTCGCGTAGATCACGCCGAGCACGTTCGGCATGGCGAGCGTCTGCAGCACCTGCTGCTCCATCTGCGCGTTGCCGTGCGTCGAGAACACCGCGAGCAGACAGCCGTTGTTCCAGGCGGCGTCGCGCGCGCCGTCGATGCTCACGACCGGGTGCGGACTCGTCGAGACTTCGTCGGCGAGATAGACGATGAGATTGCGCTCGCCCGCCGGCGCGGGCGTCTGCACCGCGCGGATCGGCAACTGGTAGCCAAGCGACTGCGCGACTTCGTGCACCTTCAGGCGCGTCGCTTCGGAAAGCTTGGCGCCGACCGCGCCGTTGAGCACGAGAGAAACCGTCGATTGCGACACGCCTGCGGCCTTCGCGATGTCGGTCATGGTCGGGCGGCGTTGCGTCGATTTTTTCATCGGATCCGAGGGGACTGCGGGAGGGCTGCGCGGCGCGGCGGCGCGCGCTCGGGGCCGCGCTGTTGGCCCGAAGCGTAGCACTAATAATTTGGGCCATCAATTGGCGTATGTCACCATTTTTTGGCGTCATCCTCAGCGATTTCAGCGCCTATATTATCGTTTATTAGTAATAAAGCGACGCATTGGAGAACGCTCATTTGACTGCCCGACCCACACCCTCGCCGCCCCCGGAGATCGCTTTCGACGCCGCCGCGCTCGACGACGGCCAGCTCGTCACGCTGGCCCATGGCGATGCGCGCGCGCTCGTCGCGCCGCACGTCGGCGGCTCGATCGCTGCGTTCTACGACGCAGCCGGCAAGACCCCGGCGTCACACTGGCTGCGCCCCGCCACGCGCGCCGCCATCGACGCGCGCGATCCGCTCGGCATGGCGAGCTTTCCGCTGATGCCGTACTGCAACCGCATCCGCGACGGGCGATTCCGCTTCGAAGGGGAGATGATCGACTTGCCGAGCGGCACCGGCGCGCTGCGCCACGCGCTGCATGGCCACGCATGGCGGCGCCCCTGGACGGTCGAGGCGCAAACGGCCGACACGCTCACGCTGCACTTCCTGCACGAGCCGAACGAGCCACATCAGGCGCACGGATCCCACGGATCGCGCAAGGCCGATTCACACACCGGCACAGGCTGGCCGTTTCGCTACGAGGCGCGCCAGCACCTCACGCTCGACGCCAGCGGCCTCACGGTGCGCCTGTGGGCGCGCAACCTCGCCGCGCGACCCATGCCGTTCGGCCTGGGCCATCACCCGTACTATCCGCGCCCGCCCGGCACTCGCATCGCCGCACGCGTGCGCGCCATGTGGGAGATCGACACGGAAGTCCTGCCCGTCTCGCTCAGCGCCCACCCGGCCGTCGACGCCCTGCAGGCCGGCCTGATCGTCGACGACTTCGATCTCGACAACAACTTCTCCGGCTGGCGCCGCGAAGCGGTCATCGAGTGGCCGCACGAAGGCCGTCGCCTCGCGCTGCGCGCGAGCACGCCGCTCGACTTCTTCGTGGTCTTCTGCCCGCCGGGCCTGCCCTACTTCTGCGCGGAACCCGTCAGCAACACGACGGACTGGCTCAATCTGCGTCACGAAGGCACCGTGCAGCGCATCGACGTGGGCGGCACCGTGCTCGCGCCCGGCGAAACGCTCGAAGCCCAGCTTGCCTGGCAACCCGAGCGGACCTGAAGCGGCCCGTCGCTTACATGCCCGTGCCGCTTTGCCCGCCTGAGCGCACGCCCGCCAACGGCGCGCCGTAGCCACCCGCCTCGGCGTTGTTCGGGTGGCCGTTCGCGAGTTGCCCGCGCGGATCGGTGGGACCGACCGGCATCTCGCCGGCCTGGCGATTGCCATGGGTCGGGTATTCGCTGCCGGGCTGGGCGCCCGGCATGAGCGCGAGGCTATTTTGCGGCGTACGCAGGTCGTCATTCGGCGCGAGCTGGGCAAAAACCTGGCTGGGCGCACCTGCCAGCATCGCGCTTGCCATGAGGCACGGCATGGCCGCGTGGGCGAAGAAAGGCTTCATCTGGCACTCCTTGTCGCGCAACGCGACACGCTGCAGCACGCGCGTGCTCGCCGTGCTGCATTCAGGCTAGCAGACGGCCGCCTGCCACGCCCGATGATGATCTCCAGCAAACGCCGCGCTGCGGTTACTATTCCGGGTTGTAAGGCAAACCAGAAAAAGCAGCTCGCCACGGCGGGCCGACACAACGACAACCTCAGTCGACAGGAGACAAAACCATGGACCAGCCGCGTGCCGTCGACGTCCAGAGCTTCATCAACGAACATCCGTTTTCGCCGTTCCAGTGGTTCATTTTCGCGATGTGCTTCGTGATCGTCCTGCTCGACGGTTTCGACACCGCCGCGATCGGCTTCATCGCGCCTTCGCTGCTCGGCGAATGGGGCATCCCCAAGCCCGCGCTCGCGCCCGTGCTGAGTGCGGCGCTCTTCGGCCTCGCTTGCGGCGCACTCGCGTCCGGACCGCTCTCCGACCGCCTCGGGCGCCGCTCCCTGCTGGTCGGCTCGGTGCTGCTGTTCGGCGTGACCTGCCTCGTTTCGGCGTTCTCCACCAGCATCGGCGAGCTCACGTGGCTGCGCTTCATTACGGGCGTGGGTCTCGGCGCCGCCATGCCGAACGCGGTCACGATGATGGGCGAGTTCTGCCCCGACCGGAACCGCGCCACCGTGATCAATCTGATGTTCTGCGGCTTTCCGCTCGGCGCGGCCTGCGGCGGCTTTCTCGCGGCGTGGATGATTCCGCACTTCGGCTGGCGCAGCGTGCTCATGCTCGGCGGGGTGACGCCGCTCGTGCTCGCCGTGCCGCTCTTCCTGCGCATGCCGGAATCGGTGCGCTACATGGTGGCGAACCAGCGGCCCGTCGAGCGGATTCGCGCCGCGCTTGCCCGCATCTCGCCCGACGCCGCCAAGGCGCAGGCGTTCACGATGACGGAGCACGCCCCGCAGACGCAAGGCAAGGGTCTCGGCGTCGTGCTTTCGCCGATGTACCTCGTCGGCTCGGTGATGCTGTGGGTCGCGTATTTCATGGGGCTCGTGATTTTCTACGCGTCGATCAACTGGATGCCGCTCCTGCTCAAGGACTCCGGCCTCACGGCTTCGAGCGCCACGCTGATTTCGGCGCTCTTCCCGCTCGGCGGCGTGGGCGCGGTACTGAGCGGCATGCTCATGGACCGCTTCAACGCGAACCGCATCATCGCCGCGTGCTACGTGCTCACCGCGCTTTCGGTGTGGCTCATCGGCCAGGCGGCGGGCAACGTGGCCCTGCTCGTGCTCGTGGTGTTCGTGGCCGGCGTGCTGATGAACACAGCGCAATCGTCGATGCCCGCGCTCGCCGCCGCGTTCTATCCTACCCAGGGGCGCGGCACCGGCGTGGCCTGGATGCTCGGCATCGGGCGCTTCGGCGGCATTGCGGGTTCGTTCCTCGTCGCCGAACTCGCGCGCCGGCACTTCACGTTTGCAGGCATCTTCGCGACGGTCGCCGTCGCCGGTCTGATTGCCGGCGCGGCACTGCTCATCAAGCAGGCCGCGCGGCCGCAGGCGAGCGGATCGCCGGCGGCAAAGACGGAGTCGTTCGGGCACTGAGGCCCGCGGGCATGTCGAGGATTGCGCCGTGCCGCAGGCTACGGGCCGACGCAATCCACGGAGCGATCAGCCGCCGAGCGCGCCGAGATTGAGCGTGTGCGAATGGCCGATCCACACGGCGGCGTCGCGATGATCGCGCAGGGCATCGGTGGTGTTCGGATGCACGAACACGTCGAGTGCGCCGTGATTGAGCGTGAGCCATTCGACGACCGTCGTGAAATGCTCGCGCGCAATGGCGAGCTGATACGACCACATCGGATGCGGCCCGACCGGGCGCTCGTGAAAGCGCCCGATCTGCACGATCTCGCCGAAGCGGGCATCGATCGCCTCGCGCAAGGTCCATGCGGCGTCGCGCGTCGCCGCGTCGAAATAGACGTGGGCGTGCCAGCTCGTGATATCGGCGGGATCGAGGTAGTTCATGGTGGAAGCAGGCATGCGGTGAGGGTTCGAGCCGACATTGTCCATCGAATGCCCGCACCGCGCAGGCGAATGCACCACGCCAGGTTTCAGTGCGCGCCGTTCGAATACGTGTCGCCTACCATCAGCCGCACGATTTCGTCGCCGTCGGTGTCGACCACGCGCCGCTCGCCCGCCACTTCGCCGCGCCGCAGCACGACGATGCGCTCCGCCACGGCGAAAATATCGTGCAGGTTGTGCGAGATGAGAATCACGGCCACGCCCTGCGCCTTGAGCCCGCGGATCAACTCCATCACCTTGCGTTGCTCGGGCACACCGAGCGCCGCGGTGGGCTCGTCCATGATGAGCACGCGCGCGTTCCAGTAAATCGCGCGGCCTATCGCAATGGCCTGGCGCTGGCCGCCCGAGAGCATTTTCACGGGGCCCGTGAGTTTTCGCGGTGGAATCACGATATCGAGCCGCTCGAGCACTTCGCGCGCCACCCGCGCCATCTGCGGCCGGTCGATCACCTGGAAGCCTAACAGCCGTCGCACGGGCTCGCGGCCGAGGAAGATGTTGCTGCCCACGTCGAGATTGTCGGCGAGGGCGAGATCCTGATAGATCGTTTCGATGCCCTGCGAGCGCGCATCCTGCGGATCGCGCAGCTGGAGCGGACGGCCTTCGAAATGCAGATCGCCCGCATCGGCGCGATACACGCCCGAGAGGATCTTGATGAGCGTGGACTTGCCCGCGCCGTTGTCGCCCGCGAGCGCCAGCACTTCGCCAGGCATCAGCCGCAACGACACGCGCTTGAGCGCCTCCACGCCGCCAAAGCGGATCGAGACGTCGCGCGCCTCCAGAATCGGCGTGCCGCTCGCGCCGCTCATTGCGCGCCTCCGAGCCGATCCTTGTACTGGTCGATCAGCACCGAAAGAATGATGACGATGCCGACCACGATGAATTGCCAGAACGCGTTGACGTCGATGAACACGAGCCCGAATTCGATCACGGCGATGATGAGCGCGCCGATCAGCGTGCCGATGACATTGCCGGTGCCGCCAAAGAGACTCGCGCCGCCGATCACGACCGCCGCGATCGAATCGAGCAGCATGGGTTCGCCCGCGTTGGCCGCGCCGGCGGCGAAGCGCGCCGTGTAAACGATGCCGCCCACGGCCGCGAACGCCGCCGCAATCAGATAGATCGCGAACAGATGACGGCGCACGTTGATGCCCGCGCGCACCGCCGACTGCGGATTGCCGCCTATCGCATAGGTGTACTGGCCGAAGCGTGTTTGCGAGAGCACGAAGTGCATGACGACGAGCAGCACCGCCGTGAGGATCACGGGCGTCCAGCCGCCACCGAGCCATGCGAGCCCGGGATTGTTGACGGAGACGGTCATGCCGCTGCCTGCAGCGAGAAAGCCCACGCCGCGCGCGACGCCGTACATGCCGAGCGTACCGATGAAAGCGGGCACACCGAGGCGCGCGATCAACACGCCGTTCACGAAGCCTGGAATCAGGCATACGAGCACCGTGAGCGGAATCGACAGCAGCAGGATCCACGGCGATGCGCCGCCGGGAATCGTGAACTGCGCGACGCACACCGCCGCGAGCCCCATCACGAAACCCACCGAAAGATCGATGCCTGCGGTGATGATCACGAAGGTCTGACCGATGGCCAGCAACAGCGGCGCGCTCGCCGCAAGCCCGATCGACTGCAGGTTGTACGCGTTGAACACGAATGACCGATGCGCCGAGATGCGCGCCCACGCCTCGAAGAAAACGAGCAGCGTGCCGAGAAAGAGCCACGGCCAGACCTTGCTGACGAGCGCGAGCCTGTCGAGTCGTTTGTCGTTCATGTGGCTCTGTGCGCGTGGCTTAGTTCGAATAGATGTACTGCTTCATCTCCGGCTTGTCGATGTTCGACTTGTCCAGCACCACGAAGCCCGTGCCCTTGTAGGTGGGAATCTTCTTGCCGTGGATGGCGTCGGCGGCGAACTTCACGGCGTCATAGCCCATCTCGTCGGGAAGCTGCGCAATGGCGATGTCGACGAGACCGCTTCTGATCTGCTCGTCGATGCCCGGCACGGCGTCGAACACGACGACCTTCACCACGCCCTGCTTGCCCGCGTTCTTCACGCCTTGCGCCGCGCCTGCGCCCGAAAACGTGTTGGCGCCGAAGACGCCCGCGAGGTCGGGATTGCGCGCGAGCACCGCCGCCACGTGCGAGGCGGCGCGATTGGCGTCGTCCTCGTTGTACTGGGTCTCCAGCACCTTGATGTTGGGGTGCTTCTTCATCTCTTCCATGAAACCTTGCGCGCGTGCGTCGGTGCTGGAAATGCCCGGCTTGTTGTTCTCGCAATAGACAGTGCCCTTGTCGCCGATCGCCTTCGCGAGCGCGCGCGCCGCCACGTGGCCGCCTTCCAGGTTGTCCGAAGCGACATAGGAGAGCGGGAAGTCGGCGTCGCCCTTGCCGGTTTGATAATGGCCGTCGCCGATATAGGTGTCGACGGTGATGACCTTGATGCCGGCGTCGGCGGCTTCCTTGAGCGGGCCGATGAGCTGCTGCTTGTCGACGGGCGAAACGAGCAGCACGTCGGGATGCTTGGCGATGAACGCCTTGAGGATCGGCACCTGTTCCGTGGTGTTCCAGGCCTTCGGAACCTGGAACAGCAACTGGATGTTTTCTTCCTTCGCCGCGCGCTCGGCGCCGCGATGCATCGTGAAGTAGAAGGGATCGGTGACGCCGGGCAGCAGCGCGACGACGGGATGCGCCGCGTCCGCGTGCGCCACGCCGGGCAGCGCGCCGGCGACGATCGTGGAAAGAGCCATCAGACAGCCAAGAGCGATGCGCAACATGTTTGTCTTCCTCCAGGTGAATCCGACGCACGGCGCCCATTCTTCCCGAGGCGACCACGCCCGGCAGCAGTGGCTCAGTATACTGACGCGCACTGCTGCGGGGCCTGGTGTTTTCCTGCACTCTTACTGCGCTTTATGCGCTTCAGATGCAGGCGTCCCGATTGGTGGGACGACTGACTATTTTCATTGCAGGAACAACCGGTACGCCGGATTGCTCGTCTCTTCCCAGTGCGGATAGCCGAGCGTGGCGAGAAAGCGGCGGAACTCGGCGTCTTCGGCGGCGGGCACCTGGATGCCCACCAGAATCGAGCTGTAGTCGGCGCCCTGATTGCGGTAGTGGAAGAGGCTGATGTTCCAGTTCGGCGCCATCGACGAGAGAAAGCGCATGAGCGCGCCCGGCCGTTCCGGAAACTCGAAGCGGAACAGACGTTCGTCGTGCGCGAGCGGCGAGCGACCGCCCACCATGTAGCGGATGTGCTGCTTCGACAGCTCGTCGCCCGTGAGATCGACGCTCGGAAAGCCGTGATCGACGAAGGTCTTCGCGATCTGCTGCGACTCGCCGCGGTTGCGGATCTGCACGCCCACGAAGATGTGCGCGCGCTCGGCGTCGTCGATGCGGTAGTTGAACTCGGTCACGCTGCGAGTGCCGACCAGTTCGCAGAAGCGCTTGAAGCTGCCGCGCTCCTCGGGGATCGTCACGGCGAACACCGCTTCGCGCGCCTCGCCCACCTCGGCACGTTCGGCCACGAAGCGCATGCGGTCGAAGTTCATGTTCGCGCCCGAGGTGATCGCCACCAGCGTCTGGCCTTCAATGCCCTCGCGCTCCGCGTACTGCTTCGCGCCCGCCACGGCCAGTGCGCCTGCGGGTTCGAGCACGCTGCGCGTGTCCTGGAAGACGTCCTTGATCGCGGCGCAAAGCGCGTCCGTATCGACCGTGAGCACTTCGTCGAGATACTGCTGGCAAAGGCGGAAGGTTTCCTCGCCCACCAGTTTGACGGCCGTGCCGTCCGAGAACAGGCCGACTTCGGTGAGCTCCACGCGCCTGCCGGCCTGGATCGACTGCGCCATTGCGCAGGAATCGTCGGTCTGCACGCCGATCACCTTGATCTCGGGGCGCACGGCCTTCACGTAGGCCGCCACACCCGCAGCCAGCCCGCCGCCGCCGATCGGCACGAAGATCGCGTGAATCGGGGCCTGATGCTGGCTCAGCACCTCCATCGCCACGGTGCCCTGGCCGGCGATCACGTGGGGATCGTCGAACGGATGCACGAAGGTCAGGCCGCGTTCTTCCTGCAGGCGCACGGCGTGGGCGTAGGCGTCGCTGTACGACTCGCCGGCCTGCACGACCTCGACGGTCGCGCCGCCGTGGGCGCGCACCGCATCGACCTTCACCTGCGGCGTGGTCACCGGCACGCAGATCACGGCCTTCACGCCGAGCTTCGCCGCCGACAGCGCCACGCCCTGCGCGTGATTGCCCGCCGAGGCGGTGATCACGCCGCGCTCGAGCTGCGCGGGCGAGAGGTGCGCCATCTTGTTGTAGGCGCCGCGCAGCTTGAAGGAGAACACCGGCTGGTTGTCCTCGCGCTTGAGGAACACGGCGTTGCGCAGGCGCGCCGAGAGGTTCGGGGCGCGTTCGAGTTCGGTCTCGCGGGCGGCGTCGTACACACGCGCTGTGAGAATCTTGCGGAGATAGTCGTTTTCGTCGCGACGAGACTGAGCGGAATCAGTGGCTGCGGCGACTTCGGTGGCTTCGTTTGCTTCGGCGGTGGGGTGGCTTTGACGCACCTGCATGACGGCTCCTGTACTCACTTTCGTTTTGGCCAGGAGGCGGAAACAAAAAACCCGCCTCTTGGGGCGGGTTGTTGTCACTGCTGCCAGACGTACGCTAACCCACCATTCGTTGAATGGTGCTAATAATCAGCGCAATCGTGAAAAGGCGGCAGTTCATCTCATCAAGCATGACCTGGGGGGCGGGCGTTGTCAATCGCTCACAATCTTGTGGATTGTAATGAACTACAAATTACGTCTTGTTTGCTACGTTTTTCGCCTGGCGCGGATATCGCCACGACGGAAAATCCAAAAAGCGCAATTTAAGCCTGTCTCAGCTAACATGTTTCGTGAAACATTCTAGAAAACTCTGTCTAACCCTTTGATTTTAAATCAGTATGCCTGATTCCGCATTTTTTCTCTTCTGTTTCACGGATTCGACCCCGGTGGTGGCTCGCGTACGGCTCACCTCACCGCTACAACGAAAAAGGGCGTCTGACGATGCCCTCCCCTGCTGCCGTTAGCCGATGGTCGCGATGCTCAGGTCGTCGTCCCGGTTGTATCCATTTCCGAAGCCCATTGCTCGATGACCGCCTTCACGCGCTCGGCCAGGCGTTGCTGATCGGAAGGCGCGATGCCCTTCAGGCTCAACTCCGCGCGCCCGTCGCCGAACAGCTTCAGTTCGCCGAGCGCGACGCCGTCCGGTCGGTTGAACTGGACGCGGGACTGGTAGTGCGTACGGCGCGGCCCGACGCTGCGCGCGCCCGCTTCAGCCGAAGCCGCCGCCTCGAGCTTGCGCACGCTCGCCTTCCCTTCGATCACCTGCTGAAGCCAATGCTCGGCGACCGTTGCGCCCGCACGGTCGAAGATCAGCTTGATGTTGTAGGCGTGTCCGAGTCCGACGTCCTTGCGATTCTGCGCCATTCTCTGCAGCAGATAAGGCGGCAGCGACGTGAGCGCAATCACCTTGCTGATGTGCTTCGGATCTTCGCCTACGGCCACTCCCAACTCGATCTGGTCGACGTAGACACGATCGTCGAGCAGTTTCTTCCACGCGAGCGCATCGTCGAATACCGTCTGCTCCTCGCGCTCCTTGTTGGCGTGATAGGCGCGCAGGTACAGGTTCTGGTTGTCGAGACCCTCGCGGACATCGGCGTCGATGAACTTGTCGCCGCGCGAACGCGCAGCGCGAATACGCCGCTCGCCGTCGACGATCACATATTGGCCGGGAAACGCTGCGAGTCTCGTGACCAGGATCGGCGTGATCTGCCCTTGCGTGGCAAAGCTTTCGGCCAGCTCGTCGATCGTCTCCGCGCTATAGAACGCGCGCGGATTGTAGGGATTGGAGACGACATCTTCGACCGAAATCTTTCGGACCGCATGCAGCGAAAGCGGTGCCTCGATGACTTCGGCAGGCTGGTCGGCCGGGGTGTCCGCGACGTTCGGTGCGCCCGCGTCGCGCTGCGCGATATTGACGACATCGGCTTCGGCGAGACGCTCGCCAGCCGAAACGCGCTCGGCAGCCATGCCTGCGCGGACCTTGCTGGTGAAATTCAGCTTAGCGGCCATCGACCATCTCCTCTTCTTCATCCTGAACCAGCGCGATGATCTCGTTGTAGACGGCGCTGATCTCGTCCTTCGCGACTTTCGTCCCGCGCACGCCGCGCACATCGAAGACGGTGCGGCCGAGCGCTGCCGTCTGGCGATAGAGCTCTCGCTGTTTGATGGTTGCCGAAAATACGCGGACGTTGCTCTCGGCAAGGATGGCGCTCATCTGCGTGTGCAGGAGCGTCTTTGAATTAGATTTATTCAGCAAAATTGCGAATTTTCCGGCCGGGTTGGCCACGCGGGTTCGCTCGACCAACTCCATCATCCCTTCGCTACTCCAGATGTCGATCGGCGATGCATCCGTCGGAATGACAGTGGCGTCGGCGACGGCAAGAACGCGCGCGGTAGTCAGATCGTTGATATTGGGCGGGCAGTCGACGATGACGACGTCGTAGTCGTTCGCCAACGCGGCGATCTCCGGCCCAATCATCTTCTCCAGCTTGTGAATGCTGCCGACGCGGAACGGCAGAGGCGTTTCGGGACCTGCCGCCGCACACCAACTCATGCAAGATTGCTGACCATCGGCATCGGCGACATAGACCTTATAGCCTTCAGCCTGAAATGCCCCAGCCAGATTCATGCTGGTGGTGGTTTTGCCAACCCCACCTTTTTGGTTCGCTACGGCTATCACGAGACCCATTCGTTTCTCCATGCAATTGTTCAACAGCGGACGAGCCTCCGAGGCGCACTCTCCACGTGGAGACTCCAGCAAGTCATTCGAGAGTCTAATGGCAACTTAAAGTAAATTCTAGGATTTCCGCCTCAGACGTTGTCAGTTCACAACCAATTGGCCGAACGGATAAGGATTGGACGCACCGGAGAAGGTTGGCGAGCGGGCGGATTGACTGGATTGCGATATTTCAACGACGGTGGAAGCCGATCTCCACGTGGAGATCGCAGACTGCTGCCATCGAGGATACGGAGCCCGCGTGCTCGTAGATCAATTAGACACGGCATCTTTGCATAGCCGTGTAATGCGCTTGTGACGGTGGGGGGAGTGGAAAAGTTTGAGTTGGAACGAAGCACTGGAGCGGCATTTCCCGGCGGAGGGGCATTGAGCAAATCTCCACGTGGAGAGTCATCGGCTTGACCTCGATTTGCCCCTCGCTGTGAGTGCGCTGTGGATGAGCCAGAAACGATCCAGCCTGTACGGATATCCAGCGAATCTCCACGTGGAGATTCATCAATCGCCATTCGAGAAAAATACTAGCGCGTGAGTAACTTGTATCAAGGATGGCCGGCTGGGTTGTGACAGCAAGCGAATACTGTCCACTACGAATGCGTCTGCGAACCTGTACATTCTGGATTGTTTAAAGCAGCGACTCTCCACGTGGAGATCAACGCGAACAGCACCAAGTAACCAAGCGGCATCAGCAGCCTCTGCGAGCCGAGACGAATCACGAATATCACTCCGCGGCACTCAAGCAGTCGAAGCAGGCCCACCACGAAGAAATCCAGCCTGTCTAACAAGCAGAAGAATCGGAATGCATATTTAGCTACGATTTCTACGTCGTTATATTTAGCCAAATTTCATTGCTCGCGGCCCGTGTGTCCTCACAGCGAATCGCACAAAAAAAACGGCGGCCGAAGCCGCCGTCCCGTTTCTTCGATCGCTTTCACTCGTCCCGGGCTTTCAACGCCAGATCGATTTCCGCAGCCTGCAGGCCTTCGCCCCCAGCGGGCGCCTGTTGTCCGCTCAACAGGAATTCGAGCAGATCGGCAGCAGTCGGTTGGCCCCAGGTGTCCAGCACCACCCAACGGAAGAAGTTCGTCGACGCCATCTTGCTCGGCACCTTCGCCGTCGACACCTTGAGCTTGTCCATGCCGACCGTCTCGTTGTAGCGCTTGATCAGCGCAGTCTGATCGTCGTACTCGAGTTCGTTGAAGTAGGCGCGCGCCTCATTGATCTTCGCGGCGATATAGCGGTCCTTCACCTGATCCTGACTTTCTCGCGCGCGGCCAGCGTCGGCGGCGGGCGAGGCGGCATTCGCACCGGGCAACTCGTAGCCCTCGGTCAGCGCCTTGCGGAAATACGCCGCCACGTTGGCGAGCGGCGCCGCGTTTTTCTGCGCCACCCGCGCCGCGGTATAAGCCACCGCTGTGCGAATCTTGTCCTCGCCGTATTGCTTGAGCAGGCGCCGCGCCTCGGAAACCGGGATGCTGAACTTCGACATCTCGCCGATCAGCAGCGTTTCGTTTGCCCGCAGTTCCTGGGACGGATCGGTCTCCGGCTTGCGGGTCACGCGGAACTGCAGGGCGACGACCGAGCGTCCCACCTTGTGCTCGATGAGCTCGAAATTGTGATCCGATATCTCGTTGACTTCCTTGATGCAGGGCACCAGTACACGGCTCTTGAACTGCTTGTAGAGCTTGTACGATTGCGCCGAAGTATCCTGCCCGAGGATCAGGTCGCGCAGCGTCGCGAGCGGAAAGCGCGCCGTCACACCCACGGCCTCGTAGCGAACGACGTTCTCCCACAGCGCGAGCGAATGCGCCTTCCTGAACTGACGCGTGATGCGCATATCGATCATCGCGTAGATTTCAGGATTGAGCAGCTCGCCGCGAATCTGCTCGGAGAAGGTGTAGCGCAATACCGATCGCTCGAGTTCGGCGCCGGCGAGCAAACCGGAGGCCTTCCAGATGCTGCGTTTGTCCTGCGTGAGGTAGTCCCAGTTGACGACCGTGCTGATGAGCGAGTTGATCGTTTCCTTGACGTACTCGGTGTTGTTACTGTTCAGATCGACGTCCTGGGAGAGGGCGGAGATCGTGATCTCGAACGACGAGCGGCCGCGGTCGAGGGAATCCTGGCGAATGGCGTTCTTGATCAGCGAGCTGAACATCTTGCGCTGCTGCAGGCTGATCGATCCGGACTTCGGTGCGATATGAATCGCCGGAACGGCCTTGCGGAACAGATCAGGCGGCTGGCCTTGCTGGAATACGAGTGCACCTTGTTTGTCGGCGTCGCCGGCTTCGGCCTTTTTTCTTGCCATATGAACCACGATAAAAGGGAACCTGGTCGGTTGGTAACTGTATACCAAGCGACCAGGTGACTCAAGGCCGCAAACGCAATCGTGACGCGGCACGACACCCACGGGCGAAGAGCATTGACAGGCGGCGATTCTGTGCCTCGATAGCTACCGGGAACCCGTCCTGGGCACCCAGAACAGCCCCCCGCACATGAACCCATAACTGGTGACCTTTGCATCGCCGCGCCCTGAAAACCATCCCATAGACAGTGACCTTTAGGTCAAATGTGAGTACTCACTCTGTGAATGTAGGCTCCACAGGTACCCGTCCATGGGATTTTCGCGTTGCTATCCAGGTTGTCGCCCGAAGCGGGTCAGCCAAGCCTCAACCCGCTCATGACGCCCATAAATGGCGACCTGAACCGGCTCCCACAAACGGCTACCCATACGGAGGCAAAAGTCGGCGCCGGAGGTCTGGGAATCAGCGCTTGCTCCCATACCAAGTGACCTATACCGGATCCCATAGACTGTTACCTGGCTCCAGCGAGTTTCTCCGCGTGCAAGGATTCATGCGGGAGAGCCAATTCGGCGCTCGATTGCACCGGGATTCCTCTCCCGACAGGCCACCATATCCGGTTACCCAAGGAAATTCCCAAAAACGGTTACCTGAGCTGAGGCAAGGAGACCTCTTGAACGCAGTCGGGAAGGGCACCTCATCCCATAAGCGGCGACCTTCACCGACTCCCATAAACCGTGACCTGAAGGCAAAACCGCTCCTTTTCCCATAGCGGGCGACCTTCCCCCCATATCCACAACCCGTAAACCCCATGCCCGGCTACCGAAGTCCCATATCCACAGCCCGGAACTCCCATACCCGGGACCGCAAATCCCATAATGCGCCACCAAATCGGCCGCAAAGCCTTGCCTGGTAACGGTTTGCGGCGCCTAAAGGTTTACTAAAGTTGTTAAAGCGTAAAAGGTAAACGCTGAAACACGCGTTCGATGAGAAAGACGTCTCCCAAAACCGGGGACCTTAACGCATGTGAGTGGTCACCAACCTCCGTAACCCCATTCCTGGTTACCTAGCCCGTCTACCAACGCTTTGCGGGCACCATAGACCACTACCTAAGCCCCCTCTTCTTGAGAATCGACTTTTAGATATTGGATCAAGCCATTGAATCATCGAGAAAAATCCCTGAATGGTCTCCGCCTATGGTGCCGTTCCTGGATCAAAGGTAACTGCCTATGGGAGCAACCGAATGACTACGAAGCCAGTGGATCTCCACCATAAGGCGCTCTACGGCCTCGGACACCCGCTCGATCCAGGTCGCGGGGGCGAGCGACCTGGAAAAGGGCACTCGTTGACCAATGTGGACGAACCGTTCCTCCCATTTCCGGTTACCCAACTCAGGTCACCAGATATGGGAGCCCCCGAAGGTCCACCTGGGCGCGACCCGCCGCGGGCACGAAAAGGCGCGCGCAAACCGGACAAGGTGCACTGCACAAAATCCATCGGTGACCTACGGCCCGCCGAGCGCTTCCTGATCTCAGTCCGAATTCGCGGGAAAGGTCACCGCGGCCGCGCTGTGCTGCGGCAGGCAATCGCTGCGGTACAGATCGGCGAGACTCTGCTGGGCGGCTTCGATATCGGCGGGATAGGTGTTGTCGTCCGAGTTCGGTTCGTAACCTACCGCCTCGAGTTCACCGAGTTCCCGTATCAGATCCGCATGCGTGACCTCATGGGCCGGTTTGACGAACGGGTAGCTGTGGCATTCCTGTTGCGTGAGATGCGGCGCGGCGACCGCGCTCACGCTCAACGCTCCCACAAACGGCACCCATACGAACTTCAGCCATGACTTCATGATGCATCCTCCTTTTGATGAACCCGCAACGAAATGACAAAGCGCGAACGCGCGAAAAAGCGGATTCGAGGATAAGGAGGTGCCGACGCTGGATCCGGCTCAGCCGGATGACAGAAGGTTCATCTGCCCCACGCGCGCGTGGCGCGAGAACTCGCGTACGCACGAATTGACAAATTGACAGGTCCGCGTCACATGCCAGTAAGAAGATGACGCGCTCTTCATTGCCGTGATGCCGTTGTGTCGGGGGCCCGCCTCTATGATGGCCAGGCACGAGCGCATCCGCGTTCGTGGGTTCGCCAGTGAGTCGTCGAGCCGGCCATTCATTGCCATCGGGGGTAGCCATGTCAGTCTGCGAGAAAGCACCGCGCGCACGCGTGCCGGCCTTGCCCGACTCGGGGCTCCGCATGCGAGGCGCGCGATGAACCTGCCCGCCTGGGTGGCGCTCGGGCGTGGCCTGTTCCTTCCGGCGTCGTCGCGGGCGGCGCCGGACGTGCGGGACATGGGCAGCGACCACTGGCAGACGACCACGTTCCGCTGGTTCACCGCTTACGCAGCGATCTTCTCGCTCGC
The DNA here is from genome assembly GCF_040965595.1 of Paraburkholderia sp. EG287B. Taxonomy (NCBI): domain Bacteria; kingdom Pseudomonadati; phylum Pseudomonadota; class Betaproteobacteria; order Burkholderiales; family Burkholderiaceae; genus Paraburkholderia; species Paraburkholderia sp. EG287B. Next base: position 22,444 of record NZ_JBFRCG010000009.1, read on the forward strand.
ATTCATGGCGCTGCTCGGCGTGATCGAATACTCGGTGACGCGCGCGATGATGCGCGAGACCGACAGCGGCCTGCGCTGGCAACTGCGCTACTTCGATTCGCGCAGCGACGCGAGCCTCGCCGACGCCATCGACGCGCGCCTCGCACGCCCCGACCGGCGCGACAACTTCTACGGCCTGTTCGCGCCGGACGGGCGCTGGCTCGCCGGCGATATCCGCACGATACCCACGGGTCTTGCGCTCGGACACTACGGCCAGTCGCACGAGCACACGCGCGGCCAGACCTTCGCGCTCGATCCCGGCTCCGCGCGATCGTCCCTGCGCGTCATGGGCGAGATTCGACCCGATGGCGCGCGCCTCGTCGTCGCGCGCACGCTCTCCGACGTGCGCCACGTTCATGACGAACTGATGAAGGCGTCGATCGGCGGCGGTCTCCTGTGTCTCACCGGCAGCCTGTGCGCCGGACTCGTGCTGAGCATGCGGCAGATCCGGCGCGTCGCCCAGATCAAGCGCGCCACGAGACGCATCGCGAACGGCGACCTCGCGATGCGGCTGCCGGTCGTCGGGCGCGACGAACTCGACATGCTCGCGCATCTCGTGAACCGCATGCTCGACGAAGTCGAGCGCCTGATGGGCGAGGTGAAGAGCGCCTGCGACGGCATTGCCCACGATCTGCGCACACCGCTCACGCGCTTGCGCCTGCGCCTCTCACACGCCGCCGAAGCGATGGAGCAGCGCGGCGAGGCGGTGCTCGCTGGCGTGCTGGTTGGTGCGCGAGGGGAGGCCGATGCCGTGCTCGGTCGTTTCTCTGCACTCCTGCGCATTTTGGAGATCGGCGCGATCGATCGCCGCCGCGGTTTTGCGAGCGTGGCCCTGGCCGATCTCGTGCGCGAGCTATGCGAACTCTATGCCCCGCTTGCCGAGTAAATAGGCATCGACATGCACGCCGCCAGCGCGCCGCTCGAACCCATTCACGCCGACCGCGCGCTGCTCTTCGAAGGGCTGAGCAATCTGCTCGACAACGCCATCAAGTTCGCGCCGCGCGGCGGCGCGGTGCAGGTCGAGTTGCGCGCGGGCTCGCGCGGACCGCAGCTCGCCATCGCCGACAACGGACCCGGCATCGCGCCCGGCGAACGCGCCGCGGTGCTGGGGCGCTTCTATCGCAGCGAGCGCACCCGCCACCTTCCGGGCACCGGCCTCGGGCTCGGCATCGTCTCGGCGATTGTGCGGCTGCACGACTTTCGCCTTGCCATCGGCGCGGCGAATCCGGGGACGATCGTCACGCTCGACTGCTGGACGCATCAAGCGCGCCACGGCCACGCGGGCCTGAACAGCGTCGAGGTTGCCGATAACGTCGAGTACGCCGTCTATCTCGCGTCGCAGGAGCCGTTCGATACGGCGTTCCTCTGCGCTGCCGCGTCCGAGGCGCACGATGGCATCGCCAGCGCGCTTGAGGCCTTCACGCGTTTGCCCGACGCGCCGGCGATCGTCGTTGCGCTCACGCGCGCGACGCCCGCGGACTGCGCGCGCCTGCTGCGCGCGGGCGCCGATGCGTGCTTCGTGCAGCCCTGGTCCATTATCGAAATTCAGGAGCGCATGCTCGCGCTACGCCGCGGCGCGCTCGTTCACGCGAGCGCGCCGCTCGTGCGCCTCGACCCGTCCACGCGCGACCTCGTGGAGGGCATCTTGCGCGTGCCGCTCACCACGCGCGAGTATCTGCTCGTCGAATGCCTGTTGCGCCATGCGGGCGCGCCCGTCGCGCGCGAACAGCTGATCCGCTATGCGTGGCCCGACAAAGCCGACGTCGAGCCGTCGAGCGTGAACCTCGTCGTGTCGCGTCTGCGGCGCAAACTCGCGTCGCACCGCGCGCATGCGAACGTGGAGACGGTAAGCCGCTACGGCTATCAGTTCGATCTGCACGTGCGGGATCCAATCGTCGGCGTAATCGATACGTAAGCACCCAGGTACCGCGCGCGCGACCGTATTGCCGTTGCAACCTTAAATTTAATTTCATGAAAGGAATTCCGGCGCGGCGCGGGTGCGACGGTAAACTCGATGCTCCTGAATAGTCGTGCCGCCGGCACGACGGAGTGCGAGAAAGATGAGTCAGGTGCGCGTTTTGACGGTGGAGGACGATGCCGTCACAGCCAACGAGATCGTCAGCGAGCTGACGCAGCGCGGCTTTGCGGTCGAATGGGTCGATAACGGCCGCGACGGCATGGCGCGCGCGATGAGCGACGAATACGACGCCATTACGCTCGACCGTATGCTGCCGGGCGTGGACGGCCTGTCGATCCTCACGGCCATGCGCACGGTCGGCATTCAGACGCCGGTGCTGATGCTGAGCGCGCTCGGCGATGTAGACGAACGCGTGCGCGGCCTACGCGCGGGCGGCGACGACTATCTCACCAAGCCTTTCGACCCCGAGGAACTCACCGCGCGCCTCGAGGTGCTGCTGCGCCGCCGCCAGGCCGCAAGCGTCGCTCGCGAGGCCGCGCTGCGCGTAGGGCCGCTCGAACTCGACCTGATTTCGCGCAAGGTGCGCCGCGACGGCGAAGAAGTCGTGCTGCTGCCGACCGAGTATCGCGTGCTCGAATTCATGATGCGCCATGCAGGCAAGACCATCACCCGCACCATGCTGTTCGAAGCCGTATGGGGCTACCACTTCGATCCGGGCACCAACCTAATCGACGTGCACATGGGCCGTCTGCGCAAGAAAATCGATCCGCCGGGCGTGCCGCCGCTCATTCAGACCGTGCGCGGCTCCGGCTACATTCTCGGATAAACCGCTTTGTCGAGTCGTTCTTCTTCCGCCGCGTCCGCGCCGTTGCGCCGGCGCTGGCCCACCACGACGTTCCGCTGGCTGTGCGCCTACACCGCGCTGTTCGGCGTCTTTCTCACGCTGCTGGTCGGCTTCATTGCGTGGACCGCGAGTACGACGATCGAGCGCGATGCCGATTCGATCATGGGCTGGCAACTCATCTATTTCGATTCGATTCCCGATGCGCAGTTGCCCGAGGCGATTCATCAGCGGCTCGAACACGAGCGCATGCACGTCAATTATTGTGGACTCTTTACGAGTGACGGCCGCTATGTCGCGGGCGACCTGCTCGCACCGCCGCCGCACCTGACCTACACGCGCGAAGGCAGCACGCACGCCCATACGGTGAAGCTGCTCGATCGCGACGTATCGCCTGTGGTCCGCGCCATGGGCGAGGTGCGGCCGAGCGGCTTGCGCCTCGTCGTCGCGCGCGACATGACGAGCGTGCTGCGCATTCGCAAGATCATGGTGCGCACGCTCGCGGCAGGTGCCGTGCTCGCGCTGCTTGCGGCCGCGGCGGGCGGCCTCGTGCTCGGCATGCGCCAGATCCGGCGCGTGCGCGAAATCCGCCGGGTGACCGAATGCATCGCGCGCGGCGACCTCGATCGGCGCCTGCCCGTGGGCGGCGACGACGAACTCGACATGCTTGCCCATCTCGTGAACCACATGCTCGACGAAGTGGAGCGGCTGATGGGCGAAGTGAAGGGCGCTTGCGATGGCATCGCGCACGACCTGCGTACGCCGCTCGTGCATTTGCACACACTGCTCGCGCGCGTGGCCGAGCGCGACAGCGTGCGCGGCGACGCCGCCGGTGCGGTGCTGCTCGATCAGGCACGCACCGAAACCGGCCAGCTGCTCGAACGCTTTCGCGCGATGCTGCGCATCTCCGAGATCGGCACGCTGCAACGACGCGGCGGCTTCGCGACCGTCGACCTGCACGAACTGGTGCAGGAACTCGCCGACCTCTACGAGCCGCTCGCCGAGAGCCGCGAACTCGAATGGCGCATCGCGGCCGAGCCCGTCGCCGAGATTCACGGCGACCGCGCGCTGCTGTTCGAGGCGTTCAACAATCTCATCGACAACGCCATCAAGTTCGCGCCGCAAGGCGGCGTGGTGAGCGTGACGCTGCGCTCGACGCCGCTCGGCCCCTTGCTCGAAGTGGCGGACAACGGTCCGGGCATTGCGCCTGGCGAGCGCGCGGCGGTCCTGCAGCGCTTCTATCGCGGCGAGGCGGTGCGTCATATCGCCGGCTCGGGCCTGGGGCTTTGCGTCGTGGCCGCGGTGATGCGCGTCCATGACTTCACGCTGCGTATCGACGACGCGCGCGAACTGGCGGGCGAAAAGCCTGGCGGCCCGGGTACGCGCATGAGCGTGGAATGCTGGCCGCGCTCGCTCGCCTGACACCTCCCGTCCGGCCGTCGGACTCTCGCCGTCATGCGCATCCTCCTTATCTCCCCGAATCACGCTGAAGGCGCCTGGCTCCAGAAGGCCCTGCACGAAAGCGCGCACAGCTTGCAGCGTGCGGAAGACCTGCGCGACGGGCTTTTCGTCGCCGGAGAGGAGCCATTCGATGCGGTGATCGTCGTGGCGCTCGACAGCGCGCTGCTGCCTGCGCTGCACGGCATCCTGCCCTGGCTCGCCAGGGTCGCGGCTGGCGCGACGATCATCGCCGTGCTCGGCATCGAAGCGAACGCGAGCGAGCGCTCGAAGGTGCTGCGCGCGGGCGCCGACGCGTGCTTTCACCACCCGTTCTCGTTCATCGAAATGCACGAGCGCATGCACGCGCTATTGCGCACCACGGCGGCGTGCGGCGTCGTCGTGCAGGGCGTACAGTCCGCGCCGACCGCAAGCGGCGCACAGCCCGTCCAGAACGCGCCGCAGTTCGATGCCGGTACGCGCGAGATCGTGGAGGGTGCGCGCCGCGCGGAGCTCACGCGCCGCGAGTACCTGCTCGTCGAATGCCTGCTGCGTCAAACCAACGTGCCCGTGCCGCGCGACCAGATGATCCGCTACGCGTGGCCCGAGAAGGACGACATCGACGCTTCGACCGTCAACCTCGTCGTTTCGCGGCTGCGGCGCAAGCTCGCGCGCGAGGGCATCGAAATGCGCATCCACACCATCAGCCGCTACGGCTATCAACTGACCTTGCCGACGTTCGACTGATGCGCGCGTTGAGGTAACCGTTTGTGGGAACCGGTTACCTATCCGCGCCCGGACGCGTGAGTTTGTTAACATCGAAAAGCAAACGGCACGCTGAGCGCGTGCCGTTCACCTGTGCCTGAAAAACCCCGCCTGTCGTGCTCAATGCGCGTAGAGCGTGGAGTTCAGGTACGCAAGCTGACCGTCCTGCTCCGCCTGAACGAGCTCGTGGTACACCTCGGCACGCGTCTTTTCATGGACCGGTTGCCCATAAGGGGGTACCCATCCGCCGGGCGCAACGGTGGGGGCCGTGTCGTTCGCCGCGACCTGGGTGGCTGCCGCGGGCTGGTTGGCCTGTGTGCCGGCTGCGGGTGCCGAAGTCTGTGCAAAAGCGGACGTGGCGGTGACGACACCGGCGAGCGCAGCGATGATCATGAGAGCCTCCATGTAACTAGTCCAATGGAAGCAGAAAGAACGGCGGAAATGTTGAGGATCGCGTCAGCCGAGCAGATAACCCGAGCCGCGTATCGTGCGGATCAGCGAGGGTTGGCCCGGTGTATCCACGCGGTTGCGCAGGCGTCCCACGTGCACGTCGACGAGATTGGTGCCCGGGTCGAAGCGGCCGCCCCACACGCCTTCGAAGATCATGGTGCGCGTGAGCACCTGGCCCGCATGGCGCATCATGAATTCGAGCACGCGCAGCTCGGTGGGGCGCAGGCGCAGCACCTTGTCGCGGCAACTGAGCCGGCGCTTGACGAGATCGAGTTCGAGCGGGCCCACACGCAGTACGGTTTCCGTCGTCGTGGGGCGCGTGCGCCGGCGCACCAGCGCTTCGACACGGGCGGACATCTCGTCGATCGAAAACGGCCGTGTGAGGTAGTCGTCGCAGCCGGCCCGCAGGCCCTGGATGCGCTCCTCCACACCGGTGGTCGAACTCATCACGATCACCGGTGTTTCGATCCCCACGCCGCGCATGGTGGTGACGATCGTGAGACCGTCGAGATCGGGCAGGCGCCGCTCGAGCGCGACGACGTCATAGTCGCCCGCCATCACCATCGCTATGCCCTCGCGGCCCGAGCGGGCAACGTCGACGGTAAAGCCGGTCGAGGCGAGCGTGGGCACGACGGTTCGCTCGGTAACGGCGTCGTCTTCAATGGTTAGTATTCTGGGCATAGCTTTACACGTGTGACGAAGAGAACAGAAAGCCGCATCAGGCAACCGCGCGCAGCGGCGCCGGCGCGGACCGCGTCTGCGCCACGTGCGTGCGGAACTGCTCCACGGCGAAGTCGATGAAACTGCGGATCTTCATCGTGAGGTAATTGCGGCCGGAATAGACGATCGAGATGTGCTGCACGCCGCCGTTCACGTCGAACGCGTTGAGCACGGGCAAGAGCGCACCGCGCGCGAGGTCGTCGGCGACGAGAGGCAGCGGCAGCAGCGCGATGCCCATGTCGGCGAGCGCGGCGGCGCGCACGGTAGCGTAGCCGTTGGCGGTCATCGGGCGGTTCACGTTGATGCGCTGCACGCCCTCGGCGTTCGAGAACTCCCAGTGGCGCGGCGCATCGGAAACCGCGAGCAGGCCGTGGTCGGCCAGGTCGGCGGGATCGCGCGGCATGCCGTGGCGCGCGAGCCAGGCGGGCGTGGCCACCAGCATCTCCTCGATCGAGGTGAGCTTGCGGCTCACGAGCGAGGCATTCACGCTCTGGCGGTCGGTCGCGAAGCAGACGTCGAAGCCGCCTTCGATCAGGTCGATGTGCGTGTCGTACGCCGTCACGTCGAATTCCACGCGCGGGTTGACTGCGCGATACGCACCGAGCACCGCGGGCAGTCCCGAGCTTGCAAACACGGCGGGCGCGGCGATGCGCAGTACGCCGCTAGGGTCGCGCGTGGCGCGCACGAGTTCCGATTCGACTTCATCGAGCTTCTCGATCACGGCGCGACAGCCATCGAGATAGAGGCGTCCGGCTTCGGTGAGCGAAAGGCTGCGCGTGGAGCGGTTCAGGAGGCGCATGTTCAGGTGCGCTTCGAGCATGCCGACGCTGCGCGTGACGGCCGCGGCCGACATGCCGAGCTGCTTGCCGGCAAGGTTGAAGCTGCTCAGATCGACGACGCGCGTAAAGACGCGCATGGCTTGGAGCTGGTTCATGGGCGATAGTCCTGCGCTGACGCGCCGCCAAGAGGGCGAGCGTGGGCATCGACGCGGCGCATGGCGGCGACGTTTCATCCACTCTACGTGCGTGGTCAGACGGGAAGAATGAGTGGGCCGGCAGCGCGCCTAATTGGGCAGCGCTTGCGCATAGGCATGCGCTTCGTGCTGCGCGGCGGCTTCGTGGGCCGAGAGTGCGGCCTTGAGCCGATGCACGCTTTCGGTAGGAATGGCGAAACCCGCCCAGCCAAGGCCGGTATGGCGTAGAAACACCACGGTGCCGTCGAAGAGCGGATTGCGTTCCGTGTACCAGCTCGGATCGATCTCGAGCACATACTGATGCGAGCGCAAAGGTTGCTCGGGTACGGCTGGCTGCATGAGCGCGCGCAGCTTGCTGAGTTCTTCGATCAGGCCATCCACATCGGGCGCATCGAGCAGGGCGGTTTGACCGCTGACCTTCACGCACACCGCGTGTTGGCCGTATTCGTTGACGAGTTCGATCGACATCGGCTTTTGCATGTTGCGTTCCTCGCAGTGCTGAAACTGGAAGGCATTATCGGTGCCCAATCGGAACGCATGCTTTAAGTTGCGGCGCACTCCAGATGAAAACAAATTTAGAAAGCGACGATCCGCTTTCCCGTCACAGCGGCATGGCGCACAGGCCGTGTTAGTCACGCGTCCCGATGCATGGCCATCGCTTCACGCAGGCGCAATCGAAGCACGTATTTCATACGTGTTGTTTGCGCAATTGCGGCACGGGATTATTGCGGCCGCCGGCGAGAAACGCTGCAACGAAAAGCAGCATGCCGATGATCGCAACGGTCGTCGCGAACGCGCGAGCCACCTGCGCGCTGCTCGCATCCGGCCCGGCAAGCGCAAAAAACAGGCCGCCGAGCAGCGCCACGGCGAGCGCGGCACTCACCTGCAAGAACGAGCTGACGAGCCCGGCGGCAAGACCGGACCAGCGTCGATCGACACATTCGACATTGCGCCTGACGAGCGCGGGCAGCGCCACGCCCTGGCCGAAACCGATCAGAAAGAGCGATGCGTTCAGCGCGTGCAGATGTTCGTCGTGAACAAGCATGGCAGTCCAAAATAATCCGCAGCCCTCGATCGCCATGCCGGCAGCCGCCGAACGATGCCCGAAAAGTCGCGCGATCAGCGGATTGAGCAGCGGCCCGACCAGAAAGCCGACGCCCAGTGGCAGAATACGCAAGCCGACTTCGAGCGGTGCGAGCCCGAGCGCACGCTGTACGTAAATCGCGAACATCATGAAGAACGGTGCGAGCGAATAGAAGAAGAGCGTGGCAACGAGCCCGCGCACGAGACCAGGCGCGGCGAAGATGACGGGCGGCACGAGCGCATCGCGCCCGGCGGACGCGACGCGCGCCTCGTAGCGCCAGAAGATCGCGAACAGGGGCGCGGCGCCAATCAGCAACGCCCACGTCCAGACCGGCCAGCCGCGCTCGCGGCCTTCGATCAGCGGCACGACGAGCGCAGCCAGCGCCATGGCGAGCAGGACCATGCCGCCGGGATCGAGCTTCGCGGGGTGGTCCGAGCGGCTTTCACGCACGAGCCAGTACGCCGCGGGCGCGGCCGCCATCACGACAGGCAGGTTGATGAGAAAGATGCTGCGCCAGCCGAGCCCGAACACGTTGGCCGAAACGAGCACGCCGCCGAGCGCCTGGCCGGCGACCGCTGCGATCCCATAGGCGGCACCAAAGAGACTGAGCGCAAGCCCCTTCTGGTGCGCCGGAAAGAGCGCATGGATCGACGCCAGCGCCTGAGGCGCCATGACGGCCGCGGCGGCGCCCTGAAGGATGCGTCCTGTCACCAGCGCAGCGGGCGAGCTGGCGAACCCGCACACGGCCGAAGCCGCTGCGAACGCGAGGATCCCTACGAGGAAGATGCGTCGCCGTCCGTACAGGTCGCCGAGCCGGCCGCCCGTAATGAGAAAGATTGCGTAGGTCGCCGCATAGGCCGAAATCACCAGCTGCGCGATGTCGGCGCTGGCATGCAGGTCGGCCTGCATCGACGGCAGCGCGACGTTGACGATGAAGAAGTCGAGCGGCGGCAACAGCGTGCCCATCAGCAGCACCGTCAACGCCCACCAGGTGCGCGCGCCCGCTCGCGTGGGCGGCATTTCCACAGTCGAAAGGTTCGTCATGCGGCCTCCATATGGAATCATTCAGTTCCTAATTAAGCAAAAAAAACTAGCGGATGGCGCCGAGCGCGATTTCAGCGATTGCATCCATCGCATTCTCGCCGGCGTCGGTCTTGCCCAGCACGCGCATGCCTTCGATCGTGCAGAGCAGAAAGCGCGCGAGATCGTCGGCATTCTGGTCGGCGGCCAGTTCGCCCGCGGCCTGGCCACGCCGGATCGCGCCGGCGAGCAGCGCCTGCATGCGCGTGAACATGTCCGTGACGCGGGCTTTCACCTCGGCGTCGAAGGGCAGACACTCGGTGGCGGCGGCTGTCACCGGGCAGCCAGCAAGCCCTTCGAGGCCGGCGGAAAGACGCACGTAATGACGCAGCGCCTCGCGCAGCGCGGTGCGCGCCGAGGCGTGCCGCAGGTTGCGCGTGAGCCGAGCGATACCGCGCTCGGTGTAGAAGTCGAGCGCCGCGAGAAAGAGCTGGTGCTTGTCGCCGAACGCCTTGTAGAGGCTGCCGCGCGAGAGTTGCGTCCCTTCGATCAGGTCGGGCAGCGACGTTGCCGCATAGCCGCGCGCGCGAAATACCTCTAGCGCGTTCTGCACGGCTTCCTGCTCGTCGAATTCGCGTGGACGGCCGGGGCCAGAACGGGTATCGGGTTTCATGTCGTTATTCTAGACCAAACGATTCCGAATTGCCGAGAAAAAACACGCGCCGCGAATCCAAACATGCATACAGGATGAATTATATGTACGCACAGAAATATCAATTGTTGATATTCGGCGCGCGTCGGTAATCTGGCCGACATACCGACCAGCCCGCCCCAGCTATGTCCCGCATCGCGCTCATCGAATGGTTGACGAGTTTCGTGCCCAACCCGGCCGCGCCGCAATGGCGCGAGCGGGGGCGGCGCTGTGCCGGAGCGTTGATCGGCATCGCGTTCACGGGACTCGCAACCCATGTGATGTTCGGCGCGGCGGGCGACATCCCGCTGCTCGTGGCGCCCATGGGCGCGTCCGCGGTGCTGCTGTTCGGCGCGTCGGACAGCCCGCTTGCGCAACCGTGGTCGATTCTCGGCGGCAACTTCGTCTCCGCGCTGGTGGGCGTGGCGTGCGCGCAATGGATCGCGTCGCCGGTCGCCGCGGCTTCCGTGGCGGTGGCGCTTGCCATCTGCGCGATGTTCCTGTGCCGCTGCGTGCATCCGCCTTCAGGCGCGGTCGCGCTGACCGCCGTGCTCGGCGGCCCCGCTGTTCATGCGCTCGGCTTTCACTTCGTGCTCGCGCCGATCGTGTTCCAGTCCTTTGCGTTGCTCAGTGCGGCGCTCGCCTTCCACGCGCTGACCGGGCACCGCTATCCGCGCGCAGCGTTTCGTCCCACGCCGGAAGCCGCTGCCGCGCCGCTCGCCGCGCTCTCGCAACATCTGCTCGAGCCGCTGGATTTTCCGCAAAAGTCGTTCGAACAACTAACTTGTGAGGAAATCATGTCGATTGGCTGTCCCGCCGTGCCAGCGACCATGGGCGCGCGGGCGGCGCACGAGATGTTCCGCCGCCACGGTGCTTCGACGCTGCCCGTGGTCGATGCGATGGATCGCGTGGTCGGCGTCGTCACGCATCACGCGCTCGGCGACCTCGCACCGGCGGCTGGCCTCAAGCGTATCTGGAACTCGCTGCGCCGCGCGGTGCTGCGCGAGTCGGCGCGCGTGGAAGAAACGGTGGAAGCCGTGATGGCGGCCGGCGTGCACGCGGTCCATCGGGCCACGCCGCTCGCGCATCTGGTACCGATCTTCATCGAGCACGCCTACCACGACATTCCGGTGATGGACGATGCGCGGCGGCTGGTCGGCGTGGTCAGGCATTCGGACATGATCCGCTGGCTCCATCACCACGCGGGCACCGCCCAGGCCGCCGCGGCAGCCTGAGCCTGGCGCCCGGCCGCGTCACACCACGAACAGCAACGCCGCGAACACCGCATAGAGCCAGCCGACATGCGTGAGCTGACGGCTGCGTACCTTCGGCGCACGAAACGCCCACTGCAGGAACAGGATGGCGACCATCGTCGTCACGGCCGCGAGAATCGAAGGCGTGCCGAGATGCCATGGCGTGAAGAAGAGGCCGAACGCCGTGGGAATAGTGGCCTGAATCATCATCGCGCCGCTGATGTTCGCCAGTGCCAGCCGCTCCTTGCCCTGGCGCACCCAGATGATCGCGTTCATGATCTCGGGCAGCTCGGTGGCGATCGGGCTGAACAACACGGCGGTCAACTGCGGGCTCAGGCCAAGCCACGGTCCCACGGCGCCGATCTGCTGCACGAACAGATGCGAGGCCGCGAAGATCACCGCGAGCGCGCCCAGCGTCTGCAGCAGAATCCACACCATGGCCGGATTGTCGTCGTGCGGGCGCAGCTTCAGCGGCTCGAGATCGGCTTCCACCTCGCCGCTATCTTCAGCGGAAAGCTCCTTCCAGCAGTAGAACGCGTAGGCCGAGAGAAACGCGATCCCCAGTATCGGCTTGAAGCTGAACACCACGAGCCCGAGCGCGATCTTCGCGACGAAGATCGCGAGGAACCAGAGCTGGTCGCGGCGCAGACGGCGCGTATTGACGTCGACGGTAGCCGCGCGCTCGCGGCCCACGCGCTTCGCCGTCGCAAGCAACGCGAAGCCCACCACGGCATAGGCGATCGTGCTGAGCGCGAGCGGCCCGCCAATCGCGGCGCCTACGCCAATTTCCTTGTGCGCGGGATCGCCGCCGAAAGCGACGGCAACGAGCGTGACCACGCTCTCGGGCAGCGCGGTGCCGAATGCGGCGAGGATCGTGCCGGTGGCGGTTTGCGTGACCTTGAGCTTGTGGCCGAGCCACTCGACGCTATTGACGAAGGTCTCGCAGGACAGGTAGATGATGCCGGCCGCGGCAACGAGCAAGGCGAACGTCAAGATCATGACGAACGCCCCGTGGCGTAAATGAGGGGGTGATGGGGGGCGAGACGAGTCATTGTTATTGCCGTGATGTGCGAGCCGGGCACCGAAACCATGACGTATCCCTTCGCCCGGCCCGGGTGAAAGGGAAAACGTCATAGGTCTCGTCAGGCCGCGCTATTGCAGCGATTCGCTGCAATGATCCGCAATACGGCTGCCGGCGCCATGGTGCAGGGGCACCAATTATGTTGACGGCGGCGCAACGCCAAAGCCGGCGTTGCAGACTACTCCCCTAAGACAGGGGGCGATTATAGCCGAAGTTCATGGCGGCGAGCGATTTCCAGCGTGCCCGCCGCGCGCGCCTCGCACAACGCGAATCAGAACTTGTGACGCAGCCCGACCATGACCATCGCCTGCTCGTCGTTGCTTGCATCGTTGCCGAAGTCGCCGAACGAGGCGACCGCGTTGACGAACTCGCCCGTATCGGCGTCGATCGTCTTGCCCGAAGCCTTCTGGTAGCCCGCGAGCGCGTAGATATCGGTGCGCTCCGAGAGGAAGTAGTCGCCGCCCAGGCTGAACTGGTTGTAGCTCGCGTCCACGCCGTTGCCGTGCCCCTTGGTGTAGTTGTAGCCGAAGCCCACGAGCGCGACCGGCGTGACCTGATAGTTGATGAACGCCTGGCCCGTGTTGAACTTCGTGTTGCTGTTCGCGCCGTACGCGCTCTGGTAGTTCGCGTACTCGACATTGCTGTACGCGAGGCCCGCCGTCACCGGCCCATACGTATAGTCGCCGGCCGCGCGAATGATCTGCAGCGAATTCGCGGAGACGAAGCCGCCCGTAATGGCGGCGGAATCCACGTTGACGTCGTTGTTCGGATTCAGGCCGTCGAACGTCGCGGCCGTGCCGCCGTTGCTGTTGGCCTTGAAATAGCCCGCGCCGAAGCCGAACGGACCATGGTTGTATGCGGCCGCCACGGCCCACGTCTGCCCCGCGCCGGTGCTGCCCGGCTGGCCGCCGAACGCGTACATCGCGCTCATCTGCAGGCCACCGAAGTTGGGGCTCGCATACTTGATCGAGTTGCTGGTGCGGTAGCTGTTGTCGTAGTTGTCCATGTCGCCGGGCGTGGCGAACGCGGAGCCGAATGCGCCGTCGTTGGTGAGCGGCTGCAGCAGGTCGATGAGCGGGTCGTACTGGCGGCCGAGCGTGACGCTGCCCGCAGTGCTCGAATTGAGGCCGACCATGGCCGTGCGGCCGAACAGGCGGCCGCCCTGGCCCTGCTTGCCGTTGTCGACGTTGAAACCGCTTTCGAGCTTGAAGATCGCCGAGAGGCCGTTGCCGAGGTCCTCGGTGCCGCGCAGGCCCCAGAGGTTCGGCGACATGTTGCCGGACATCATCTGGAACGTCCCGCCCGAGCCGCGCATCGCGGCAAGTCAACGTCGGCTCACACCATCTCATTCATGAAATCACGCATGCTTTCTTATGTGTTGCGCGCTGCTCTGTGCGCTACGGTCGCCGCTGCCTTCTCAGGATGCGCGAACCTGCATCCGCAGCCCAACGGTCCCGGGGATTGCGTCGGGCCGGCCGGCTTCTGCGTGCCGTTCTTCAGTTCGTAATTCGCGACACCGGTCCTCCTGCCGTCGAGTTGGCGCGCCGTTCCGGGTCTCCGGCGGCGCGCATAATACGCGTTTCGGTGGCACAACCACGATCTGCGTTGACAAGGAGACCCATGAGTCGCGATATCCGCACCGACGCCGAAGTCCTCGCATCATGGCAGCGCAACGCGACGCCTTGGATCGCGGCCGTGCGCGGTGGCGAGATCGCGAGCCGCCGGCTCGTGACGGACGCAGCGGTGCTCGACGCCGTGCTCGCGTGCGCGCCGCGCAGCGTGATCGATCTCGGCTGCGGCGAAGGCTGGCTCGCGCTGGCGCTCGCGCGCCGCGGCGTCGCCGTCACGGGCGTCGACGCGGTGCCCGAACTCGTGGAGTCTGCGCGCGCGGCGGGGCTCACGGACTGCCGCCTGCTAACCTACGAGCAGGTCGCGCAGGGCGCACTACCCTGCCGCGCCGATGCGGTGGTGTGCAACTTCTCGCTCATCGGCTCGACCAGTGTCGATGCTCTGCTGCGCGCGGTGCCCACGTTGCTGGCGCCGCAAGGCACGCTCATCGTGCAGACGCTGCATCCACTCGTGGCATGCGGCGACGAACCCTATGTCGACGGCTGGCGCGCCGGATCGTGGGCCGGATTCAGCAGTGCGTTTCGCGATGCGCCGCCGTGGTACTTTCGTACGCTCGAAAGCTGGATCGCCTTGCTCGACATGAGCGGCCTCGACTTGCGCGCGCTGCGCGAGCCGCTCGACCCGCGCAGCGGCAAGCCCGCTTCCGTGCTGTTCATGGCGCAACGGCGCGGCTGACACCGCCCCCGCGCGCCGCTGCAAACGAGGAGACAAAGACGATGGCGATGATTTCTCACGTGTACATCGGCGTGAACGATTTCGGGCAGGCATTCACGTTCTATTCCCCGCTCATGCAGGCGCTCGGCTTCGTGCTGAAATTCCGCGAGCCCGACTACCCGTGGGCGGGCTGGATGGAGCCGGGCGTGCCGCGGCCGCTCTTCCTCGTCGGCCGGCCGTGGGACGGCAACGCCGCGCAACCCGGAAACGGCCAGATGGTCGCGCTGCTCGCGCCTTCGCGCGCGGCAGTCGACGCCGCCTACGCCGCCGCGCTCGCGCACGGCGGCACCGACGAAGGCGCGCCCGGCCTGCGCCCGCACTATCACCCGAACTACTACGGCGCGTACTTTCGCGACCCCGAAGGCAACAAGCTCTGCGTCTGTTGCCACGATGCCGTGGACCATTGATACGCCGCGGCACGAGCCATCACACGGGCGTCCCAATCGCTGTGCTACCCTTGCGCTGCCTTGGGCCGAGGGTGCCGTGCGCGCGTGCGAGCGACCGCCGGCGGACGGCCCGATGTATCGAAGTCGAAAATCGAAGTCCTGAACCAAAGTCCCGCGCCGCGCCTCAACGCGCGCATGTGCAGGGACAACGATCAATAACAGGAAGAAGACCCAGATGAAAAAGCACGAGATACAACGCGCGGGTTCGCGCGGCCGCTTGCGCGCGCTGATCGCCGCCGTGGTGCTGGCAGGCGGCGCGCAAGCCGCGCATGCTGCCACGGAAATCCAGTTCTGGCATGCCATGGAGTCCCAGCTTGGCGAGCGCGTGAACGCGATCGCGGAGCAATTCAACGCGTCGCAGAGCGAATACAAGATCGTGCCCGTCTTCAAGGGCACCTACGACCAGACGCTCGCCGCCGGCATCGCGGCCTATCGCAGCGGCGATGCGCCCGCCATCCTGCAGGTGTACGAAGTCGGCACCGCCACGATGATGAACGCGAAGAAGGCCGTGCTGCCCGTGTACGACGTGATGAAGACCGCCGGCGTACCGCTCGACGAAAAGGCCTTCGTGCCGACCATCGCGAGCTACTACAGCGACGCGAAGACGGGCCATCTGGTGTCGATGCCGTTCAACAGCTCGACCCCCGTGCTTTACTACAATCGCGACGCCTTCAAGAAGGCCGGCCTGCCCGACGCGCCGCCGAAAACCTGGCCCGAAGTCGCCGAAGCGGCCGCGAAGCTCAAGGCCTCGGGCATGAGCTGCGGCTTCACCACCGGCTGGCAGGGCTGGATCCAGATCGAGAACTACAGCGCGTGGCAAGGCGCACCGATCGCGACGCGCAACAATGGCTTCGACGGCCTCGATGCGCAACTCGAAATCAACAAGCCGCTGCAGGTCGCGCACATCGCCTTCCTGCAGAACATGGCGAAGCAGGGCACCTTCACCTATGTGGGCCGCAAGGATGAAGCCACCGCGAAGTTCTATAGCGGCGACTGCGGCATCATGATGGGCTCGTCGGGCGCGCTGGCGAACGTACAGCAGTATGCGAAGTTCAAGTTCGGCACCGGCATGATGCCGTACGACCCGAGCGTGAAGGGCGCGCCGCAGAACGCCATCATCGGCGGGGCGAGCCTGTGGGTGCTGGGCGGCAAGAACCCCGAGGTCTACAAGGGCGTGGCGAAGTTCCTCGCGTACCTGAGCTCGCCGGCCGTGGCCGCGAAGTGGCATCAGGACACGGGCTATCTGCCGGTGACGAAGGCCGCGTACGAACTCACGCAGCAACAGGGCTTCTACGCGTCGCATCCGGGCGCCGACACGGCCACGAAACAGATGCTCAACAAGCCGCCGCTGCCGTGGACCAAGGGCCTGCGCCTTGGCAACATGCCGCAGATCCGCACGATCGTGGACGAGGAACTCGAACAGGTCTGGACGGGCGCGAAGACGCCGCAGCAGGCGCTCGATTCGGCCAACTCGCGCGGCAACGATCTGCTCAGGCGCTTCGAGCAGCAGGCGGCGAACTGACGGTCCAACGCATGTGATGTGATCCGATGCCTCGGGCGAGGTATCGGGCAGCGCCCCAAAAGGCCGACGCGAGTCCGGTCTTTTGGGGCGTTTTACTTTCGCTCTGTGATTGCGGCTTTAGAACCACGCGTCCTGCATGTCGAGCGTGGTGCGATCGAGCGAGGCGAGCAGATCGAACTGCGCGCCGGTTTTCGGCAACTCCCAGGCGAAGAAGTAGGCGGCGGCCGCGAGCTTGCCGCGATAGAAGTCCGCTTCCTCGCCGTGCGTTCCATTGGACGCGGCGAGTGCCGCGCGTGCCACGAGCGCCTGTTCGAGCCACACCCAGGCCAGCACCACGTGGCCGAACGCTTCCAGGTACACCGAAGCATTGGCGAGTGTCACCGCCGGGTCGCCTGCTGCCCACAACTGCCCCGTGACTTGCGTGAGCCGCTCGAGTGCGGCTGCGAGCGCGTTCGCGTGGGTGGCCTCGTCTGCCGCGCCCGAAGCGTGTGCGCGTTCGAGCGTGGCCTGCACGCACGCCACGAAGATCTTGAGCGCCGCGCCGTCCTTGATGACCACCTTGCGGCCGAGCAGGTCGAGCCCCTGAATGCCGTGCGTGCCTTCGTGGATCGGATTGAGACGGTTGTCGCGATAGAACTGTTCGACGTTGTACTCGCGCGTGTAGCCATAGCCGCCGTGCACCTGGATGGCGAGATCGTTGGCTGCGAGACACCATTGCGAAGGCCAGCTCTTCGCGATGGGCGTGAGCAGGTCCAGCAGCAGCGAGAGCGGCTCGCGTTCCGCGCCGCTGGCGGCACCCGCTTCGTCCACGAGTTTGGCGCACCAGAGGTTGAGCGCGAGCGCGCCTTCGACATAGCTCTTTTGCGCGAGCAGCATGCGGCGCACGTCGGCGTGCTCCACGAGCCTCACCTGCGGCGAAGCCGGATCTTTGCCCGCCGCGCCCACGGGACGCCCTTGCGGACGGTTGCGCGCGTAATCGAGCGCATGCAGATAGCCGGTGTAGCCGAGCATCGTCGCGCCGAGCCCGACGCCAATGCGCGCCTCGTTCATCATGTGGAACATGTATGCGAGCCCCTGATGCGGCTCGCCCACGAGATAGCCGATCGCGCCCGCCCGGCCGCCCGGCGTGTGCCGCGTGCCCTCGCCGAAATTCAGCAGGCAGTTTGTCGTGCCGCGATAGCCCATCTTGTGATTGAGGCCCGCTAGCACGACGTCGTTGCGTTCGTCGCGCGAGCCGTCCTCGTTCACGAGGTACTTCGGCACGACGAACAGCGAGATGCCTTTGACCCCCGCAATGAGCTTGCCGTCGGGACCGGGGATCTTGGCGAGCACGAGGTGCACGATGTTCTCGGCCAGCTCGTGCTCGCCGCCCGAGATCCACATCTTGTTGCCACGCAGACGATATTGCGCGCCGAGCGCGGAGTCGCATTCGAAGTCGGCGCGCGTGGCGACATCCGAAAGCGACGAACCCGCTTGCGGCTCGGAAAGGCACATCGTGCCGAAGTAGCGGCCTTCCAGTTCGGGGCGCACGAAGGTGTCGATCTGCTTTGCGCTGCCATGCGCGAGCAGCAGGTTCGCGTTGCCGATGGTGAGGAACGGATAGGCGCTCGTGCCGACGTTCGCCCCCTTGAACCACGCGAAGCCCGCCTTCTCGACGACGAGCGGCAACTGCATGCCGCCGTATTCGTAGTCCTGGCCCGCGGCCATCAGGCCTGCGTCGCTGAACGCCTGCAACGCCGTCTTCACCTCGGGGATGATCGTGACCGTTTCGCCGTCGAAGTGCGGCTCGTGCTGATCGTTCTTCTTGTTGTGCGGCGCGAAGAGGTCGGTGGCGATCTTCTCGCAGGTGTCGAGCGCGGCGTCGAAGGTCTCGCGCGTGTGGTCGGCGTAGCGCGGAATGCGCGTGAGGCTTTCGACATCGAGCCATTCGTAGAGCAGGAAGTTCAGATCGCGGCGGGAAAGGATCAGCGACATGGCGGAACGGTCTCGCATCTTGAGAGGAGAAGGCGCCTAGCGTACCTAAAATAGTACGATCGTGCTATTGGTAGTTTCTCCAGCGACGCAGCGACCCAGCGCGGCCTTACGGTTCGCCGCTGAGGTATCGCTGCGGTGACACGCCCATGACGCGCTTGAACATCGTCGAAAACGCCGTGGGGCTGCCGTAGTCCAGTTCATACGCGACGCGCGTGACCGACTCGCCCCGGTTCAGCCGGGCAACGGCCTCGATCAGGCACGCCTGCTCGCGCCAGGCAACGAAGCTGGTTCCCAACTGTTCGCGAAAGTCGTCCGATGAAGGAAGACTTGTATCAGCGCTGCAGCACACGTCGGTGAGGAGACGCGCACTGCCGATTCCGTGATTCCAGTCACAGAGCGACGACATGGCCTTGATTTCCGACAAGAACATGCAAATCAGGAGTACCAATGGACGTGTCACTATCGAGGCAAAGGAAGAGCTCCTTCTAAAATGCGGTGGATCGTGCGTCCAAATTTCATCGACTGGTATCGAGGATGGAACGAAAGGTAACCAGACTACCAAATCGACGGCCTTCAGCCGCCAGGGGCACAGTTCACTCGCGGAAACCGGGGAAGCATGCGCCTTTCGACGACGAGTACACCTTGAAGTGGCCCTTCAGCGATGAACGGTCTACAACCAGAAGTTCTCGATTATTCGCGACGACGGCAGCGTTATCCAGGGCAGGACAGATGCATCGGGCAAGACTGGGCTGCAGCGCGGATTGGCTGCTGAAAGCGTACGCCATCGGATTGAAGATTAATCAGCATGATCCCGACCGAATACATAACTCGGCAAGCGCATATTTGCTTCAAAAAGGGAAATCCTGGACATGGCCACAACTGAACGTATCGTCCCGGCGACCATAGCGGACGACGGATCTGCCCACTACACCTCCGTCATGTCAAAGCCTGACGACAGCACTGCTGTGTGCTACATGGTCCCCAATCGGGTTATTCCCGTGATCTTCGTTCCGGGGGTCATGGGAAGTAACCTCATAGCGATTAAAGGAATAAACAAGGGAAGTCCCGTCTGGCTGGTCAACGGTGGCGCGGGTGCCGCGAAGGCATGGTTATGGCGCGGCCCGGAGACCCGGAAGCAAAAGGTCGATCCGAAGACTACAGATGTCTACGAAGGTGGTGATATTGCGTCCGGGACCGCGCAGAGTGTGGCGGAATTGCGCCGGCGAGGCTGGGGGACGGTGGCGAAGATGAGTTATGGAACGTTCCTTCCCTTCCTGGAAAATGCACTGAATGATGCGAATGAGTGCAAGGCAGGTTTCCGGGCGGGCCTCATGAAAGAACTCGTGGCCGAGGCACCGGGCGTGAGTGTGCTGTCACACGATGAAGTTGCGCTGTCATACAAGTATTCCATGCCGGTTCACGCAGTCGGATACAACTGGCTGCAATCCAACTCGGACTCGGCAAAACATCTTGCGGCCAAGATCAAGGAATTTACCGACTACTACAAAAAGCAGAACAAGCTCTGCGAGAAAGTCATTATTGTCACCCATTCCATGGGTGGGCTAGTGGCGCGGTATTACTCGGAAGTCGATGGGCATCGTGACAAGGTACTCGGGATCGTCCACGGTGTGATGCCAACAACGGGGTCAGCAACAGCCTACAAGCGTGTCACGACCGGCAGCGAGGGGTCTGCTGGCCCAGTCCTCGGGCCGGACAATTCCACGATGACACCGGTTTTTGCGCAGTCTCCGGGACCGCTGCAACTGCTTCCGGCCGTGGAGTATGGGATGGGGTGGCTCAAACTGCGGAACGGCAAGGAACAGACCTCACTGCCAGTGACCGATCCCTACGCGGAGGTATACCTGCAACGTGGGCAGTGGTGGAGTCTCATCAATGACAAGCTGATCAATCCGATGGATCCGGCGAAGAAAAACATCGATGCGGATTGGGCCGCATACGTTTCCTTAATAAACAAAAAGGTACGGCCATTCCATGAAGCGATGCGCGGGAAGTTTCATCGCGCCACCTATGCGTTCTATGGCAACGATGAGAAGCATAAGACATGGGGTGATGTGGTCTGGGAGAGCAAGCTGAATCCGGTACTGAAGTGGACCGATTCATATGCAAAAGTCGACCACCTCGAAAATGGACAGGGACTACAGGACAGCGGGACTGGCAGCCAGTCGCTTCTCCAGCGCAGTGGAGGCAATCCCGTCAATATGCAATATAACCTGATGCCCCCCGCTGAAAACGGCGATGGAACGGTACCGATCCGGTCCGGTCGCGCGCCTGCGGGGCAATCCGGTGTGCAGGCCTGTGTGGCCTACCCGGGGGTTGACCACGAGGGTGCGTACAAGAACCGTCCACAGCAGTACTTCGCACTATGGGCCGTCACCAGGATTGTCTCCAACGTCAAGGGTACCGTACTGGAATACAAGTGATGACCCTCCGAACAAACAAATGGCTTTTATTGCTTCCATTGCTGGTCGTTTCCGCGTGCGGACGCCAGCTGGCCCCCTTGACCGAGCAGGAGAAACATCACATGAGTGAACTGACCCAGAACCTGAAACCGTATTGCGTGGGGCGGTATCTGATTGACATGCCGGCCGATGTGCTGGTGTCGGGCGATGCGACGGTGCAAGGCGTGATGATCGATTCGGAAGCAATGACGCATGAAGCGTATCTGCAGGGGATCGCGAGCCGGAAGACGGAACTCCGGGGAACGAAGAGCATTGACCCGTATCCGTTTCTCTATGCCGATGACGCGATCGATGGTCCGGATACACACTATTTTGTCTATCGAGGGAACTTGAGTGATGGACCGGCGAATCGCGTTTTCGAAGCATACAAGTGGGATCATGGGTATCGATTCAAACTTGGAATCGAGGGCAGTGACTACCTCCACCCCGATCAGACAAATAAGCCTTATATCCAGGCGTTGGACGTAAAAAACGATGTTCCGGTGAAAACCGCTCTCATATTCGACCTTGTCAAAAGACTCCGCTGGCGCAGCGAGGATGAAATACCCACGGAACCTGGACTTTGTTTTCTTGGTGCCTTTCTTCCTGGAAAAGCAACAGACAAGGAAGATGTCGGGGCACAGTTTGTGTTTCCCAACAACCGGGACGTGAGTCTTGGACTCGAGAGCAATTCGAGCATTCGTGAACCCAACACGCTCCTGCAGCGCGGTGATCAGATCAATGCCGGCCTGAGGTCCATGAAGGAGGGGCGAGCCATACGGAAAGGTGCCGTCAAGTTGCAAGGAATTGATGCTGAAGAATGGCTCATCGTTGGGGAGACAGATCTGGAGGTGCCAGGGAGCATGTTTACCCTTGAGGCGAACTCGATGACGAGCAGTGCGCAGTCGCCGTTGCTGACGATGGATTTTAATACGGGTTCGCCCAATGCCTTTATGCAGGATCGCATCAAGGCTGCGTCCATGAGCGAGAGCGAAGCCGTCGCCGTGTGGGATATTGTGTCCCGCACGCTTCGTCCGCGCCCGAACGGTTTCTGAGGAAGTGCCAATGCCAGTTGACTTCGCAAGCCTGCCACCTGAGGAGCCAGTGCCCGACACCCCACCATCGCGCCTGCGCTGGACAATTGTCTCTTTCCTGATCGTCGGCGCTTTCGTCGTGCTGTTTGTCTGGCCAAAGGGCGAACCGACCCAGACGTTCTGGTTCTGGACCTGCGTGACGGTTTATCCGTTCGGCGTCGTCGCCGCATTCGTGCTCTTGCGGCGCTACAGCTTTTACGAGGGCCGCCGGCTGGACGCCATCGTGTGAAACAACGCCCGTGAAAAATAAGTAACCGATGTGTTTGCGCAGGCCAGTCGTCCGCTCGGCGTTCTTGCTGCGACCACGCGAGGTTTGCCAGTGAGGCGAGCGAAGACGCGATTGGAATATTGCTGGACGGGTAAGTCAAGCTTGAAGCGCGGACGGCTCTGAAGCCCGACACGGCCCCGGTCAACGCGCGTTGGTTCGAGTCGCCTGACAGAAACAAGGATAGGATCCGGTTCAGGAAGGACGACGAGCACCGACGGTATCTCCTCGCACGGGCGTTCAGCGAGGTGACCGACGCGGTCGCGGAAGCGGTACGTTCGTTGCCACCAGACTTGGGGTTGAAGGTCCAGTTGATGCAACCGGGCATGGTCGACACGGACGAGTCGCTGGCGACCGGGAGCAGGCAATGGGTATGGTCGTACCAGGCTGCAGAGAAACGCGCGCTCCTCGAGATCTAGCGCGCGCAGGCCGAGATCCCGTCCCCGCAGACACAACCGGGGGACTTTCGCTGCCATCAGACGGTTATGCTGGACGGGCGATTTGATGCAATGCGGGCGAGCCACGCTGCACAGGCGCAGGAACTCGAATTCCTGCGGCGGAACGAGTCCGGTCCGGGCAGTGCAGCACGGCAGTTTCCGCGACGCGCGGCCCGGCAATCCGCCGGCCCCTGTGAATGCTGTCCGCAAGTCCGGCGTGAAGTTACGAGTCGTACAGGATGCAGTCGGCGGAAGGCGGCCTGCCCGAAGATCGGTGTGTTGATGCGTTACGAAGAGCGTGTGGTGCGGGTAGTGGCTGAAGCGCGCGGTCAGCGGGCGATCATCAAATCACTTGGCGAAGACGGACGCGCCTTCCGGATCTTGCACGTCGTCAATACACGTTTCACACGCTCAAATAACTGGGGCTCGAGCCAAATACAAAGAGGAAGTGCGATCAAATCGCTGCAAACGTTTGCAAATACTTGTCCCGTAAAGGGTTTCCTGAAGTTTATTGATTTGCTGCCGTAAACTCGTGCGCGGGTCCCGATTTTCCTGTCGAGCCCGCCAACGAGTCGCGCCGACGCCATTAGGCGGCTCTTTTTGCAGCCGAAACCCTTCAGGCGCATCAAGGTCCACCAGCCGCCGCCGCATTAACGCCTACCTGCAACTTTTTTTCCTGATCCAAGTGTCGTTCATGCTGGCAGATTCGCCGGGTCGCGCGCAGTCGTTTCGACCGTCCGGCTCGCAACCGCGTGTGGCCATTCGTGCGCTCGACGACGTCGCGCGCGCCGCTGACGCGGTCATGTATTCCACGCTCGTCCTCTCCGCTATCGCGGCGGTACTGATCGGCTTCATCTATTACGAGCCGCAACTCGCGCTCGTAGGCGCTGCGCTGATCCTCGGCGCTGGCAGCTTCGTGTTTTTCTGCGCGCGCGGCACCGCGCTTTCGCGCGTCGTGCTCACGCTAGCCAATGCCGCGCTCGTCGCGCTGCATATCCAGGCGGCGCATGGCGTCACCGAATTCCATTTCGGCGTGTTCGTGCTGCTGGGCCTGTTGCTCGTCTATCGCGACTGGCGCCCGATCGTGCTCGCCGCGGGATTCTTCGCGGTGCATCACCTCGCGTTCGACCGGCTGCAGGCGCTCAACTTCGCCGTGTACTGCACGCGCGAGGCGAACCTGCCGCGCGTGCTGCTGCCTGCCGCTTACGTGGTCGCGCAAACGGCCGTCGAGGTCGTGCTCGCGCATCGTCTGCGCGCGGCCGCCATCATGGGCGCGATCACGGCGTCGAGCCACGAGCAGGCGCAGGGCATCGAGCAGGTCAACGCCATGGTCGCGCAGATGGACGACACCCCGCGCCGCAACGCCGCTTTGGTGAACGAAGCGGCCGCCGCGTCGTCGTCGCTGCACGCGACGAGCGCGAAGCTGCGAGAGGTGCTCGGCCTCGTCGCATTGTCGTGATAATGTCGTGCGACGTCCGGGGTGAACGAGTGGTGAACAAGGAGATCTTCCCATGATGAGCGTGGCGGGCTGCATCGTCTACAAGCACAACCTGTGGCTCGTCCTCGTCGCGCTGCTGATCTGCGCCGCGGGCTCGTGGGTCACCGCGCGGCTCGTCCTGCGCGCGTTCGCCGCGCGTTCGCTGCAGCGCATGGGCTGGTCGTTCATCGCGGCCGTCGTGGCCGCCGCCGATATCTGGTGCACGCACTTCGTCGCCATGCTCGGCTTCGAGCCGGGCGTACCGATCGCCTTCGACCCCGTGCTGACCATCACGTCGCTGCTCATCGCGCTCGTGGGCAGTTTCGCTGGATTCCTGCTCGCCACGAGCCAGGCCGCGAACCGTCTCACGCGCGCGGCGCCCGCGCTGGGCGGCGCGATCGTCGGGCTGGCGGTCGCGCTCATGCATTACGCGGGCATGCTCGCGTATCGCGTGGAAGGCATCGTGATCTGGAATCGCATCGGGATCGCCTTGTCGTTCGTGTTTGCCGTCGCGATCAGCGCGCTCGCACTGCATCTCGCCGGCGTGGCCACGCAGCGCCAGCAGGAGGACGCGGCCAGCGCGCAGGCTAGCGCCGCCGCGTCCGCGCGCCTCGTGGCGGGCGTGCTCGCCCTCGCCATCGCCGCGCTGCACTTCACCGGCATGTCCGCGTTCCAGGTCGTGCCGATGCCGATCGACGGACACTTTTCGAATCCCGCCGCGCTACATGCGCTCGCGCTCGCCGTGGCGTGCATGGCGCTCGTGATCGCGGGCGCGGGCTGCGTGAGCTTTCTGCTCGACGACAGCGTGCGCGCCGAATCGGTCGAGCATTTGCGCACGATGGCGATGAGCGACATGCTCACCGGCCTGCCCAACCGCGCGAGCTTCAACGCACGCATCGACGCCGAACTGGCGCGTACGCAGGACACGCGCAAGCTCGCGCTCATCGGCATCGACCTGAACCGCTTCAAGGAAATCAACGACCTGCACGGCCATCATGCCGGCGACGAAGTGCTGCGCATTCTCGCGCGGCGCCTTTCGAGCCTGATACGCGAAGGCGAGTTCGTGGCGCGCGTGGGCGGCGACGAGTTCGTGGCGCTCACGCGCTTCGCCTCGCGCGAGGAACTCGGCGATCTGCTCTCGCGCCTCGAAACCGCGCTGTACCGGCCGGTGCGCTACGACGACGCCGAAGTGCTCTCGGGCGCGAGCCTTGGCGTCGCCATCTACCCCGACGATGCCACCACCAAGACCGTGCTCATCAACAACGCCGACCTCGCCATGTATCGCGCGAAGGCGGACCTGGCGCAGTCGGTGTGCTTCTACGAGCCGGCGATGGACGAGATCGCGCGGGCGCGCCGCTCGCTCACGCACGACTTGCGCGAGGCGCTTTCGCGCGGGCAACTGAGCGTGCACTACCAGGTGCAGACCTCGATCGCGAGCGGCGAAATTTGCGGCTATGAAGCGCTGCTGCGCTGGGAGCATCCGCGGCTTGGCTTCATCTCGCCCGCCGAATTCATCCCGCTCGCCGAAGAGAATGGCCTCATTCTCGGCATTGGCGCCTGGGTGCTGCGCGAGGCGTGCACACGTGCCGTTTCGTGGGTGCCGCCTTACAAGGTGGCCGTGAATCTTTCCCCGGTGCAGTTCTCGCATGCGGACCTGCCGAAGCTCGTCGAGACAGTGCTGGTCGAGACCGGCCTCGCGCCCGAGCGGCTGGAACTGGAACTCACCGAGACGACCATTTTCGCGGATCGCGAGCGCTCGCTCGACGTGCTGCAGCGAATCAAGGCCATCGGCGTGAATATCGCGCTGGACGACTTCGGCACCGGCTACTCGTCGCTCGACACGCTGCGCTCGTTCCCGTTCGACAAGATCAAGCTCGACCAGTCGTTCATCAGCGAGGCCGAGTCGAGCCGCCAGGCCACCGCGATCATTCGCGCGGTGCTCGCGCTCGGCAAGAGCCTCGGCATTCCGGTGCTGGCCGAAGGCATCGAAACCGAGGCGCAGCTCACGCTGCTCGCCGACGAAGGCTGCGACGAAGTGCAGGGCTATCTGCTCGGCCGCCCGGCGCCGCTGAGCCAAATCGTGGCGAGCGGGCAGCTGTCGCTGCTCGCCGACGACGAAGCAGCCGTGGGCGCGGTGCGCAGTTAAACGCCCTCGTTGCCGTAGTCCACGAAGCGCGGCGCGCATTGCGGCTGCCACGCGCCGCCGCTCTGTGCGAACGCGCCGCGCGCCGTGTTGTGCGCATCGAGTGGCGCTTCCGCAAGACTCAGCACCGGCGTGACGCACGCGTCGCTGCCTTCGAACACGGCGGTCCATTCGTCGCGCGTGCGCGTGCCGATCGCCTGGGCGATGCGTTCCTGCACGCGCGGCCAGTGCGCCCGGTCGCGCTGCGGCAGTTCGAGCAGGTCTTCGGCGCCGATCCCTTTCATGAACGCCGCGTAGAACTGCGGCTCGATGCAGCCCACGGCGATGTAACGGTTATCCGCGCAACGATAGGTGCGATAGAAGGGCGCGCCGCCATCGAGCAGATTCGTGCCGCGCGCGTCCTGCCAGTGCCCCGCCGCGTAGAAGCCGTACATCATGCTCATGAGCATGGCCGCGCCGTCGGTCATGGCGGCGTCGACCACGCAGCCTTCGCCCGTCGAACGCGCGCGCAGGATGGCCGCCACCACGCCGAACGCGAGCAGCATGCCGCCACCGCCAAAGTCGCCGACCAGATTGAGCGGCACCACGGGCTCGCCGCCCGCGAGACCCACCGCATGTAGCGCCCCGGAAATCGCGATGTAGTTGATGTCGTGGCCCGCCGTGTGCGCGAGCGGCCCCGTCTGCCCCCAACCCGTCATGCGTCCATAGACGAGCGAGGCGCGCCGCGCGCGGCACACTTGCGGGCCGAGCCCGAGCCGCTCCATCACGCCGGGGCGAAAGCCTTCGATCAACGCATCGGCGCTCGCGATCAGATCGAGTGCGCGTGCCATGTCGTCGCGGCTCTTGAGGTCGAGCGCGACGTATTCGCGCCCGCGCGCGAGCGGTCCGGATGGCGCGGGGGCGCCTTCGCGGCCGATGCAGATCACGCGTGCGCCCATTTGTGCGAGCAGCATGCCGCAGAACGGTGCGGGGCCCAGCCCCGCGAATTCCACGACGGTAACGCCTTCCAGAGGTTTGATCATGTGTGCCTTCCTGCCTGCTTGCTGGTGTGCCGATTCACGCGCCTTCACAGCGTGCGCGCGATGATTTCCTTCATGATCTCGTCGGTGCCGCCGTAGATGCGCATCACGCGCGCATCGACCCACGCGGTGCCCACCACGTACTCGGACATGTAGCCGTAACCGCCGTGCAGTTGCAGGAATTCGTCGAGCAGCTGGTTCTGCAGTTCGGTCGCGTTGAGCTTCGCCATGGCGGCGTCCACGGGCGAAAGCTCGCGGCGCAGGTGCCGCGCGATGCAGTCATCGACATAGGTGCGCACCATCTCCGCTTTCGCGCGCGCATGCGCGAGCTTGAAGCGCGCGTTCTGGAAGTCGAAGATGGCCTGGCCGAACACCTTGCGATCGCGCGTATAGCGGATCGTGCGCTCGAGCATGCCCTCGATCGACGCGGCAGCGCGCACCGCGATCACGAGCCGCTCCTGCGCCAGCTCGCGCATGAGGTACGAGAAGCCCTGGTTCTCCTCGCCAAGCCGCTGCGCGACGGGCACGCGCACGTCCTCGAAGAACAGCTCGGACGTGTCTTGCGCGCGCAGGCCGATCTTGTCGAGCTTGCGGCCCTTGCTGAAGCCAGACGTGCCCTCTTCGACCACGATCAGCGAAACGCCCTTGCCGCCCAGTTCGGGCGCGGTCTTGCAGACCACCACGACGAGGCTCGCATTCTGTCCGTTCGTGATGAAGGTCTTCTGGCCGTTGATGACGTAGTGATCTCCGTCGTTGCGCGCGGTGGTGCGCACCGACTTGAGATCGCTGCCGGTGCCCGGCTCGGTCATGGCGATCGCGCCGATATGCTCGCCGCGCGCGAGCTTCGGCAGCCACTCGCGCTTTTGCGCCTCGGTGCCGTACGCGAAGATATAAGGCGCGACGATATCCGAATGCAGCGGAAAGCCGATGCCGCTCGCATTCACGCGCGCCAGTTCCTCGATCATGATGGCCGCGTGGCCGAAGTCGCCGCCGCCACCGCCGTACTCTTCGGGAATCGTGCAGCACAGCAGCCCTTCCTCGCCCGCTCGCCGCCAGACCGACTTCGGCACGATGCCTTCTTGTTCCCATTGATGATGGAACGGCACGATTTCGCGCTCGATGAAGCGCCGGGCCTGTTCGCGGAAAATCTCGTGATCGTCACGGAATACAGTGCGCATAGG
This sequence comes from Paraburkholderia sp. EG287B, assembly GCF_040965595.1. Classification (NCBI taxonomy): domain Bacteria; kingdom Pseudomonadati; phylum Pseudomonadota; class Betaproteobacteria; order Burkholderiales; family Burkholderiaceae; genus Paraburkholderia; species Paraburkholderia sp. EG287B. The sequence continues at coordinate 51,076 of NZ_JBFRCG010000009.1, forward strand.
GAATGTCTCCAGTGTCTCGTGCTCTTTCGTTATCCGTATCAAGCCGCGGGCTGGCGGTAGCGTTCCTTGAGAAGGCGCCGCAGCAGCTTGCCGTTATCGTGGCGCGGCAGCGCCTCCTCGAATTCGACCGAGCGCGGCACCTTGATATGCGAAAGGCGCTCGCGGCAGAACGCGATCAGCTCCTCGGCGAGCAGCGGGCTCGCGGCGTCGCGCTCGCGCGGCTGCACGACCGCTTTCACGGCTTCGCCGAACTCGGGGTGCGGCACGCCGATCACGGCGGCATCGGCCACGGCGGGATGCTCGGCGAGCACGTTCTCGATCTCCTGCGGATACACGTTCACGCCGCCGCTGATGATGAGGTCCACGCGCCGGTCGCTCAGGTACAGATAGCCTTCCGCATCGACGTGGCCGATATCGCCGTAGGTCGCCCAGCCGTAGCGGTTGTAGACGCTGCGCGTCTTCACCGGATCGTTGTGGTACTCGAAAGCGGGACCGCCTTCGAAAAACACGCGGCCAATCTCGCCCGCGGGCAGTTCGTGATCCTCATCGTCGACGATGTGGATCTGTCCGTATTTCGAACGCCCGACCGAGCCGCGATGCGCGAGCCATTCGCCGGAGTCGATCGCCGTGAGGCCCACGCTTTCCGAGCCCGCGTAGTACTCGTAGATCACCGGGCCGAACCACGCGATCATCTGCTCCTTGATGTGCGGCGGGCACGGCGCCGCTGCGTGGATCGCCACGCGCAGGCTGCTCACGTCGTACAGCGCGCGCGTGGTCCCGGGCAGATTCAGGAGGCGGATGAACATCGTCGGCACCCACTGGCTGTGCGTGACGCGGTAGCGCGCGATGGCGTCGAGCGCGGCCTCGGCGTCGAACTTCTGCAGCACGATGGCGCGGCCGCCCGTGTGCAGCATGCGCATGAGGTAGCGCAGCGGCGCGGCGTGGTAGAGCGGCGCGGTGCTCAGGTAGACGGAGTCGGCGTCGAAGCCGAACGTCTTGCGCCATGCCGCAGTTTCGGTGTCGTCGTCGTCGCGCTGCTCGAACGGCACGAGCGGCTTGCGGATGCCTTTGGGCAGGCCGGTCGTGCCCGACGAATAGAGGAAGTCGCGTCCGCGCGGCAGCGGCGGTAACGGTGGCAGCGGCGCGCTCGCATCGATCCCGGCGAGCGCCGCTTCGAGCGAGGCGAAGCCGGGCAGGGTTTCACCCGCACCCGCGCCCGCAACGAAGCAAGCGACGTCCTGCGCGGCGCCTTCGGCCACGAGCGAGGCGGCGAGTTCGTGCATGGCCCGCGAAACGATCAGCACGCGCGCGCCGCAGTCCGCGAGGACGTGCGCGGCCTCGCGTGTTTTCAACTGGATGCTGATGGGGGTGTAGTAGAGGCCGGCGCGCTCGGCGCCTATGGCGATGACGGCGAGCGCGGGGTGATTCTCGAACAGCAGCGCGATGCCGTCGCCGGGTTGCAGGCCGAGGCCGAGGAGCCAGTGCGCGATGCGCTCCGCGCGTTCGTCCAGCTCTTTGTAAGTGATGATCTGCTTGAGTGCGGGGAAGCACAGGGCCTCCCGCGTGGGTGCTGCTACAGCTAGTTCGCGGACACGCTCCACGGTCTCGTCTCCATGTCATGCGCGGCCCCAGTCATGCTGCCGAGCGCTGCCTCCACGCGCCTGACGAGCGACATCAGCCGGGGGGCGATGTCGTCGGTCAGCTGGTTGCCGCTGATGTTGAAAACTGCAATCGAACAGCTAAAAACCCAATACTCGTCGTCGATCGGGGCGGACAACGGAATCGCCACCGAATGGATCTCGCGCTGCATGTCGCCATGCGAGAGCGTGCAGCCGTGCGCGCGCAACTCCTGCTGCGCAAGCGCGAGGCGCTGCGCGAGCAACTCGCCTTTGGCGGGGTCGCGCGCGAGCGTGTCCTGCAGGTACTGCTCGCGCTCGGCGCCCGGCACGGTCCACAGATACGCGCGGCCCGACGCCGTGCGCGAAAGCGAGAGCCGCGTGCCCGTTTCCGAGCGATACACCGCGCTGCCCTCGCCCTGAATCACTTCGGCGTACGCCATGTTCAGGCGGTAGCCCACCGCGAGCGTCACCTGGCCGTGGCAGTAGTCGGCCAGCTCCTGCATCATCGGCCGCGCGATCTGCCGGATCGTCATTCGGCCGAGCGCCGGGGCGGCGAGGCTCAGCATCTCCGTGCCGAGCACATACTTCGAAATGCGCTCCGAATAGCGCAGCAAGCCGAACTCCGCGAGCGTGTTGATGAGCCGCAGCGCCGTGGGCTTGGGCAGCCCCGTGCGCTCGACCAGATCGCGCGCCGACAGCTCCGCGTCTCCCATCGAAAAGCACTGCAGGATCCGGATGCCGCGCGCGAGCGCGCTCACGAGCTGCGAGTCGGCGGCGTCGTCGGTGCGGGAGTTGGCCTGATCGTTCATGTCGGGTCCTTCGTCGGGGTAAGGGCGCGCCGCGCCGGTGCGGCGCGCGGCAAACCCCGGATTCTAGCTTTCTGCCGCACGCCGGAACAATTTTTTAAGACGCCTGGCTCATTTTTTCGCATTCGTGATGCCGCGCGGCTCGCAGCCACATGTTGATGTCTCCTTTTTCGACCTCTGGGGATCAAGTTGCCCGAGCAGTGTTGCGGATCGTGATCCAGAAATCAATAAAAATGATCCTATAGTGCCGAAATATGTTTACCACTATTGAAATAGTGAGTCGGTGAGGTGTATTTTGAGTCAGGAGATTCATTTTTCCTGACACTTCCAACCGTTGAGAGAACCATGACCAACAGCGCGGTAATCGTCGACGCAGTGCGCAGCCCGATGGGCCGGACCAAGGCGGGCGGCGCGTTCGTCGACCTGCATCCCGTGGATCTGCTCTCGCAGGTCTTGCAGCATCTGATCGTGCGCAACGACCTCGACCCCGGCAGCGTGGACGACGTGATGATCGGCTGCGTGAGCCAGGTGGGCGAGCAGGCCTCCACGCCGGGCCGCCTCGCGTGGCTCGCGACGGGCTTTCCGCAGCACGTGCCGTCCACCACCATCGAGCGCAAGTGCGGGTCGAGCCAGCAAGCCATCCATTTCGCGGCGCAGGCGATCATGGCGGGCGTCAACGAGATCGTCGTGGCCGGCGGCGTCGAGTCGATGAGCCGCGTGCCCATGGGCTCTTCGCGCATCGGCCGCGATCCGTACGGCGCGCTGTACCACGCGCGCTACCCCGAAGGCATGGTCGGGCAGGGCGTGAGCGCCGATCTCGTGGCGCAGAAGTGGGCGCTCACGCGCGAGGCGCTCGACGCCTATTCGGCCGAGTCGCACCGTCGCGCCGACGCCGCGCGCGCCGCGGGCCAGTTCGCGCGCGAGATCGTGCCGATCGATGTGGCGGGTCCTGAAGGCGTGCGTCGCGTGGACCTCGACGAGACCATCCGCGCCGGTACGACCGTCGAGCGGCTCGCGGGCCTCGCGCCTTCGTTCGAGAGCGCCGAACTCGCGGCGCGCTTTCCGGGCATCCGCTGGAACGTGACGGCGGGCAACGCCTCGCAAATCTCGGATGGCGCCTCGGCGCTGCTCATCATGAGCGAGCAGAAGGCGGCGCAACTGGGATTGAAACCGCGTGCGCGCATCGTGGCGTTCGACGTCTGCGGCGACGATCCGCTGATGATGCTGACCGCCCCCATTCCTGCCACGCAACGTCTGCTGAAGAAGCGCGGCCTCGCCATCGACGATATTGCGCACTTCGAAGTCAACGAGGCGTTTGCCGCCGTGCCGCTCGCCTGGCAGAAGGCGCTGGGCGCGGACGCGGCGCGGCTGAACCCGGCGGGTGGCGCGATCGCGCTTGGGCATCCGCTCGGCGCTTCGGGCGCGCGCCTCATGACCACGATGCTCAATTCTCTCGAAGTGAGCGGCGGCCGCTACGGCCTGCAGACGATGTGCGAGGCGGGCGGCATGGCCAACGCGACGCTCATCGAACGCCTCTAAAGCGCGACCACGAACAACAAAGGAGAGACGACACATGGACGAACAGAACAAATTCGCCGGCACGGTGGCGGTGGTGACGGGCGGCGCTTCGGGGCTGGGCCTCGCGAGCGCAAAGCGGCTGCTGTCAAAAGGCGCACAGGTCGTGATCGCCGACCTCGCCGGCTCGCGCGGCGCGGCCGTGGCCGATGAACTCGGCGCGCACGCGAGCTTCGTGCCCGCCGACGTGACGAGCGCCGACGACATGAACGCCGTATTCGAGGCGGCCACGAAGCGCGGCACGCTGCGCTCGCTCGTGCATTGCGCGGGCCGTGGCGGCGCGGTGCGCCTGATCGAGAAGGACGGCTCGCCGGGCTCGCTCGAAGCCTATGAGAACGTGGTGCGCGTGAATCTCTTCGGCACCTTCAACGCGCTGCGCCTCGCGGCGGCGGCGATGGCGCGCAACGAGCCCGATGCGGGCGGCGAGCGCGGCGCTTGCGTGCTCACGGCTTCGGTGGCGGCGTACGAAGGGCAGATCGGGCAGGTGCCATATGCGTCGTCGAAGGCGGGCGTGGTGGGCATGACGCTCGTGGCCGCGCGTGACCTGGCGAGCAAGGGGATCCGCGTGTGCACGATCGCGCCGGGTCTCTTCGACACGCCGCTGCTCGCGCGCCTGCCCGAGGAGATTCGCGAATCGCTCGGTCGCATGGTGCCGTTTCCGCCGCGCCTCGGTGAAGCCGACGAATTCGCCGCGCTCGCGCTGCACATCCTCGAGAATCCGATGCTCAACGGCGAGACCATCCGCCTTGACGGCGCGATTCGCATGCAGCCGCGTTGAGCGAGGCCGACCATGAGCGACGAACTGCTGATCGAGTCCCGCGACGGCATCCAGATCCTCACGATCAACCGTCCCGAGGCGCGCAACGCCTGCACGAAGGCGGTGGCCGAAGCGCTAGCCGCGGCACTCGACGAACTGGAGCAGCGCGACGACCTGCGGCTCGCCATCATCACCGGCGCGGGCGGCACGTTTTGCGCGGGCATGGACCTGAAGGGCTTTCTCAAAGGCGAAAGGCCGAGCCTGCTGGGCCGCGGCTTTGCCGGGCTCACTGAAGCGCCGCCGCACAAGCCGCTCATTGCGGCGGTCGAAGGCTACGCGCTCGCCGGCGGCTTCGAAGTCGTGCTCGCGAGTGATCTCGTCGTGGCCGCGAACAACGCGCAGTTCGGTCTGCCCGAAGTGAAGCGCGGGCTATGCGCCGCAGCGGGCGGATTGTTGCGTCTGCAACAGCAGTTGCCCGAGCGCATCGCCATGGAACTCGTGCTCACGGGCGACATGTTCGGCGCGCAACGGGCCTTCGAATTCGGTCTCGTCAACCGTCTCACCGCGCCGGGCGAAGCGCTGGCGGGCGCGCTCGAACTCGCGCAGAAGATCGTGGCGAACGGGCCGCTCGCGGTGGCGGCGAGCAAGCGCGTGATGCGCGAGTCGCGCGACTGGTCCAGTGCCCAGATGTTCGCGCGTCAGCGCGAGATCACGGACCCGGTGTTCGCTTCCGCCGACGCGCGAGAGGGCGCGGCGGCGTTTGCGGAGAAGCGCAAGGCGGTGTGGCAGGGGAAGTAGGGCGGCCCTTGCTTCAAGCGTGCGTGAGCGTTCTTCGCAGCGCCGCGAAGAACAGCTCCGACTGCAAACGCTCGCCCTGAATCTGGTCGGCCACGCGTTGTGCGAGATCGGCCGCCACCGGTCGCAACCCGCGCCCGGTGGAGCCCGCGAGCACCTGCGCGGCGCAGGCGCGCTCGAGGTAATAGAGGTCGTCGAACGCGTAGTCGATGCGCTCGCCGCACACCACCACGCCGTGGTTGCCGAGGAAGCCGATATCCCTGCCGTCGAGCGCATGCGCGATGCGCTCGCCTTCCTCGGGGCCGAGCGCGAGCCCGTTGTACTCGCGGTCCAGCGCGACGCGGCCGTGATAGCGCATGGCGTTCTGCGACAAGGTCGTGTCGAGCCCGCAGTCCTCAGTGAGCGTGAGAGCGGTTGCGTACGGCATGTGGGTATGCAGCACACAGGCCTTCTTCGCGATCCCGTGGATGGCGGCGTGAATGAACATCGCCGTCGGCTCCACGGCGTGACGGCCTGCCATCACGTCCCCCTGTGCGTCGACGATGACGACATCGTCGGCCATCACCTCGCTCCACATCAGGCCGCGCGGGTTCAGCAGAAAGAGACCGTCTTCGCCGGGAAGCGCGACGCTGAAGTGATTGCAGACGCCTTCACCGAGCCCGAAATGCGCGGCGGCCCGCAGTGCGAGCGCGAGGTCCGCACGCAGCGTCGCGACGTCCGGGTGGTGGAACAACTCTTCGCTTTCAATGGCTCCAGCGTGATGCACGGCGTTGCTCATGGGTCGTGGCTCCGGTTGTTCAGATGACCGCGTTGCGTCTGCGTCGCAACCCGCGTTCCTCATTCGCCGTCCAGCGCGAGCGGCACTTCGAGCCCGACCTTCACGCGGCTCATGCTCACCAGCGTCTTGAACCGCTTTACGTTGTTGTTCGAGAAGAATAGCTCGCGCGTGAGTTCCGTGTACTGGTCCATGTTGCGCACCGCGAAAATCAGCACGAAATCCCACTCGCCCGCGACGTAGTAGCACTGCTGTATCTGCGGGCAACGCTCGAAGGTGCGCTTCATCGTATCGAGCAGGTCGATCTGCTCGCTCTCCACCTCGACGGTCGCAACGATCGTGATGGGATGATCGACCTTCTCGGGCGAGACGATCGCCGCGTAATGGTCGATCACGCCTTCGTCGACGAGACGGCGCAAACGCCGGTTCACCGCCGCCGTGGAGAGGTTCACACGCGCGCCGAGTTCGTTTTGCGGAGTCTGGGCGTCGCGCTGGACTTCCATCAGGAGTTTGCGGTCGAAGGAGTCGAGATGTGTCGCCATTTACGCGGGAGCCTGAAAGTCGATATTTTTTTGCGTGACGTGACCGCATTATGAGACTTTTTCGCAGGGGCTGCGCAATATCATTTCGACATCGCAAGTCCACCGGAGCCCACCCATGCTGTTCGCCAACCCGCGCGCCACGCGCCATGCCTACCCCGAAACGCTCGGGAACATCCTGAACGTGAAGTCGGGTGACGAAAGCCGGGCATGGCTCGCCCGTTGGGAATTGATCAGCCCGGAGCCCACGCCGCTCTGGGACCTGAGTGGTGCGGCCGCGCGCCTGGGCGTGGCCCGCCTCGGCCTCAAGGACGAATCGTTTCGTTCTCCTCTTGGCAGCTTCAAGGCGCTGGGCGCACCGATCGCGCTGATGCGCCTCATCATGCGCCTGTGGCCCCAGCAGGAGATCGATCCTTGCAAGCTGATCGAGGGCCGCTACGGCGAGATGGTCACGAACCTCACGGTCATCAGCGCGACCGATGGCAACCACGGCAAGGCGCTGGCGGCAGCCGCGCAATCGATTGGCTGCCACTGCGTGATCGTGCTGCATGCGAACGTCAGCGCGGAGCGCGAAGCGGCGATCGCCGCGTACGGCGCGCGTATCGTTCGCATCGCGGGCAACTATGACGAATCGGTCGAGCACGCGGCGCAGCTCGCGAAGACGAACGGCTGGCACGTCGTCTCCGATACCTCCTATGACGGCTACGAGGCGATCCCGCGCGATGTCATGCAAGGCTACGGCACCATCGCGGCGGAAGTCATCGAACAGTCTGGCGGCGCGTGGACGCATGTGTTTCTGCAGGGCGGCGTGGGCGGTCTCGCGGCCGGCGTAGCCAGCTATCTGTGGGAGCATCATGGCGCCGCGCGTCCGCGTTTCATCGTGGTCGAACCGCGCCAGGCCGACTGCCTGTATCAAAGCGCCATCGCCGGCCGCGCCGCGAAAGCCACAGGGTCGGTCGATTCCGTGATGGCGGGCCTTGCGTGCGGGGAGACCTCGCCGCTCGCGTGGCAGATACTCGAGCCGTGCGTCGACGACTTCATGCTGATCGACGACGAGGACGCCGTGGACGCGATGCGCAGCCTCGCCACCGGCGCGGCAGGCGACGTACCCGTTGTATCGGGTGAGTCGGGCGCGGCAGGGCTCGCGGGCCTTGCGAAGCTCATGCGCGAACCCGAACTTGCGCGCGCAGCAGGGCTCGACGCGAACTCACGCGTGCTGCTGATCAGCACCGAGGGCGCCACGGCGCCGGGTGTGTACGCGGAACTGGTCGGCGCGTCTGCGCAAACCGTGGCGGCGCGTCGCGACGCCTGGCTGAGTCAGGTCACGCAGTAACCGAAAAGAGGACACCCACATGGAAAGCACACTGCAAGGCCAACTCAAAAGCTGGCGACAGTATCTGCACCAACGTCCCGAGACCGGCTTCGAGGAGATCCATACTGCCCACTACGTGGCGAACATCCTCGAGACACTTGGGCTCGAGGTGCACCGCGGCATTGGCGGCACGGGGTTCGTGGCGAACCTCACGGTCGGCAACGGCAAGCGCGTGATCGGCCTGCGTGCCGACATGGACGCGCTCAATATCGCGGAGCAGGCGCCGGGCCGCGCGCATGCCTCGCTGAACGCGGGAAAAATGCACGCCTGCGGGCACGACGGCCATATGTCGATGGTCCTCGGCGCGGCGCGGCTGCTCGCCGAGCGGTGCGATTTCGACGGCACGGTGCGCTTCATCTTCCAGCCTGCCGAGGAGCACGGCCGCGGCGCCAAGGCGATGATGGCGGACGGCTTGTTCGAGCGCTTTCCCGTCGATGCGATCTTCGGCGCGCACAACATGCCCGGCATGCCCGCCGGCACGTTCGCCACGCGCGCGGGCGGCATCATGGCGAGCGAGGATAACTTCGTCATCCATATCAAGGGCCGCGGCACGCACGCGGCGCGCCCGCACATGGGGGTCGATCCCATCGTCATCGCCGCGCAGATCGTGCTCGCGCTGCAAACCATCGTGTCGCGCAATCTCGACCCGGGCCTGCAAGCCGTGATCTCCTGCACGGAATTCATCACCGACGGCATTCGCAATGTGATTCCCTCGAACGTGATCATCAAGGGCGATACGCGCAGCTATTCGAACGACGTGCAAGCGCTGCTCGAAACCCGCATGCGTGAAGTCAGCGTCGGCATTTGCCAGACGCACGGCGCCGAATGCAGCTTCGAGTACACGCACGAGTTCGCGCCGACCGTGAATTCGGAGCAGTTCGTCGATCTGGCGGTGAACGCCGCGCGCAACGTGGCGGGAGACGCCGCCGTGGACGCCAACGTGCAGCCGATGATGATCTCCGAGGATTTCGGGGCATTCCTGCAGGTCGTGCCCGGCAATTTCATCTTCATCGGCAACGGCGACGCGCCGGAACGCGGCGGCATTCCGCTGCACAACGCCGGCTACGATTTCAACGACGACATCCTGATGACCGGCGCCCGCTACTTCGCGGAAATCGCGCGCCTCGCCTTGCCGGTCGGAACCAACCAATCATGAATACGCTGAAACTGAACGGCGAAGTGCTGCTTCGCCAACTGCGCGAACTGGGTGAAATCGGCGCCGATCCGCAAGCGGGCGGGCGCACCCGCATCGCGCTCACCGACGACGAAAAAGCCGGACGCGACCGCGTGGTCGCGTGGATGCGCGAACTCGAACTCGACGTGCGCATCGACCGTATCGGCAACGTGTTCGGCACCCTGCACGCAGGCGCCGACGCCGGCTCGCAACGCCCGCTGATGATGGGTTCCCACATCGACACCGTGCGCAACGCGGGGGCGCTCGATGGTTGTTATGGCGTACTCGCCGGGCTCGCCGTGGTGCGCGCGTTTCGCGAAGCGGGCGTGAAGCCGGGCCGGTCCATCACCGTGGGCGCATTCACGAACGAGGAAGGCGTGCGCTACCAGCCGGACATGATGGGCTCGCTGGTCTACGCCGGCGGCCTGGCCGTGGAAGCGGCGCTCGACGCGCGCGGCATCGATGGCACGCGACTCGGCGACGAACTGGCCCGCATCGGCTACGCGGGGGCGATGGAGCCGGGCGCGATCACGCCGCACGAGTATTTCGAACTGCATATCGAACAGGGACCGATTCTCGAAGCGGAAAACGTGCGCATCGGCGTGGTCGAGAATCTGCAAGGCATTTCGTGGCAGCGCGTGAGCGTGCAAGGCAACGCCAATCACGCTGGCACGACGCCTACGCGTTTGCGTCATGACGCGGGCTGGGTGGCCGCGGCGGTCGCCACGTTCCTGCGCGACCTCGCGGTTCGAAGCGGCACGATGCTCGCCACCATCGGCATGCTGAGCATCGAGCCGAACGTCATCAACGTGATTCCCCGCAAGGCCGTTTTCACGGTCGACCTGCGCGACCCCGATGAAGCACGTTTGCAGGACGCCGAGCGCCGCCTCGCCGATTTTCTGGCGGAGGTGGCACACAAGGAGGGCGTGAAGATCGAGACCGAGCGTCTCGTGCGTTTCGAACCGGTGGTATTCGACGCGGCACTCGCACGCGCCATCGAGGCCGCCGCCGAACGCCGGGGCTTCTCGAACCGGCGCATGACCTCGGGCGCGGGCCATGACGCCCAGATGATTGCGCGGATCGCGCCGGCCGCGATGATCTTCGTGCCGAGCCGCGGCGGCATTAGCCACAATCCGCGCGAGCATACGGACGACGATCAGCTCATCGACGGCGCGAACGTGCTGCTCGATGTGGTGCTCGAGCGCGTTGGCACGGCGTGAGGCCCGCGTGGTGCGGGACTACGTGCCGACCGCCGCGGCCTCGTCGAGCGCATCGTAGATGCCGATCACGCCGGCGGCGACAGTGTTCCAATGATCGATGGCGTGCGTGCCGACCACGTCGTCCCAGAACGACTCCGATCCACATTGAAGACGTTGCGCGTGCAACCGTCTCGTATAGAGCTGCAGGTCGAACTCGGCGGTGATGCCCATCGCGCCCACCAGCGCGTGTGCGCCGTTCGCCACCAGCGGCGCGGCGCGGCTCGCACGCGCCTTCGCAATGGCCGCCGCGATGCGCTGTTCCGACGTGTGGTGTCCCGCGCAGCCCAACTGCGCCGCGACGCGCGTGGCGGCCACGTGCTCGGCCATGACGCTCAACTGCTGCTGCACGGCCTGGAACTTGCCGAGTGAGCGGCCGAACTGCTGGCGGTCGTTCACGTAGCCGAGCGTGATGTCGAACACGCGCTGCATGCCGCCCGCCATCGTTGCGGCCGTGGCGAGCGCGCCCAGTTCGCCCACGCCACGCACGCTGGCGGGCAGCGTGCGGGCCGCGTGCGCGGGGTAGGTGAGCGTGGCGTCGAGGCTATCGCCGTGCGCGCGCAGATCGGCGCTGGCGAGCTCGACGAGGCTCGCGCCATCGGCGGTTTCGACGATGAGCGTGTCGGCGACGAGACCGTAGGGCACGAACGCCGCGCCGTGGCGCGAAGCGTTGCCAAGCGCGATGGCGATGGGACCGCGCGGCGCTTCCACGCCCGCGCGTGCGAGCAGATCGCGCGCGATCATGGTGTGCGCGGCGGGTAGCGGCAGCGCGTGCGCGCCGAATTCGAACAGCGCGCCCGCGGTGGCGGCGAGGCGCATGCCCGAGCCGCCTTTCTCCTCAGGCACGAGCGCGTCGAGAAAGCCGAGCGCGTCGAGCTGGTCCCACAGGGCGCGTCCCGCGTGACGGTCGCGCGCCGCTTCCACGGTGCGCACGAATTGCGGCGTACAGTGACGCGCGAGCACGTGTCGCGCCGATTCGGTCAGCATGTCATCCATGGTGTTCTTCTCCATGTTCGTCGTTCGTTTAGCGCAGCCCGAGGCCGCGCGCGATCATGCCGCGCAGGATCTCGCGCGTGCCGCCGCGCAGCGAGTACGACGGCGCGATCTTCGTCACGTAGTCGAGCGTATCGGCTAGCTCGCGCGTCACGGCCTGCTGCGGATGCGCGCCGAGCGCGTCGCCGATCAGCGTGGGCACGCTCTGCTCGAAGCTGGTGCCGAGGTCCTTCACGAGCGCGGCCTGGGTGGCGGGGCTCGCCCCGTCGGCAAGCGCTCCCGTAACGGCCACGGACATGGCGCGCAAGGTGGCGAGTTCGGTTACGAACGCCCCGAGCGTGCGGCGCTCGCTTTCGCCGACCGGCGAGTGAGCAGTGCGTGCGGCTTCGCGCAACGTATGCGCCCATTCCTCCAGCAGCACGATGCTCGAATAAATGCGCTCGGGGCCGCTGCGCTCGAACGCCAGTTCCGCGGTGACCTGTTCCCAGCCTGCGCCTTCAGTGCCGATCAGCGCGTCCTCGGGCAATTCGACATCGTCGAAGGTGACTTCGGAGAAGTGCGCGTCGCCGGCGAGGTCGCGGATCGGCGCCACATGCACGCCCGGCAGCGACAGGTCGACGATCACTTGCGAGAGCCCGCGATGCCGGTCTTCGGGCGCGCCCGAAGTGCGCACGAGCGCGATCATGAAGTGCGAGTGCGGGGCGTTGGTCGTCCAGATCTTGCGGCCCGAGAGGCGCCAGCCGCTGGCCGTGCGCTCGGCGCGCGTGCGTACGCTCGCGAGGTCGGAGCCCGCGTTGGGCTCGCTCATGCCGATGCAGAAGAACGCCTCGGCCCGGCAGATGCGCGGCAGATAGAACGCCTTCTGCGCCTCGGTGCCGTAGCGTGCGATGAGCGGGCCGCTCTGGCGGTCGGCGATCCAGTGGGCCGACACCGGTGCGCCGGCCGCAAGCAGTTCTTCCACGAGCACGAAGCGCGCGAACGGGCTGCGCCCGCCGCCGCCGTATTCGCGCGGCAGCGTGAGGCCCAGCCAGCCTTGCGCCGCGAGCCGGCGGCTGAAGTCGGCGTCGAAGCCGAGCCACGAACGCGCACGCACCGCGGGCGGGACGCCCTTGAGTGCTTTGGCGAGAAATGCGCGCACCGGTGCGCGCAACGCCTCGTCTTCGGGCGGAATGGTTCGGAGTGTGAAAGGGTCGGTCATAGCGTGCTGCGCTTTACAGTGCAGTTCCTGGCAGTGCGAAGTCATCGGGCACTTGCGCGCTCATTCGGGGCGGCCGGCGAGCATGCGCTTGACGGTGTACGAGAGCACGAGTTCGTCGCGCTGGTTGAGCACTTCCACGCGGCTCGTGACCACGGCGCGATTGTGCTTCGAGGTGGGCTTCACTTCCTCGACTTCCACCACGCCGTAGATCGTGTCGTTGACGAGCACCGGCGCGTGCGCCTTCATCGAGAACTCGAGCATGGCGAGCCCGGTGCCTTGCACCATGGTCTGGAACAGCAGGCCTTCGATCAGGCCGCTCGTGAGCGCGCCCGGCACGGGGCGCCCGCTCATGGCGCCGTGCTCGAAATGCGCGTCGATGAAGATCGCCTCCAGCATGCCGGTCGCCGAAATGAAATTGACCAGGTCGGTCTCCGTGACCGTGCGCCGGAACGTGCGAAAGCGCTGACCTGCTTGCAGCTCCTGCCAGTAGAAACCGCGTCCGAGCAGTTGGGCGTCCTCGTGTGTCGTCATGCCTGTCTTCCTCCGGTGTGGGATGGCGCGCTGCGCCGGTATCGTGTTCCGATTCTAGAATCGAGTTTCGATATCGGCAACACGGTTCGAATATCGGAACAGCCTGGTCGACCGATGATGCGCCGGTAACTTTCTGTTTATAAAGAATAATTAGTCGAATTTTGGACGCTTAGAGGGTATACGCCAGGCACGCGCCTCGTTCGATATTCAGAATCCGATGCTACATTCGGAACCCGAGACCGGCACCGCCGGCCCGGCAGCCAGAACGATTCGAATAAACCTGAAAACAGGATTCAAGGAGACAAGCTGGATGAACGCCAACCCCGAGATCGCGCAGGCAGGCGCGGCGGCCGAAGCGGCGCCGCGACGCACGGCCAGCGTCATATTCGCCGGCAGCGTCGGCAACGTGGTGGAGTGGTTCGACTGGTCGGTGTATACGACCTTTGCGATCTACTTCAGCAAGCAATTCTTTCCCGCCGAGAACGACACCGCCTCGCTGCTCGCAACCTTCGCCGTGTTCGCCGTGGGCTTTTTCATGCGGCCGCTGGGCGGCTGGGTGATCGGCGGCTTCTCCGACCGCTTCGGGCGGCGCGCCGCGCTCACGCTCACCATCATGATGATGGCGGGTTCCTCGCTGCTGATTTCCGTGCTGCCCACCTACGCGACGATCGGCGTGCTTGCGCCCGTGCTCATGACGGTGCTGCGCATGGTGCAGGGCCTCTCGGTCGGCGGCGAATACGGCGCAGCCACCACTTTCCTCGCGGAATCCGCGCCAGCGAAGCGTCGCGGGCTGTATGGCAGCTTCCTGTTTTTCAGCATCGCGGCCGGCCTGCTGCTCGCTTCCGCGCTCGCCAGCGTGATGACGAACGTGATGTCGAAGGAAGCGCTCGTGACGTGGGGCTGGCGCGTTCCGTTCTTCATTGGCGGTTGCGGTTCGCTCGCAGGCTTCTGGATGCGCCGCAACGTGGGCGAAACGCACGCGTTCGAGCAACTGCGCCGTTCGGGCCGTATCGAGCGCCGCTCGCTGTGGTGGACGTGGACGCAACATCGCACGGCCGTGCTGCGCCTCGTGGGCATCAGCGTGCTGGGTGCGTTCAGCTTCTATCTCTTCATCAGCTTCATGCCGATCTACGCGATCCGCCACGCGGGCGCGACGCCGGCCGACGCCTTTCTGGCCAGCACGCTGAGCATTGCCATCTTCATGATTGCGCAGCCGTTCTTCGGCGCGTTGTCGGATCGCTTCGGGCGGCGTCCGCAGTTGATGGTGTTCGCGACGGCGTATCTCGTGTTCCTTTATCCGGTGGTGCGCTCGATCGGGCCCAGCGTGACGTCGATGCTGCTCGTCGAATGCTTCGGGCTGCTCACTTATGGACTCTATTCGGCCATTGCGCCCGCGATCATGGCCGAGTTGTTCTCGACCGCGGTGCGGGGCATCGGCATCGGCGCGGCGTACAACCTCGTGGTCGCCTTGCTCGGCGGCACGACACCGTATCTCATGACATGGCTGCAATCGCAGCAGCGCGAGGGCTGGTTTCTCGCCTACGTGTGCGCGGGCGCGGCCGTGAGCCTTATCGCTTACTGGCGCATGCCCGAGACTGCGGGCAAGCCGCTCGACTGAGCATGGCGTACGCGCAGCGCCCGAACGTGCAGTTTCGCAATCCAGGCAGAGGTCATTTCACATGCAGCAGCAGACGAGAGCAGCATCGGCATCGCAGTCAACGAAAGCGCAGGCACGACAACAGGCACAGCAAGGCGGCCAGCGCGGCCGGCCGCTCGAAGGCATACGGGTGCTCGATCTTTCCCGCGTGCTGGCAGGGCCGTGGTGCACGCAGAATCTCGCCGATCTCGGCGCGCAGGTGATCAAGATCGAACGGCCCGGCCCGGGTGACGAAACGCGTTCGTGGGGGCCGCCCTACCTGCGCGACGAAGCGGGCCGCGACACCGTGGAGAGCGCGTATTACCAGTGCGCGAACCGCGGCAAGCTGTCGATGGCCGTGGACATCGCCGCGCCCGAAGGCGCCGCGCTGATCCGCGAACTGGCGCGTCAGTGCGACGTGCTGGTGGAGAACTTCAAGGTGGGCGGCCTGAAGAAGTATGGGCTCGATTACGCAAGCCTCGCGGCGCTCAATCCCGCGCTCATCTACTGCTCGGTCACGGGCTTCGGGCAGAGCGGGCCGCTCGCGCATCGAGCTGGATACGACTTCCTCATTCAGGGCATGGGCGGCCTCATGAGCGTGACGGGCGAGCCCGACGAAACGCCCGGCGGCGGCCCGCAGAAAGTCGGCGTGGCGGTCACGGACCTGATGGCCGGCATGTACGCGACGACGGGCGTGCTCGCCGCCGTGATCGAGCGGCAGCGCAGCGGCCTCGGCCAGCACATCGACATTGCGCTGCTCGACTGCCAGCTGGCGATGCTCGCGAACCAGTCGATGAATTATCTCTGCACGGGCGAGGCACCGCGGCGCCTGGGCAACGCGCATCCCAACGTCGTGCCGTACCAGACCTTCGCGGCCAGCGACGGCCATCTGATTCTCGCGTGCGGCAACGATAGCCAGTTCCGGTCGCTGTGCGGCGCGATGGAGTTGAACGCACTCGCAGCGGACCCGCGCTTCGCGACCAACAGCGCACGCAGCGTGAATCGCGCTCTGTTGCTGCCGGTGCTCGAAAAGGCGTTTCGCACGCGCACACGCGACGCGTGGATCGACGCACTCGAAGCGTGCGGCGTGCCGTGCGGGCCGATCAACGATGTCGCGCAGGCGTTCGGCTCCGAGCATGCGCGTGCGCGTGAATCCGTGCGCCGCATTGCGCATCCGCTGGCGGGCACATCGCCGAGTGTGGCGAGCCCGCTGCGCCTGTCGGCGACGCCCGTGCAATACGAGGTGCCGCCGCCCCTTCTCGGCGAGCACACGCGTGAACTGCTCGACGATCTGCTCGGGCTCGACGCCGCGCGCATCGATGCGCTGTGCGCGAGCGGGGCGATCGGCGCGAACGCGAGCGTGCGCACGCGCGGCGCGCATGAGGAGGCGGTTTGAGCAGAGGTAAGCCACACCGTCGCGGCCGGTCCGCATCACTTTCGGGAGCAGGGCGGCATGTATAATTTTTCGCACCGTTCAACCGTCGATCGATCCATGGCGCACCTCCCCGAAGACCGCGAAGCGGGCACCGAATCCACCGCATCGCCCGGGCCGCGCGCGACCACGCGCATCGTGCAGGTGCTGCGCATTCTTGCCGACCATCCGCAAGGCGCCACGCTCACCGAACTCGCGGACCTCAGCGCCACGCCCAAAACGAGCCTGCTCGCGCTGCTGCGCGCGCTCACGCACGCGCACTATCTCACGCATGACGGCGGCAAGTACGCGCTCGGCGTGGAAGCATTCAAGCTCGGCGCGGCCATCGTCGCGCAGCGGCGCTTTCCCGAGATCGCGCGCCCCGTGATGGAGCGCCTCGCGCTCGAAGCGGGCGAAACGATCCTGATCGGTCAACTCGCGAGCGACCGGCCTTCCATGGTCTATGTGATGTCGGCGGAGAGCCGCAGCGCGATCCGCTTCATCGCGGGCATTGGCGAGCGGCGCGAACTCTTTTCCTCCTCGGGCGGACGCGTGCTGCTGGCCGCGATGAGCGAGGCGCAGCAAACCGAGTATTTCCGCACGGCCGAACTGCGCGCCCACACGCCCGCCACGCGCACGCAAAAGCGCGAGTTGAAGGCGCTTCTCAAGGAAGTGGCCGAGACCGGCGTGGCCGCCACGGTCGAGCAGAGTTCCGCCGACGTGGTGGGCTTTGCCGCGCCGATCCGCGACGAGTCGGGCGCGGTGATCGCCGCGCTCGTGATGGGCACGCCGGTCAGCCGCGGCGTGCCGGGCATGGAGCGCTTCAAGACGCTGATCGCGCGTGGCGCCGCGGAGGTGTCGGCGCTGCTTGGCTATGCGGGGCCCACTACGCTGGCGTTTTCGAAGCCGCAGAGATAACCCGCCTCGCTTGACCGCACACTGGCTTGGCGCTGGCTGCCTGACCCGAGCCACAGAAACCCGGCGGCCAGCAAGGAACTGACTTCCGCGCTGCGCCAGAACACCGAAAACGCCGTCCAGGGCGAGTGGCTTGCCGCAAGCGCTTCGGAAGTGGCGGCGCAATCCTGTGAACACCTCCCCTTAAACCCGGCTTTTCGAGCGATTAACCGGGAGGGGGTTGCCTGACAATCTCTAGAAACGCGGGGTGGGCTCGCACTTTCTCGAGGCAGATATGTCAAGCAGCATTACGATCACGGACGAACTGGTGGCTGAAATCGCGGAACGGATGGCCGACGAGGGCCAGAAGGTTTCTCCCATGGCCATCTGGTCCGAAGTTCATACCGGCTCGGTGGTCGCAGTGGCTGCCTCGCTGCGCAAGTGGCGCGAAGAGCGGGCGCCGCGCGTGCAGCAGGTCGTCGAGCGCCCCGCGTTGCCGGAAACCGTGACGGACACGATGCGCGACGCGCTCGACCGTCTGTGGACGTCGGCGCAGGACGAGGCCGAGCGCGCCGTGGCGCGCCGCCTGCTGTCGATGCGCGAGCGCGTCGAGGACGCATGCAACGAACGCGACAACGCGCTCGAAGAGCTGCAGAGCACGGTCCAGGAACTCGACGCCCTGCAGGTTCAGCTGGATAACATGACGCGCGCCTACGAGACCAGGCCCAATGACGGGCCGGCTCTCGAGGAAGACATCGCGAGCGCGATCGAGCGCGCCGATGCAGCGGAAAAGCGCGCCGAGGAACTGGCCGAGCGCGTTTCGGCCCTCGAGGCGGAACTGGCGCGCGCGGTCGCCGAACTGGCCGCCGAGCGCGAAGCGCACGCTGCCCAGGCCGCGGAAGCCGAAGCCGCTGCGGCAGCCGCGCAGGAAAGCGAGCAGGCCGAACCGGCAGCCTCGACGGAGAATGACGAAGCGGAGCGCGCAGCGCTGGAAACGGCTCACGCGGAAGCGGTTGCGAAGCTCGAGGGCGAACTGGAAGCGATTCGCGCGGCGCTGCAAGCCGAGCAGGAAGCGCACGCGGCCCAGCGCGAACAGGTCGCCGGTGCCCAGGCCGAGCGCGATGCCGCCGCCACCGAACTGCAGAATGCCCAGCAGCAGCTCGCCAGCCTGAGCGACGAGCGCACGGCCGACGCCTCCGAGATCGCCCGTCTCACGGCGAGCCTGACCGAGGCGCAGGAGCGCGCCGACGCCGCGCAGCAGCAGGCGACCGAACTCGCCGAACTGGGCGAATTCGCCAAGGCCGCGGCGTCGAGCGAAGCCGCCGAGGGCGCAGCCGAGGCACAGCCTGCGGCCGCCGATCCGGAAGAAATCGAGACGCTGAAGGCCCAGCTTGCCAGCGAGACGGCCAAGCACGCCGCCGCGATTACCGATGCGCGCGAGAACATCAAGCGCTGGTCCGAGTACGCGAACGGACTGAAGCAGCAACTGGCCCAGGCCAACGAAAAGGCGATTGTGGGTCTGGCCCGCAGCGCCGGCGAAGCCTCGCTGAGCCGCCGCCTCGCCGCCGAGCTGGGCCAGGTCGTGCCCGAGCATGAACTGCTGCGCAAGGAGTCCCAGCAGCAAGTGGTCGTCGAAGCGGTCAGCGCTCATCTCGAGCAGCAGGGCTACGCCTACGACGCCAAGACCGGCATGGTGACGAAGCTGAGCACCGAAAACGCGCCGGCCTGAGCGCACCAAAGACCGTCTGTTTGATGGCGCATCGCGAATGCGGTGCGCCGTGCCGTTTCTCCATGCCCGCTGCCTCAGTGCAGCGGTTTTTTTTGCCCCTGCTCGCCGGACCCGTCGATTGCGCGTGTGCAGGCATCGGGACAAATGCCGACTTCCAGCCAGCCGAACGCCCGCTTTCCCGAAAACGAATTGTTGGCCTCGTGCGCCTGAACCACACTGGCACCTGTCCAGTGGCGCGCCTATGCGAATCAGGCGCCGCCGCGCAGCACACTCCAAAGCACACAAAAGCCCCCAAGGGCAAAGGAGGAGACATGACGCGAATCAAGACGCAGCACGGGAGCATCGGCAGTCCGGGACGCGGACGGCCCGCGCCGACGAACCTGCGCGGCGCGCTGGCGGCAGCGCTGGCCATCGCACTCGCGCCGTCGTTCGCGCACGCCACGGAGTGGCGCGTGGGCGTGGAACTGCCGCTCACCGGCGCGCTCGCGCAGGCGGGCACCGAAATGTACCGCGGCATTCAGGTGGCGGCCGACATCTACAACCGGCGCCATCCGCAGGACAAGATCACGCTGGTGGCCGTCGACGACGAATCGAACCCGGCCAAGGCCGTCGCCGCCGTCGAGCAGCTCGCCTCGCAGCACGTGGTCGCGATCGCGGGCGCGGCCAATTCGAACTGCGCCGGGCCGGCATCGGAAGCCGCGAACAAGGCCGGGCTCGTCTACGTGACCTCGGGCGGCACCAGCGACGACATGGTCACGCGCGGCCTGAAGAACTTCTTTCGCGTGAGCAACACGCCCGGCTACACGAAGGGCATGGTGGGCCTCTTCAACACGCTGGGCGTGAAGTCGGTGGCGATCGTCTATTCGACGAAGGATGCGACGAGCGACCTCGCGAAGCAGCTCGACACGGCGCTCAAGGCGCAAGGCGTGAAGACCTTCCTGCATGCCTACGATCCCTCGATCAGCGACTTCAAGCCGCTCATCAACAAGGTCAAGCTGCAGGACAAGCCCGACGCCATGGCGATGATCGGCTACGAGAACGACTACGTGGGCATTCTGCGGGCCTCGCGCGTGCTCAAGCCCGAGCTGAAGGCGATAGCGGCGCCATGGGCGTTCGCGAGCCCGAAGATGGCGCAGTCGTTCCCCGACCTCGTGCCGAATGTGTATGGCGCGACCGTGCTCTCCTCGCCGGCTGACTACCGCTCGGCGGACCAGCGCGACTTCTCCGATACGTACCAGCGGCTCTTCAAGACCGGCTCGAACTATCAGTCGCAGACGTCGTTCGTCTACGCGCAACTGCTGTTCGACGCGATCGCGAGTGCGCAGAAGGCGGGCACGCTCGACAAGGGCGGTCTGGCCGACACGCTGCGCGCCACCCGGCGCGACGACACGTTCATTGGCAAGGTGGCGTTCGACGCTCGCGGCGACAACGCGAACTACGTGGCGCACATGGGCCAGTTCGCGCACGACGGCAAGCTCGCGCTCGTGTGGCCCGCGACCTACGCGACGGCGAAGCCGGTGTATCCGGGCGTGCCGTGGTGACAAAAACATAGAACAACGAAACAGGGCGAGCACCGCATCTGAACGGTGCCGCTTCCTATTACCGAGACTCAGGTTTGGAGGTTCGATGGACCGCTTCGCGACTCGCAGCAAGCCGCGCGCCCTCGTGCGTGCTCTCTTTCGCATCGGCGCGGGCGCCGCAAGCGCCTGCGCGCTGCTCGCCCACACGCCCGCCGCATTTGCCGACACGCTGCCCGTGGGGGTGGAGTTGCCGCTCACCGGTTCGATGGCGCGTGCAGGCAACGCGCAGCTCGAAGGCATCCGGCTCGCCGCCGATCTCTTCAACAACGGTAGCGGCAAACATAAGGTCGCGCTCACCGTGGTCGACGACGAGGCGCAGCCCGCCAAGGCCGTATCGGCGGTGGAGAAGCTCGCTTCGCAAGGCGTGCTCGCCATTACGGGCGGCTACGGCTCCAATTCGGTGAGCCCGGCTTCGGAAGCGGCGGACAAGGCGGGCATCGTCTATATCACCTCGGGGGCCGTGGACAGCGCGATGACTACGCGCGGCCTCAAGCACTTTTTCCGCATCGGGCCCGCATCGGGCTATTCGAAGGCCGTGGTGGGGCAGTTGAACGCCATGGGCGTGAAGTCGGTTTCGATTCTCGCCTCGACGAAGCAGGCCACCACCGACCTCAGCAACGAAGTCTCGACGCAACTGCGCGCGCAGGGCGTGACAGTGACGGTGCACGCATTCGACCCGGCGATGACGGACTTCAAGCCGCTCGTGAACAAGGTGCGCTTGCAGGACAAACCCGAAGTCCTGCTGATGATCGCGTACGAGAACGACTATATCGGCATTCTGCGCGCGGCCAAGGTGCTGCGCCCGCAACTGAAAGCCGTGATGGGCGCGTGGTCGATCGTCACGCCGAAGATGACCACCGACTATCCCGATCTCGTGAACAACGTGATCGGCTGCGCGATGCTGCCGTATCCCGCGGACTTCGGCACGGCCGACGGCAAGGCCTTCGTGCAGGCGTACCAGGCCGCCTATCACAAGGAACCCGATTACCTGGCCGAATTCGCCTACGTGCAGTCGCGGCTGCTGTTCGACGCCATGGCGCGCGCCGCCGACGCAGGCACGCTCAAGCAGGACGGCATTGCCGCCGAACTGCGCGCGAAGCCGCACGACACGCTGATCGGCAAGGTGAGCTTCGCGCCGAACGGCGACAACCCCGCGTTCCTGAACAACATGGCGCAGATCCAGGGCAATCGCATCGTGCTCGTGTGGCCGAAAGAGCGTGCGACGGGCAAGCTGAACTACCCCGCGCTGCCTTGGTAATTGCGCGCGCAACGAAGGAGGAGCCGCGATGACGGACCTGTTGCTGCAATCGCTGTATTCGGGCGTGCTCGTGGGCGGTGCCTACGCGCTCGTCGCGCTGGGGCTCGCGCTGGTGTTCGGCTCGATGCGCATCATCAATCTCGCCCACGGCGAGCTGGTGCTGCTTGCCGCCTATATCGCCTACACGTTCGAGACGAAGCTCGGCCTCAATCCCGTGTTCGCGATTCCGGTGGCGATTCCGGTGGTCTGCGCGGCCGCCGCCGCCGCGTGGTATCTGGTTAGCCGCATCAAACGCGACCGCGAGCTGAACTCGCTGATCCTGACCTACGGTATCGGCATCGTGCTGACCAACGCCGTGCTGCTGGGTTGGGGCGCCGACGTGCGCTCGACCGGCAGCGCATGGCTGCAGGACAGCGTGATGCTCGGCAACCTGCTTTCCATGCGCAGCGAAGTGCTCTCGTTCGGAATCAGCGTCGTGCTGATGCTCGCGCTCTGGTGGTGGCTCTCGCGTTCGTGGTATGGCCGCGCCGTGCGTGCGATTTCCAGCAACCGCGATGCGGCGCGCCTGATGGGTATCGACCCGCGCAAGACCGAACTGATCTCGTTCATCGTGGCGGGGCTGCTCGCTTCGTGTGCGGGCGTGTCGATCTACGCGTCGAGCGCGATCCAGCCATCCATTGGCGAAGCGCTCACCGTCAAGGCGTTCATCATCACGGTGCTCGCGGGCGTGGGCTCGATTCCGGGCGTGCTGGCGGGCGCGATGCTGCTTGGCATTACCGAGGCGCTCACCGTCACGCTCGCCAGTTCGGCGTTGCAGGAACTCGCGGGCATGCTGCTGTTTCTGCTCGTGCTCTACGTGCTGCCGAACGGCTTGTTCGGTGTGGCGAAACGAAGGGGATGAGATCGATGTCGACATTGAAAACCACGACGGCCTGGTCGGGCCCGCGCCTGGCTGGGCTCGCCGTGGCGCTGGCCGTGCTGTATGCGGGCGTGCCGCTCGTGTTCGGGCAGAGCCTGTATCTGATGAGCCTGGCGGTGGCCTCGCTCACGATCGCGGGTGTGGCGCTCGCGTGGGCGCTGCTCGGTAACCTCGGCGGCATGGTGAGCTTTGGACACGCGGCGTTTTTCGGCGTGGGTTCGTATATCTCGGCGCTCCTCACGCTCAAGGCGGGCTGGCCCGTGTTTCCCGCGATGCTCGCGGGCGGCGTGGGGGCGGCAGTCGCCTCGCTCGCCATGGCGCCCGCGCTGCGCCTGAAGGGGCCGTACTTCGCGCTCGCCATCCTCGCCTATGCGCAGATCTTCCGCATCATCGCGACCGAATGGTCCGGCCTCACGGGCGGCGCGAGCGGCCTTTCCAGCATTCCGGGGCTGCCGAAGGTCGCGGGCTTCGATTTCGGCAGCAAGAGCGGCGGCTATCTCGTGGTGCTCACGCTCGTGCTCGCGTTCGCCGCGATTTATGCGCGGCTGCGCGGCAGCCATGTGGGACTCGCGCTGCGGGCGATGCACGAGTCGGAGGACGCCACGCGCGTGGTGGGCGTCAACAGCGTGATGCTCAAGCTCGCCATGCTGATGCTCTCGGCGCTGATGACGGGGCTCGTGGGCGCCTTCAACGCGCACTACATCAATTTTCTCGAACCCGATTACGCGTTCAACGCGAGCTGGGCCGTCGTGCCGATCATCGCGGCAATCTGCGGCGGCTATCGCACCATACTCGGGCCGCTGGTGGGCGCGGTGACGGTCTATCTAGTGGATCAGCTCGTGCTCAAGAGCCTGCTGCCGACGGGACACCAGATCGTGCTGGGCATCCTGCTCGTGGCGATGATGATCGTGAGCCCCGCGGGTCTGACCGCGCTGCGCTTCAAACGTACCCGGCGAGGTGTTTATGCAGCAAGCTGAACAGGCGGCGGAGCTGCGCCTGCAGGATGTCTCGATCCGCTTCGGCGGCATCACGGCGGTCAACGGTGTATCGCTCTCGCTCGGCACGCGCGACGTGGTGGGGCTGGTCGGCCCGAACGGCGCGGGCAAGACGACGCTTTTCAACGCGATTTCGGGGCTCGTGCGGCCCACGAGCGGATCGATCCGTTTCGGCGACGTGAATCTGCTGAAAGCGCCGCTTTACCGGCGCGCGCGCCTGGGCATCGGGCGCACGTTCCAGGTGCCGCAGCCCATGCACGAACTCACGGTGCGCGAGAACCTGATCGTCGCGCAACGCTTCGGTACGGGGCGGGTTGACGAGGCGCGCATCGACGAAATCCTCGCGTTCCTGGGACTCGAAGGCAAGGCGCAGCGCGACGCGGCGACGGAACTCGCGCTCACCGAACTGAAGGCGCTGGAGGTAGCGAAGGCGCTCGCGACGGGGCCGAAGCTGCTGTTGCTTGACGAAGTGCTGGGGGGCCTGGAGACGGCCACCAAGCGCCGCTTCATGCAAACGCTGCTGGCGGTGCACGAGCGATACAACGTAGGCATCCTGATCATCGAGCACGATATCGAAACCGTGATGAACCTGTGCAGGCGCGTATGCGTGCTCAATTTCGGCAAGCTGATCGCCGACGGGCCACCTGCCGAGGTGTTCCGCGATCCGGAGGTCGTGCGCAGCTATACGGGGGAGGCCGCTCATGCTTGAGGTTAGTAGCGCCCGCGCCGGCTATGGCGCGATCAATGTGTTATGGGACGTTACGCTCAATATTGCGAGCGGCGAGGTCACGACCATCGTGGGCCCGAACGGTGCGGGCAAGACTACGCTGCTGCGGGCGATCATGGGGCTCGTGCCGCTGGAGCGCGGCCAGATCACCTTCGATGGTGCGCCGCTCGCGGGCGTGCCCACGTGGGACATGGCGCAGCGCGGCATTGCGATGGTGCCCGAAGGGCGCATGATCTTCCGCGACATGTCGATCGAGGAGAACCTGATGCTGGGCGCGTTTGCGAAAACGCGTCGCGCTGGGGCGAAATCGCAGCTCGAGGAGGTCTATGCACTGTTTCCGCTGCTCAAGGAGCGGCGCGGGCTGCCTGCGGGCACGCTATCAGGCGGGCAGGCGCAGATGCTGGCGCTTGGGCGCGGGCTCATGTCTTCGCCGCAGCTCATGCTGATCGACGAGCCTTCGCTTGGGCTTGCGCCTGTGATGGTGCAGGAAGTGTTTGCGATTCTTGATCGGCTCAAGGTTGCCGGGCGGACTATTGTGCTCGTGGAGCAAAATACTAATATGGCGCTGCGGCTTGCTGACCAGGTTTATCTTATGCAGGGCGGGAAGGTTACGTTTGCTGCGCGCGCTAAGGATGTGAATGTGGATGAGCTTCACGATATGTATTTTGCGCGTTAGGTTTTTTTTGTTTTCGGTCTTGGCTGTTTTCGCGGTTTCTTGTTTTTGCGTCGGTATGCAGGCGTTGCCCCTGTGCGGGGCGGCACCTACTTTCTTTGCGGCGGCAAAGAAAGTAGGCAAAGAAAGCCGCTCAAACCGCGAGCGCCTGCCACAGTTCACATCTGGCCGTAAATGGTGAATGGCTCCGGAGCGTCTGTCACCTCGCACCACCAAAGTCAGTGACAAAGCAATCATTCATCCCGCTGCTCGCTACGCGCGCTGCGGTTGGGTCTGCAAGGGAAAGCGGGTGGCACGCGTGAGCATTCGCGAGAACTCATGTACCCCATCGGTGTTTGGTTATGCCCTTCGGCGCGCGTAGCGCCGCCGGAAGGATGAGCGCCTTGTCACTACCTTTGAAGGTGCGGGGTGACAGACGCTCCGGAGCCATTCACCATTAATGGCGAGATGTGAACTGTGGCAGGCGCTGGCGGTTTGAGCGGCTTTCTTTGCCTACTTTCTTTGCCGCCGCAAAGAAAGTAGGTGCCGCCCCGCACAGGGGCAACGCCTGCACACCGACGCGAAAACAAGGAAAGGCCAAAACGGCCAGAAACCACGGCCAAAGCCCAGGAAAACCTCAAACGCACTAGCGGCTCAAACCGCGCCAGAATCGAGACAGTTCTCATCACTCCACCCATAAAGCCACTGCAGCGAGTCATAAAACTGCTCCTGGCTGCGCCCCACCCACATCGCATTGCGCACGAGCCGATCCACGCCCTTGGCGTGATAAATACGCCCCATCTCACGCGCAGAGTAAAGCACACGCGCCGTCCGCGGAATACGCGCCGCCTCATACCGCTTGAACGCCTCGACGAAATCGCCATCCGCAGCCTTGACGGCAACGCCCAGCGTGACCGCATCCTCTAGCGCCTGGCAAGCGCCCTGCGCCACATACTGCGTCATCGGGTGCGCAGCATCGCCGAGTATCGTCGCACGCCCGAAGCTCCATTGCTCGACCGGATCGCGGTCGGCCGTGGCCCAGCGCTTCCACGACGTCGGGCGGTCGAGCATCTGCCGCGGCAACGCGTCGACTCCTTCGAAGTACGAAAGGACTTCTTCCTTGCTGCCGTCGCGCACGCCCCAGACTTCCTGCTCCCGGCTATGAAAGGTCACGACGAGGTTGTACTGCCGGCCGCCGCGCAGCGGATAGTGCACGAGGTGGCAGTGCGGCCCCGCCCACACCACGGGCGCGTTGATCTGCAGATCCTTCGGCATGTTCTCCACGTCGACCACGGCGCGGTAGACCACGTGGCCCGTCACGCGCGGTTCGTCGCCGATCAGCGCCGCGCGCACCGCGGACTTCACGCCGTCGCAGCCGATCACGGCGTCGGCGCTGTAGCGCTCGCCATGCTGGTCGATCACGGTTACGCCGTGCTCGTTCTGTTCGAGCGACTTGATCTGCGTGTCGGTGCGGAACTGGATGAGCGGATTGTCCTTCACCGCTTCGAGAATCGACAGATGAATGTCCGCGCGATGAATCACGCCATATGGATTGCCAAAGCGCTCGCGAAAGCGCTCGCTCGTTTCGATGCGCGCGACGGGCTTCGCGTTGGTCGCGTCCATGAGCGTGAGCGAGTCCGTGAACACGGCGCGATTGCGCGCCGCCTCGCCCGCGCCGAGCGCGTCGAGCGCCGTGAACGCATTGGGGCCGAGCTGGATGCCCGCGCCGATCTCGCCGATCTGCGGGGCCTGTTCGAGCAGCAGCACGCGGACGTCGGCCCGCGCGAGCGCAAGCGCCGCGGCAAGGCCGCCGATGCCGCCGCCCACCACGATCGCGCTGCGTCTGGCGTTGGATGATTGCATGTCTTGTCTCCTGAATGACTTGTTTGAGGCCCGCGGCGCGCGGCTAGGCGGTGTAATCGGGCTGACGCCGTGGCTCGGCCGCTGCGAATGCGGGATGCTCGCAGGCGTGCCGGTAGACAGCCATGCTGCGCGGGTAAGCGGACAAATCGCAGTCCATGCGCAACGCGTTGGCGATCTGCGGCACGAGGCAGCAGTCGGCCAGCGTGGGCGCCGCGCCGAAGCACCACGGTCCATCGTGCGACCCGGCGGCCTGCGCGAGCAGACGCTCCACGCCTGCCATGCCTTGCGCGACCCAGTGCCGATACCACACGCTCTTCTGCTCCGGCGTCACGCCCAGCACATCCTGCAGATACTTGAGCACGCGCAGGTTGTTGACGGGATGCATGTCGCAGCCGATCAGGTACGCGAGTTCGAGCACGCGCGCACGCGCTTGCGGCTCCGCTGGAATCAGACGCGGCTCGGGATAGCGCGCATCGAGCCAGTCGATGATGGCGAGCGACTGGCCCAGATGGAAGTCGCCTTCGACGATCGCGGGCACCGTTGCCGAAGCGTTGATGTGCTCGACGTACTGCGGCGCGCGATGCTCGCCGGTGCGGATGTTGACGCCGAGATACTCATGTTCGACGCCCTTGAGCCGCAACGCGATGCGCACGCGGTACGAAGTCGAGCTATTGAAGAAGCTGTAGAGCTGCACGATGGACTTTCCTGTAGAACGGATGCAGCTCAAACCACCTTCACGGTCAGCTCGCCCAGGCGCTCGACGCCCACCTTCATGGTGTCGCCGGCCTTCACGGGGCCCACGCCTTCGGGCGTGCCGGTGAAGATCACGTCGCCCGGTTCGAGGCGGAAGAACTTCGAGAGATACGAAACCGTTTCGGCCACTGACCAGATGAGGTGCGAGACGTCGCTCTTCTGCTTCGTTTCGCCGTTGACGGTGAGCCACAGGCCTGCTTTCTCGAAGTGGCCGGCTTCGCTCGCCGGATGCACCGGGCCCACCGGCGCGGAAAGATCGAACGCCTTGCCGATCTCCCAGGGGCGGCCCATTTCACGCATCTTCATCTGCAGGTCGCGGCGCGTCATGTCGAGACCCACGGCGTAGCCCCACACGTGCGAGAGCGCGTGTTCCCCGGCGATGTCCGAGCCCGCCTTGCCGATCACCGCCACGAGTTCGGCTTCGTAGTGGTAGTTCTGCGTTTGCGCCGGATACGGCAGTTCGAGCGTTTCGCCGTAGGCGACCGGCACGATGGCGTTATCGGGCTTGCAGAAGAAGAAGGGCGGCTCGCGATCCGGGTCGAAGCCCATTTCGCGCGCATGCGCGGCGTAATTGCGGCCCACGCAGTACACGCGGCGCACGGCGAACTGATCGGTCGAGCCGGCGACGGCAAGGGCGACAGGCGCCTCGGGCTGGAAAACGAATGCCATGATGGTTGCTCTTTGAGAGAGTGAACAGATTGATAGGGATGCCGAAGCAAGCTGCGCGCGCGTATCGAGGCGGACGCGCGCTCGCCGTCGAAGCGTTAGCCGATGCGTTCTTCGCGCAGCAGATTGAGCGCGGCGAGCACGGGGCGATCGGAGTAGCTGAAGAGCACCGCGTCACTTTCAGCTTCGAGTTGGACCGGCACCCACGAGGGCGCGACGAACACGTCGTGCGGGTCGAACGTGAAGCGTTCCTCGCCGATGCGCACCGCGCCGCTGCCTTCCACCACGCAATAGACGGTCGAATCGGTGCTGCGGTAGGTCTTGCCCTTGAAGCCCTTCGGCAGGAACTGCATGAAGGTCGCCATGGTGGGCATGGGCCAGCCGCCCGTGGCCGGATTCACGTAGCGCAGCTTGACGCCGTCCCAGCCGTCGAGTTCGCCACCGCGGTAGAGCGTGTCGAGCGCTTCGCGGCTGCGCGCATACGGGTAGCTGAAGATCGGCGAGGTCGGATCGCTCACCGTATGGCGTACCGGCAGCATGTTGTGGCCGAAGCGCGCGAAACTATCGCCCTCGGTGCGCGCAATGGGCTGCGTGGCCTCGGGGTAGTTCTCGGCGAAGCCCGCGTCGAGATGCGCGATGAGCGGAATGTCCAGACCGTCGAGCCACACCACGGACTCGCCGCCTTCCTCGACGGACGGGTTGCCGTGATCGTGCCAGGTCCACGAGGGCGTGATGATGAAGTCGCCGGGGTGCATGGTGGTGCGCTCGCCGTTCACGGCCGTCCACGCGCCCTTGCCTTCGACGATGAAGCGCAGCGCCGACTGCGTATGGCGATGGCTCGGCGCGATCTCACCGGGCAGGATCAGCTGCAGGCCGGCATACAGATTGGGTGTGAGACTCGACTTGCCGGGCAGACCGGGATTTTCGAGCACGAGCACGCGCCGGATCGCCTCTTCGGCGCTGATGACCGAGCCCGCCTGCATGACGAGCTCGCGCAGCTGCGCGTACTTCCAGATGGCGGGCAGGGCCTGCGGACGCGGCGACTTCGGCACGAGGGCGTGCAGCGACTCCCAGAGCGGCGACATGCCGCTGCGCGCGATCTGCGCATAGTAGGCATCGCGTTCGGGCGTGGTTGTGCTGGCGGACATGCTGGACATGCGAGTCTCCTTTATTCCTGTGTATTCGTCGGCACGGCGTTTGGCCTGCATTGCCGTTGAACGAATTTATAAGCCAGCGAGCCATATCCAGTAAAATCATGATTTCTTCTTATCCATATGTTTTTTGGTATAGCTAAGTGGGGGACACATGGACTGGACACATCGCCTGCGTCTGCGGCACCTGCAGATGCTGCTTTCCGTGGCGCAGACCGGCAATCTGAGCCAGTCGGCCGAGGCGCTCAACACCACCCAGCCGGCGCTGTCCAAGTGGCTCAAGGACCTCGAAGCCGACATCGGCTTGCCGCTCTTCGAGCGCCACGCGCGCGGCCTGCGGCCTACGCCCTATGGCGAGGCGCTGATCGAGCATGCGCGGCGCATCGAGGGCCATCTCGACAGCGCGCGCGACGACATGGATGCGCTGCGCGAGGGCGGCAGCGGGCTGATTTCGATCGGCACGTCGGGTGTTTCGGCGGCGGACACGGTGCCGCTCGCGGTCGCGCGGCTCGTCGAGGCCATGCCGCGCGCGCAGGTGCGCCTCGTCGAAAGCACGATGAACCTCATGATGCCGGCGCTCGTCCATGGCGACCTCGATATCGTGGTGGGACGCGCGGCCAGTGCGCAAGTCGACCCGACGCTCGAAATGGAAACGCTCTATCGCGACCCGGTGAACTTCGTCGTGGGGCTCGGGCATCCGCTCGCAAAACGCCGCAAGCTGGACTGGCCCGATCTGTTCGAGTATGCGTGGATCGTCTGGCCGGCCGGCACGCCCATTCGGACGGCGCTCGAAACGGCGCTCGCCGCGGCGGGGCGCAGCATGCCGCGCCACACTGTGGAGTCGAATTCGTCGATGCTCAACGTGACGCTCCTGAACCAGACGCACCTGATCGGCGTGGCCTCGCATCGCGCGGCCGTGCGCTTCTCGCGGCTGAACGTGCTGCGCGTGCTCGCCATGCCGATGCCCCTCGCCAGTTCGGGCGGGGTGGCGATGTACTGGCGGCGCGACAGCGTGAGCCGCGCGGCGGTGGCGCTGGCGCTGGATTGTCTGCGCGAGAGCGCGAACCTGCCGGCGGAGGGCGCGGTCCTTCAATAGCGTTTCATGAATCCCATTCATGAAAGCATGCGCGATCCGGGTCTTTATCGAAAAGCGACTACGTATTTAAATCCCTACTTTGGCAACTAGCTCGAAGTGAGAGGATATGGACTATCGGAATCTGGGCCGCAGTGCGCTCAAGGTTTCCCCGCTGTGCCTCGGCGCGATGATGTTCGGCGGCGAGACCGACGAGGCCGCGTCGAAGCGCATCATCGACAAGGCCTTCGAACAGGGGATCAATTTCATCGATACGGCCGACGTGTATCACGCGGGCCGCTCGGAAGAAATCGTCGGCCGCGCCATCGCGGCGCAGCGCGACAGCTGGGTCGTGGCGACGAAATTCGGTTTCCCGTTCGCGCAGGGGCCGAATGAGCAGGGGCAGTCGCGCAAGTGGATCTACCAGTCGGTGGAGGCGAGCCTGAAGCGCCTCGGGACCGACTATATCGACATGCTGTATTTTCACCGCGCGTTGCCCGACGTGCCGCTCGACGAAGCCGTGCGCGCCGTGGGCGATCTGATCCGCCAGGGCAAGGTGCGCTACTTCGGCGTGTCGAATTTCCGTGGCTGGCGCATTGCCGAGATCGTGCGCCTCGCGGACCAGATGGGCATGGACCGGCCCGTGGCGAGCGAGCCGCTGTATAACATCGTCGATCGTACGGCCGAGGTCGAGCAGTTGCCCGCGGCCGCGCATTACGGGCTGGGCGTGGTGCCCTACAGTCCGCTCGCGCGCGGCGTGCTGACCGGCAAGTACGCCGTCGATGCACCGCCGCCCGGCGACAGTCGCGCGGGCCGCGGCGACCGGCGCATCCACCAGACGGAGTGGCGCACCGAGTCACTGCGGATTGCGAGCGAGATCGCGAACTACGCCGCGCAGCGCGGCACGACGCCTGTCGCGTTCGCGCTCGCCTGGGTGCTCAAGAATCGCCACGTCAGTTCGACGATCGCCGGTCCGCGCACCGAAGCGCATTGGGACAGCTATATCGACGCGCTGAACCTCCAGCTCGGCCCCGATGACGAAACGTTCGTCGACAGCCTCGTGGCGCCGGGGCATGCCTCTACGCCGGGATATACGGATCCGGGCTATCCGGTCGAAGGGCGCAAGTCCGGTAGTTAATCGGCACCAGGGCGCGCTACGCTACGCGCGATAGCGCAGCGCGTCGATCACGAGCGCGAGCGCGCGCGACGACTGTCGCCGGCTCGGGTAAAACGCGTGATAGCCCGGAAATACCGGGCACCAGTCCTTGAGCACGCTTTTCAGGCGGCCTGCGCGGAGGAACGGCAACGCGGCGTTCTCGGGAACGAACGCGAGGCCGTGACCGTCCAGCGCGGCGTTGAGCATTTGCGGCATGGCGTTGAACGTGAGCTGGCCGTCCACGCGCACTTGCAGCGCATGCTCGTCTTTCTTGAGTTCCCATGCGTACAGGCCACCCGACGACGTGAGCCGCAGCGTAATGCAGTTGTGCTTGAGCAGATCCTGCGGCGCGCGCGGCGCCTTGTGCGTGGCGAAATAATCGGGAGAACCGACGATTGCCATCTTGACGTCCGGCCCGATGCGCACCGCGATCATGTCTTTCTCGACCTGATCGCCCAGGCGCACGCCAATATCGTAGCGATCGGCGACGATGTCGCGCAGGCCGTAGTCCACGGTGATCTCGACCTTGATGTCGGGATAGTCGGCGACGAGCGGGCGCAGCTTCGGCCAGATCACCGTGTCGATGGGATGATCGATCGCGGTGATGCGGATGGTGCCCGCGGGCTTGTCGCGCAGTTCGGTGAGGGCGGCAAGCTCGGCGTCGATCTGCTCGAAGCGCGGCGAGAGCGCCTGAAAGAGCCGCTCGCCGGCTTCCGTGGTGGCGACGCTGCGCGTGGTGCGCGTGAGCAGACGCAGGCCGAGGCGCGTTTCGAGGCTGCGGATGGTGTGGCTCAGCGCCGACTGCGAGACGCCGAGCTGCGCGGCCGCGCGCGTGAAGCTGCGCTCGCGCGCGACGGCGAGAAACGCAAGAAGATCGCTGAAGTTTTCACGCGCCATGATGGGGTTCGCTGTGGGGGCGGGTGGAGCGAATCGTATCAAACACGCGAACGGGAGTGTGCCTCGCCTCCTTCATGCACGATCGTTGCGGTGTGCTCCGGCAAATCCGCTTGCACGGCGCTTGCTGCGCGCGTCCGCCCCAGGAACACGAGCACCGCGATAGCGCAGCCAAGCGTCAGCGCAGCCAGCCCCATCAGCAGCACCGAAAAGGCATCGGCATAGGCCGCACGCAACGCGGACACTGGCACTCCCGGCAGCCACGCCGCAGCCTGTGCGAGGTCGCCCGCCGCGAGTCTTGCCGACGTCTGCGCAAGCGCGCCCGCGTCGGCATGAACGTGGACCGCTGCGAGCAGCCGGGTTTGCGTGAGCGCGGCCAGCAGCGCGCTCACGCAGGCCAGCGCGATCCCTTCGCCCGCCACGCGCGTCGTGCTGAAGATGCCGGTGGCCATGCCCGCGCGCTCCTTCGGCACGACGCTCACGGAGAGGCCGTCCATCAAGCCCCAGGGCATGGCCGCGCCGGTGCCGATCGCGAGCATCGGCCCGATCGCGGACGCATTCGCACCGCCGCGCAACGCCAGCGCCAGCGCGTACAGCCCCGCGGCCGCAATGGCCAGGCCGATGCCCGAGACCACGCCCGGCGAGAGCCAGCGCGTGAGCACCGCCGCCGCGAGCGGCACGACCAGCATGGGCGCAGAGAGCGCGAGCATGAGCCAGCCCGCGTCGATCTCGCGGTAGCCCTCTACGCCGATGAGCCGTAGCGGCAGCACGACGAGCAGCACGACGTAGCAGAAGCAGGTCGCGATGGGCAGCAGCTGAACGCCCACGAAGCGCGGATAGCGAAAGAGCGAGAGATCGAGCATGGGGCGCGCGATGCGTCTTTCGATTGCCACGAAAGCGCGCGCCAGCAGCACGGAAGCGGCCAGCAAACCCGCCACGAGGGGCTCGGTCCAACCGCGGCTGGGTGCTTCGATCACGCCGTACGTGAAGCACGAAAGCGTTGCCGTGAAGGTGAGCGTGCCGGGCCAGTCGAGTCCGCGCGCGTTCGGGTCGCGCGACTCGCGCATGCGTGGTACACCGAATACGAGCGCGAACGCGCCTGCCACGGCGCCGGTCGCGAACACCGCGCGCCAGCCGAGGCGCTCGATCAGGAGCCCGGCGATCACGGGCCCGAACGCGAGTCCGAGGCCGAAGGTCGTGCCGAGCAAGCTGAATGCGCGGGTGCGGGCGTGGCCGTCGAACTCCTGCGCGAGCGCCGCGGTGCCACCTGCCAGCGCCGCCGCGGCGGACACGCCTTGCGCCGCGCGCAGCAGGTCGAGCGAGAGGAGCGTAGGCGCACACGCGAGCGCAAGCGAAGCCAGCGTAAAACCCGTCACGCCGAATGCGAACACGCGCTTGCGCCCGTACTGGTCCGCAAGCGTGCCTGCCGCCATCAGCAGACTGCCGAAGGCGAGCATGAACGCATTGGTGACCCAGGCGAGGGCGGCGGGGGCGCTGGCGGCGTCGCGCGCGAACGCGCGGCCGATGGCGGGGGTGGCCACGGCCCCACCCGAGAAAGCGAGCGGCAAGGCGAGGCCGGCGAGGCAGACGGCCGTCAGGATGGCGACGCGGCGCGACGCCTCGTTGTCGTTGCGGGAAATCTTCACGAAAAAAGCTCCAGAGGTCGCCGGGCGCGCGCCGGCCGGAGCGAACTACGATAATGCGCAAGCGTGCGCAGAAAAACAGGCTGGCGTTCCGCAGATTGCGGAATGCGATTCGCGAATCGTTGCGCGCGGGACGACTCGAATACGCTATGGACAATCTCAACGGCATCGTCGCTTTCGTGCGCGTCGCGCAGGCGCTCAGCTTCGTCGAGGCGGGGCACGCACTCGGCATCTCGGCCTCGGCGGTCGGCAAGAGCATTGCGCGGCTCGAGCAGTCGCTCGGCGTGCGGCTCTTTCACCGCACGACACGCCGCATCACACTCACCGAGGAAGGGCAACTGTTCTACGAGCGCTGCCATCGCATGCTCGAAGAACTGCGCGATACGCGGGAACTGCTTTCGGCGGCAGCCCAGACGCCGCGCGGGCGCCTGCGGGTGAGCCTGCCCGCCATCGGCTATCGCTTTCTGCTGCCGGTGCTGCCCGAATTCGCGCAGCGCTACCCGGAAATCGAACTCGATCTGGACTTCAACGACCGGCTCGTCGATCTCGTGGAAGGCGGCTTCGACGCCGCCATCCGCAGCGGGGCGCTCAACGATTCCAGCCTGATGGCGCGGCGTCTCGGGCCGTTTCGCTTCGTGCTTGCCGCGGCGCCCGCTTATCTCGCGCGCGCGGGCGTGCCGCGCACGCTGGGCGATCTCGCAGCGCACGCGTGCGTGCGTTACCGGTTTCCCACGACGGGCAAGCTCCAGCCGTGGGACCTCGCCACGGGAAAGGACGCGCCGCCGGCATTACGCGCCGCGCTCGTCTGCAACAACATGGAGGCCTTGCGCGGGGCGGTGGAGGCGGGCTTCGGCATCGGCTACATGCCGGACTTCCTCGCTCGCGACGCGCTGGCGGCGGGCACGCTCGCAACGGTGCTCGACGCGGCCTGCGAAGCGCCGGGCCAGTTCTCGATCCTCTGGCCCTCCAGCCGGCACCTTACGCCGCGCCTGCGCGCGTTCGTCGACTTCGCCTGCGAGCGGCTCTTCAAGGCGCCCTGAGCCGTCCGCCCAACCCGCGGCCTCGCCGGCAACCTGACGGCAGTCATGCCAGGATGCGCCCTTTCGCCCGTCCGGATCATGGCGCACGCTCACCCGCGAGCGCCGCACGGACCTCGCGGGCCCTCGAGGCGGCGCCATGCCGCCGCCTCGCACCCCGCCTTGTCCCCGCCCCCCTTCGAGCCAACGCGACGCGTGGGGCGTGGCAACGACATCCAGCCAATCCGCTGTAAATCCATACCGCTACATGGAATCCGACCGTTCCGGCTCGCGCCGTTCTTCCCGTTCTTCGTTGCTGCGTAGCGAACTGCTCGCCGGCATCACGTCGTCGTTTGCGCTCGTGCCCGAGTGAATCGCCTTCGCACTCGTCGCGCGCGTCAACCCGCTCGCGGGCCTGTACGGCGCGTTCTTCATCTGCACGATCACGGCGCTGTTCGGCGGCCGGCCCGGGATGATTTCGGGCGCGGCACCGGGTCGATGGCCGTGGTGATCGTCGCGCTCGTGGTTCAGCATGGGCCGCAGTATCTGTTCGCCACGGTCGTGCTGAGCGGCCTCGTCATGATGCTGTTCGGCGCGCTGCGCCTCGGCAAGCTGATCCGCATGGTGCCGCATCCGGTGATGCCCGGCTTCGTCAACCCCACGCCGATGATGGCCACGAGCGCCGGCGGCGCGGCCTTCGTCACGCGCGGCAGCACGAACACGATCGCCACGGTGAACGCGACGAGCCCCGCCATGAGCGCGAGCGCCGGGCCGCGCATCCATTGCGGCCCCTGCGGACCGGGCACCTTGAAGTGCTCGAACTGCGCGCGCGCAATGATGAACGCGAGGCCATGCGCGCGAATTCCGCTGCGATATTCGCGATACGGCGTCGGGCGAGCGCGTGTATGCGCCGCGCGGCACGCTGTTTTTCGCCTCGGCCACCCACTTCCAGATGCTATTCGATATGCAGGACGATCCCGCTCACATCACGATCGACTGCGCGCATCTGCACGTGGCGGACCATTCGGCCATTGCCGCGCTCGAAGCGGTGCAGGGGCGCTACGAGCGCGCGGGAGTAAGTGGGCAGGCAATGGCTGACGAACTGGAAAGCGTCCGCGAAAACGCCGCAACGACGGCGGACACGTCCACGCGCCGGCTACGTGCTGCAGAAAATCCTCACGTATTCCCGATTCCCTATGCCGACTCCATGATCCTGGTCGGGTTCATCTTCGAACTGGAGCGTGAGTTCCGACAATTGGTGGTGTCACCTGTGGAAATGCCCTGGCTGAAAGGCGCATAGAGAGCGAGACGAGCGAAACTGGCCCTGGTGCCGAACGCGCAAGCTCAATGAAGCGCCGATCCCTGCTGGAGCGCCCTCAAGTTCGGATACGGTAGTTTGCGCCCGAGGAACGGGGCCCGCAGAACTCGCCTAATTATTGATATTCTCCTCGCAATCCTTCCAGTAGCGCAGCGGATCGCCATGTTGTGGGTAACGTGAACTGAGCCACAGTGACAGCCGGCCCCAATCCGGATGATGGGTGCCCGTTTTCGCGGACCAGATTGACGATCTCTCAAGAATCTGGCCGTTTCCTCGATCACGGACAACCAGGCTGCCGAGCCCGCTTGAACTGTTCGCCTGCGCCTCAACCAGATACCTGGGAAGAATCCGGAGTT
Organism: Paraburkholderia sp. EG287B; assembly: GCF_040965595.1. Classification (NCBI taxonomy): domain Bacteria; kingdom Pseudomonadati; phylum Pseudomonadota; class Betaproteobacteria; order Burkholderiales; family Burkholderiaceae; genus Paraburkholderia; species Paraburkholderia sp. EG287B. The sequence continues at coordinate 88,155 of NZ_JBFRCG010000009.1, forward strand.
CAGCGTCCTCGGCCCACCCAAAAAGGGCGCGGACCACGCCAGTGGAATCGCGCAACTCTATGGGGCCACTTTGCGGACGAACGGCAGTCCATCCCTCAGGAAATTCGGCGACAACCTGGCTTTCCTCCTCCCGTACCCACCTCACGCGCCATGCGCGCACCATCGCCTCGCGCAAGGCGGATATCGACGCGTATCCAGCAGGCAATGCGATCGCTAGCGGGAGCGTAATGAGGTTGTCTTTCCAGAGTTTGGCTTCGTCGTCGACGCGCCTGATCTCGGTGAACGTCCCTGCGTCGAATGGGTTCTCGGGCCGACTCGACGTAGTTGCGTTCGAGGCGGGAAGCCCCTCGAAGAGTCGTTCAGCATCAAGACGCGTGAGTTTCGTCTTTCCTTTCTTCATTTGTCCCTCTGCAGCATGATTGATGTCTCGCGAATACCCTGGCCCCGACAGCCGAAGTCACACGTGTTTGAACGGGCGCATGATCTTGTCTGGCGCTATCCGTCTCGCGCGGCTTGTGTCGTCATCCGCGCGCCCAGAGAGTGGTGGGATCGATCCGTGGTGGATTGGATGACAGTGACGGGCAGCGCTCGCTTGCGAGATGACGTTCCCGATAGACGATATTGGCGTGTTACCGCCCGAGCGTGGTCGATTGCGCTTTCTGCCTGCGCCGACCGAAGGAATTAGCCCCCGGCGCGCTTCACCCGATGACCGGACTTTTTGAGCTCTTCGATAATACGGTCACAATGGTCGCCTTGCACTTCAATCGTGCCATCCTTGACCGTTCCACCCGAGCCGCAGGCGGCGCGCAACTGTTTGCCCAGCGAGGCCAGGGCGACGGGGTCGAGCGCCAACCCTCTCACGACCGTCACGCTCTTCCCGCCTCGACCTTTGGTCTCGCGAACTACCCGCGCGACGCTGTCCCCTGCGGGTTGTGTACTGGCAATCGTCTTGCATATACATTCTTCGACCGTGCGCCGGCACTCGGGGCACATCCGCCCGCCGTCTGTGGAGTAAACGAGGCCACCCTTCGAACTGCTCTTGACGATAGGCATACACAAGGACATAAAGACCAGCAACCGGCGAGTTTAGCAGGTTGCGTTTGCTTGCTCCTGAGCTACGCGGAATGAACCTCTGGTCATGGCTCCCGGTGCACCACACCTGTGCGCTCGCGAACTCGTCCGTCTCGAGCGGGCCATTGAATTTCCATGCGCGATCGGTCGGATAAAAATAATGTGGCGAGATGAAAACACTGAACTTCGCTGCTTTCGCGGCCTTGAATATCCGCGGCATGTTTTCTACGGTCCGGTTCTCCGTCACGCTGGCTCCAACCGCGTCCCAGTTCTTCCCAGGAGGCCGTGGCGAGCACGTCTTCAATGAGGTCGATGTGAATCGCGCACAGTAAAGTCTGTACGGAACAATCCGCATGCGATCGCATCGCAGCACTCGCGGACTCTTCGCGGACTCTTCGCGACGATCGAGGCGCAATTGCCGCTGCTCGACAACCCCTACCGAAATCCTGGGCTGGATCTCAGGCGATAACCTTCTGCTCTGCGTCGGCCTGCTCTCGCATGCGACGGGCTTCGTCGCGCAGGAACTGCTGGTAATCGTCCAGATCACCGTCGAAGGGTTCGACGCCGCCCTTGGTGACCAGCCAGAATTCGTCACAGACGGCGCGAAGCAGGGCCCGGTCGTGACTGACCAGCATCACCGTGCCTTCAAATTCGTTGAGCGCCATGGCCAGCGCTTCGCGTGTAGCAAGGTCGAGGTGGTTGGTAGGCTCGTCGAGCAGCAGCAGGTTGGGGCGCTGCCACACGATCATGCACAACACGAGCCGCGCCTTTTCGCCGCCGCTCATCGTGCTCACTGCCTGGTGGACCGTGTCGCCACTGAAGTTGAAGGTGCCGAGGAAGGTGCGAAGCGATTGCTCGGTGCCGCTCTGGCCTGGGGCGCGCAAGTGCGCCGGTGTGTCCCTGGCGAGGCGGATCATGTGTTCCATCGGCGTGTCGAGCGGGCGCAGCACGTCCAGCTCCTGCTGGGCGAAATAGCCGATGTTCAGGCCTTTGCCTTCGCTGATTTCGCCGGCAATCGGCGCCAGCGCGTGCGCCACCGTCTTCACCAGCGTGGACTTGCCCTGGCCGTTGGCACCGAGAATGCCGATGCGCTGCCCGGCCAGCACGGAACGATTGATGCCCCGCACGATGACCGTAGGCGGCGTGCCCGGCAGTGCGTCAGCCGGCGCGGGGTAGCCGAAGCTCGCGTCCAGCATCGACAACAGCGGGTTCGGGACGTTGAGGGGTTCCTTGAATTCGAAGTTGAACTCCGCTTCCGCAAGCACCGGTGCGATCTTCTCCATGCGTTCGAGCGCTTTGACCCGGCTCTGCGCCTGTTTTGCCTTCGAGGCCTTGGCCTTGAAACGGTCGATGAACTTCTGCAGGTGGGCGATCTTGTCCGCCTGCCTGGCCATCGCGGCCTGCTGCAACTCGAGCTGCTCGGCGCGCATGTCTTCGAACTTGCTGTAGTTGCCGCCATAGCGCACCAGCTTGGCGTTGTCGACGTGCACCGTCACCTGCGTTACCGCGTCGAGGAATTCGCGGTCATGGCTGATCACGACCAGGGTTCCCTGATAGCGCTTGAGCCAGGCTTCCAGCCAAACCAGCGCGTCCAGGTCAAGGTGATTGGTTGGCTCGTCGAGCAGCAACAGGTCGGACGGGCACATCAGCGCGCGCGCCAGTTGCAGTCGCATGCGCCAGCCGCCGGAAAAACTGTTGACCGGCTGATCAAGCTGCGCGGCCGTAAAGCCCAGTCCCAGGATCAGCGCCTGGGCACGTGCGGGGGCATCGTGTGCGCCGGCGTCGTGCAGGGCCATGTAGGCGTGCGCCATGCGCATGCCGTCGTCGCTGGCCTCGGCGGCGGCGACTTCGGCCTGTGCGGCGAGCAGCACGGTGTCACCTTCGACTACGAAGTCAGTCGCGCCCTGCTCGGTCTCCGGCATTTCCTGTGCGACCTGGCCCATCCTCCATGCAGCTGGAATCGAGAACTCGCCGCTGTCTTCGTGCAGCGTACCGTTGAGAAGGCCGAAGAAGGACGACTTGCCGGCGCCATTGCGGCCGACAAGACCAATCTTTTCGCCGGGGGTGAAAGTGACGGACGCGCGGTCGAGCACGACTTTAACGCCGCGGCGCAGCGTGACATTACGGACGGAAATCATAAGGAGCGACTTCGGAGAGGAATGGCATGATAGCCGACTGGAAGCACAGGGCCGTCTTTTTTGAGCCGCTTGCGCTTTGCGGCGCCCATGGGTCACAAGGCAAGGGACGCCCTGACGCACCACGCGGACCGGCTGCGGGGCCAGCGAATATCGTGCTGAATGGCGGCTCTAGTCGAGCCCAAACGGTCACAGGATTCAGCGCCATGCCAATGACAGCTTCCAAGGTATAACGGTCGCCGTCGACTTGATAGGCCAGCAGTGATTGATGGGAGGCGCGACAGGCTGTGTGAGCTTGCCCACGCTATTCGTCTGGTTCGGCTTGTTACGTCTTGTTACAACTCCTGGACTGCATTCCACATTGGCCGCGGGGGCGGTCAAGATGAGAAGGAAAAAGCTGCTGACGGGGACGGCAGCTGCGGCCATGATCGGGCAGCGCGCTCGCGGGGTGCGGCACTGAGATGCACGCGCGAGACCATGAGGGGGCTCACGACGTATTCGTAGCCCGCGAGCGCGCAAAACGGCGACGTGGCAGATGTAGAAGCCAATTTCAGGGGACACGTCTTGAACGAGTTGCTCAGCGAGAGCCAGCAAAAACTGGCCGTCGAACCCGGTCGTCGTTCAGTCAACATCCAGTCCGCGAGCCGCTCCTCGCGAATGCGCACGCAGTGCGACGTAGAGGGCGCACTTTGCCTTAGACGCGTGCGTTCGGGTGGGAGCGGTCGCGCTCGACGTCGTGATGTGGGGTGTCTTCAGTTCGGTGTTTTTCAGTAGCGCAATTTGCATTCTTTTGAATGACTATGCCGGCGCGCGCGTAGTGCCGGTGCTATCGCTCGCCGTCGACGGCACTGTCCACATCACGCACGGAAAACACACGTCCTGCGCACTCGTCCTTGACGCGTCGACACCAGTCGTCCTGGACGACAAACGGATCCGCACTTTACCGATGCCGTGCTCGCTGGCCTATCGGCACAACGATTCTTTCGAGAACAGGTACGACGTGCAGATCAATCCCGGGCTGCTCGGGGCCCCGTTCGTACAGTCAATCTCAGTGCACGAGTGACCGCGGCGTCACCCCCTCAATCCGCGTGAGAATCGACGCACCCGCGCCCCACGCCTCAATCATGTGGCGCTTGCCATGGCGTCCTCGGCATCAGTGAGACGAGCGTGTATGGCGAAACTCGCTGCGCTGGGTGCTCCGTGCGACGCCTCCAGCGGGCTCGCCTGACCGGGACAGAGAGCCCCACGCGCGACTTTCGCGACGCCAGAATATACTTCGCGTGGACGATGGGCCTTCGGTCATCCCGTGTCCGAAGCCTACTGTTGGCGCAGCGATTGCACGTGCATGAGGGCCGCCGGGACCAGGTCGACTAGAAAACTTCCATTGTCATTTTAATTTTCGAGTTCTATTGGCAGGGCAGGGGCAAGAGTTCTCAAGTCTATTGCTCGTTTTCTCGGGTCTATTGTGCAGGGACACGCCCGCGCAAAAAAAGCTTGACCTGGAGTGCACTCGAAGTCTCACCATTCAGAACGTCGATGAGGAGAAGCGCATGAAGATTGGCGAACTGGCCGCGCTCACGGGCCTTTCGGCCCACACGATTCGCTACTACGAACGCATCGGGCTGATTCCCTATGCGGTGCGCAACGAAACGGGCCAGCGTGCTTACGACCGCTCGGTGCTCGAATGGATCGAGTTTCTGGACCGTCTGAAGACCACGGGCATGCCGATTCAGGGCATGTTGCGCTATGCGCAACTGCGTGCGGCGGGCAAGGCAACCGAGCGCGAGCGCGGCGAATTGCTGGCGGCGCATCGCGAAGCGGTGCGTGCGCAGGTGGCGGAACTCCAGGCGTGTCTTCTCGTCCTCGACAACAAGATCGAAGGTTATTCCCACGCCATGCAAAGGAACGAGAATGCACACCACGATGAATCAGCACAGCGACGCCCACCAGGAAAGCCGCCTCGCAAGAGGCAAGCGCATGCTCTCGGCGATTGACGGCAGCGGCGGCGAGCACGTGATCGACTCGCTTGCCGACATCGCGCCGGATTTCGCGCAGTATCTGCTCGAATTTCCCTTCGGCGACATCTACGCGCGGCCGGGTCTCGACCTGCGCTCGCGCGAGATCGCCACCATCGCGGCGCTTACGGCGATCGGCCACGCGCAGCCGCAGCTCAAGGTCCATATCGCGGCGGGCCTGAATGTGGGCCTCACGCGCGAGGAGATCGTCGAGACGATCATGCAGATGGCCGTCTATGCGGGCTTTCCGGCGGCGCTCAACGGCCTGTTCGCGGCGCGCGAGGTGTTTGCCCAAGGGGGTTGAGGTGTGCGCGGCATGCGTCGGCGCGATCCTGGATCGCGCCGACGAACCGCGCAATGACCCGCGCCACGTCGGCCGGCGCCTCCAGCGGCGACAAGTGTCCCGTTCCAGGCAGGATGTGCATCGCCGCGTGCGGGATGCGCGGCAGCAGTTCCGCCTGCAGCGTCGCCACGCGATCCACCTGGTCAAGCTCGCCTGAAATGACGATGGTCGGCACGTCGATGCATGCCACCGCTTCGGTGATGTCTTCGCGCATGGCCACGTTCGGCCAGGCCGCCCTGGCCTGCGGCGCGGCCTTCAGGCTGTCCTCGATGACTTGCTCGCGGCGGGCGGCGTCGAGCGGTTTTGCGGTCAGCACGTGATCGATGACGTATTCGACCGATGCGCGCGATTGATACGCGCCGGTCAACGTCGCGCGCTGCTCGTCTGACAGGATCATCGGCGACGGCGGCGATGGCGCCACGAGCACGAGGCCTTCGAGCCCGTCTGGCCGACGCGATGCGATCAGTTGCGCGACCTTGCCGCCCATCGAATGCCCGACGAGGACGTAGCGCGGCAGACCCAGCGCCTCGATGACACCCTCGGCGTCGGCGGCGAGATCGGCGATCCGGTAGCCGTCAGCAGGCGCCTCGGAATCGCCCCAGCCGCGGTGATCGGTGGCCACGATCCGATAGCGGTCGGACAGTTCGCTCGCTACGCCATCCCATGTGCGCGACGAGCCGCCGTAGTAGTGCAGGCACACCAGCGCCAGCTCGCCGCTGCCTTGCTGCCTGACGTGTATCCGCGTGCCGTTCGACTCGATTTCCATTTCCAGGCTCCTTCCCGGTTGGGTGATGGATGCATCGTAGATTCAAGCCTTGGCTTTGATAATTGCCGTTCCAGTGTGGTCAGCCGATAATCGGATGATCGAATCGGAGGATGCAATGGACCGACTGACGAGTCTCGGCGTCTTTGTCGCCGCCGTAGAAGAGGGCAGCCTCGCCGCGGCGGCGCGGCGCTTCGGGTTGTCGGCCGCGATGGCCGGCAAGCACGTGAGCGCAATCGAGGCCGAACTGAATGCGCGGCTGCTCCAGCGAACGACGCGGCGCCTGAGCCTGACCGATGTCGGCCACACCTATTACGAGCGCTGCAAGCGGATTCTCGAAGCGTTCGACGAAGCGAACCGGGAGGCAAGCGATTCCCAGCTCACGGCGCGCGGCGTGCTGCGCGTCGCCGCGCCGGTGACGTTCGGCGCGATGCATCTGGGCGGGGTCGTCGCGCGCTATCTGGAGGACCATCCGCACGTGAACGTGGAGGTGCTGCTCGGGGACCGCTACGTTGACCTCATCGATGCGGGCGTCGATGTCGCGATCCGGATCGGACGGCTGCAGGACCCAAGACTCGTGACGCGCCGGCTGGCACCGTGCCGGATGGTCGTGTGTGCGTCGCCCGCGTATCTCGAGCGCCATGGCACCCCGCGCACTCCCGACGACCTGCGGCGCGCGCAGCGCCTCGCCTTCAGCGAGGCCGTCTCGGCCGGCGACTGGACCCTGCTCGACGCGAGCAGCCGCGCACACGTCATCGACGGACCTTGCCGGCTGGCGGCCAGCAATACGCAGATGCTGCTCGGTGCCGCGCTGGCCGGAGCCGGCATCGCCTATGGTCCGACCTTCGTGTTCGGCGAGCACCTCGGGCGCGGCGAACTGGTGGCGCTGCTGCCGGACTATCGCGCGACCGAGCTGGCGATTCAGGCGGTGTATCCGGGCGTGCGGCGCATACCGCTCAAGGTGCACCGGTTCGTCGATTACCTCGCGGAGACGTTCGGCGACGAACCGCCCTGGGATCGCAAGGCGATGCCTTAGACGCGCGCTATCGAATGGCATGTGCCGGCCGCGATTGAATGGAGTTGTCGCCTGGCCGACAATCTTTCGGCGAGTCCGCACGCATCATGAGGACTCTCTGGAGTTCACCAAACCCAACCAAGGAGCGTCGACATGGCTTCACCCTGTGTCAATGTCAAGAACGACGTGTCACCCGCCGAATGGGAGGCGCGCGTCAATCTGGCAGCTGCTTATCGCCTCACCGCGCTGTTCGGCTGGGACGATCTGGTGTTTACCCATATCTCGGCGCGCGTGCCCGGCCCGGAGCATCATTTCCTGATCAACCCGTACGGCATGATGTTCGAGGAAATCACGGCGTCCTCGCTGGTGAAGATCGACCTCGACGGCCGCAAGGCCAGCGAGTCGCCGTACGACATCAATCCGGCTGGCTTCACGATTCACAGCGCCGTGCATGCAGCACGTGACGACGCGCACTGCGTGATGCACACCCATTCGATCAACGGCGTTGCCGTGTCGGCCCAGGAGGCGGGACTGCTGCCGCTCTCGCAGCAGTCGCTCGGGGTGTTGGCGTCGCTCGGTTACCACGACTACGAGGGCCTTGCCCTGAACGAAGCCGGAAAGCCGCGTCTGGTTCGAGACCTCGGCGACAAGATGTATCTGATGTTGCGTAACCACGGACTGCTGACTGTCGGCGGCACGCCGGCGGACGCCTTTGTCGCGATGTACTTCTTCGAGGCGGCCTGCATGATCCAGGTGCGCGCGCAGTCGGGCGGCACAAAGCTGACGCCAATCGCGCAGCCGATTCTCGACGGCTTCAAGCAGCAGATCGTGGCGGTGACGCGCGGCGTCATGCCAGGGGCGCTCGTCTGGCCCGGACTGCTGCGCCGGCTCGATCGAGCCTGTCCGGGGTATGCGGACTGACGTTCGAGACGACGCGATCCGCGCTCGATTGACGGCATTGCGATGGGCCGGTTAGGCTCGGGGCCATGCGCCCATCCAAAGTCGATCTGAATCTCTTCGTCGTGTTCGAGGCCGTCTATCGAACGCGTAACCTCACGCGCGCGGCGGAGTTGCTGTTCATCACGCAGCCCGCCGTGAGCAACGCGCTCGCGCGCATGCGCAAGGCATTCGACGATCCGTTGTTCGTGAGCACGCCGGCCGGCATGATGCCCACGCCGGTTTCCGAAAATATCATTGGGCGCGTGCGCGAGGCGCTGCAGTTGCTCGATTCGAGCACCCACGCCGGTGAACGCTTCGATCCGGCCTCGTCGCAGCGAACCTTCCGGCTCAGCATGAACGACCTGACCGAGACCATGCTGCTGCCTGCGCTGGAGGAGGTGTTGCAGCGTCTTGCGCCGGGCATCCGCATCGAGAGCTACTTCACGACGCGCCGCGACGTTCCCGAAGCGCTGGCGAGCGGCGCGGTCCATCTGGCGATCGACGCGCCGCTCATCGACGATCCGTACCTCGAGCAGGAGCCGATGGGCCGCGACCGTTATGCGTGCATGCTGCGCCAGGGCCATCCGTTCGCGAAGAAGAAGCTCACGATCGACGACTACCTGCGCTTCGGCCATATTCATGTGTCCAGCCGCCGGCAGGGACCCGGTCTCGTCGATACTGAACTCAACAAGCTGGGACTCCGCCGCACCATCCAGACCCGCGTTCAGCACTATCTCGTCGCGCCCTTGATCGCGATGCGCACCGATCTCGCCCTGACTGCGCCGCTCATGTTGCTCAAGCGCTATGACGCACGCATCCTGGCGCTGCCGTTCGATCTCCCCGATCTCGAGACGCATGGCTACTGGCACCGCAGCGTCACGGCCGATCCGGCGCATCGCTGGCTGCGCGAGCAGATCGGCCGCCTCATGCGCAAGCAGCGACCGTAGGTGTCACGAATCGTTATGGCGCAGTATCACCAGAATAAATTTCCTGAATAGTCTGTGTGCCAGTATCGTTGCCGTCATGTTCAGATGAGGTTGGCATGGCGGAACTCTTCCTGGTACGGCACGGGCAGGCGTCGTTCGGCGCCGAAAACTATGACGAGCTTTCAGCTTGCGGCGTTACCCAGTCGCGCTGGCTGGGCGAATATTGCGCGCAGGCGGGGCTGACGTTCGATCGTGTCGTGACCGGCACGATGCGGCGCCACGCGCAGACCGCCGACGCGTTGCTCACCGCGATGGGCGGCGCGACAGTGGAGGTCGTACAGGACGCGGATCTGAACGAGTACGATTTTCAAGCCCTCTTTTCCGCGCTCGGCGAGAGCGGACTCGCGCCCGGGCTTTTGGCCGAAGGCTCGATGAAGCACTTCTACAAGGGGCTCAAGCAGGTCTTGCAGCTTTGGTCCGAAGATAAGCTGCCCGGGCGCATTCCCGAGACCTGGGGGCAGTTCCAGGCGCGCTGCGAGCGTGCGCGTCTCGCCATTCAGCGCAGCGGCGGCAAGCGCATTCTGGTGGTGAGTTCGGGCGGACCGATCGCCGTGTTCACGCAGCAGGTTCTGCAGGCGCCGGCTGCCGCCGCCATCGCGCTCAACATGCAGATCCGCAACAGCAGCGTGAGTCAGTACGTCTTCAACGACAGCGCCATGTCACTGCTCACCTTCAACACCTTGCCGCATCTCGAACAGGCCGAGAGGCGCGAACACGTCACCTATGGCTGATTCGAATCCGGATTCCCGCTCCATGATGAATGCAAGTCTTCAGTTCGATGCCGATGCACTCGCGCGCTATCTGACCGCGCACGTGCCCGGCTTTCACGGGCCGATGGTCGTCGAGAAGTTCGCTGGCGGACAATCGAACCCCACGTTTCTTCTCGAGGCGCAAAGCGGCCGCTATGTGCTGCGGCGTCAGCCGCCGGGCGAACTGCTCAAGTCCGCGCATGCGGTGGACCGCGAATTCCGCGTGCTGAGCGCGCTCGGCAACACGCCGGTTCCCGTTGCGCGGGCCTTACACCTTTGCGAAGACCGCGACGTGTTCGGCAGCCTGTTCTACGTGATGAGCTTCGAAGAGGGCGAAATCTACTGGGACCCGTCGTTGCCAGCGTTGCCCGTTGAAGCGCGCGGCGCTGTGTACGACGCGCTGATCGGCACGATGGCGGCCCTGCACGATGTCGATGTCGAGGCCGTTGGCCTCGCCGACTACGGCCGCGCGGGCAACTACTTCTCACGGCAGATCGAAGTCTGGACGAAGCAATATCGCGCGGCGCAGACCGACGAACTCGACGCCATGGAAGCGCTGAACGCCTGGCTGCCGGCGCACTGTCCGGCCGAAGCGGGCAAGCCTTCGCTCGTGCACGGCGACTTTCGCATCGACAACCTGATCTTCCACCGCGGCACGCCGAAGGTTCGCGCCGTGCTCGACTGGGAACTCTCCACGCTCGGCAATCCGCTCGCCGACCTCGCGTACTTCTGCATGTGCCTGCGGCTGCCGCCCAAAGGCCATATCGGTGGTCTCGCGGGGCTGGACAGGGCGGCGCTTGGCGTGCCGGACGAGGCCGCGATCGTCGAGCGGTATTGCCGCTTGCGGGGAATCGGGCCGATCGAGCACTGGAATTTTTACCTGGCGTTCAGCTTCTTCCGGCTGGCGGCCATCGCGCAGGGTGTGAAGAAACGTGCGCTGGGCGGCAACGCATCGCATGAGAAGGCGCGCCAGGTCGGTGAAATGGCCGGTGCGCTCGCGAAGATGGGCGTCGACGTCATCTGACGCCAGGCATTTGACGCGGACACGCGACTACATTGAGGAGACAGTTGTGACTACTGATTTGTTCGATCTGGGCGGAAAGATTGCATTGGTCACCGGCGCGAGCCGTGGCATCGGCGAAGAGATCGCGAAGCTGCTCGCGGAACAGGGCGCCCATGTGATCGTGTCGAGCCGCAAGCTCGACGACTGCGAGACCGTGGCGCGCGGGATCCGGGAAGCGGGCGGCAGCGCCGAGGCGTATCCGTGCCACGTGGGGCGTCTCGACGACATTCAAGGCGTTTTCCAGCACGTCCGCTCGAAACATGGCCGGCTTGACATCCTCGTGAACAACGCGGCGGCGAATCCGTATTTCGGCCACATTCTCGACACCGATCTGTCGTCGTTCGAAAAGACGGTGGAGGTCAACCTGCGTGGCTACTTCTTCATGTCGGTCGAGGCGGGCAAGCTGATGCGCGAGCACGGCGGCGGTGCGATCGTCAATACGGCTTCCGTCAATGCGCTGCAGCCCGGCGACAAGCAGGGCATCTACTCGATCACCAAGGCCGCCGTGGTCAACATGACGCGGGCATTTGCCAAGGAGTGCGGACCGTTCGGCATCCGCGTGAACGCGCTGCTGCCGGGCCTCACCAAGACGAAATTCGCCGGGGCCCTGTTCGCAGACCAGGCCCTGTACGAAAGCTGGATGACGAAGATACCGCTGCGCCGCCATGCGGAGCCTCGCGAGATGGCCGGCACCGTGCTCTATCTCGTCTCCGGCGCGGCGAGCTACACCAACGGCGAGTGCATCGTCGTGGACGGTGGCCTGACGATTTGACGATGGGAGCGGCGCGCGTTATCGACCCACGCGCCGCACGACATTCACCACGATTCAAGGAAGAGCAAGATGGACTTTGCCTATAGCTCGAAAGTCGAAGCGCTGCGCACGCAGTTGCGCGCGTTCATGGACGCGCATATCGTGCCGCGCATCCACCAATGGCACGAAGAAGTGAGTGCGGGGCAGTATCCCGTTTCCTTCATGGAAGACCTGAAGGAGAAGGCGCGTGCGGTAGGCCTCTGGAACCTGTTCCTGCCGCATCTGCGCGACGACGAGCCGGGCACGCGTCTGACCAATCTCGAGTACGCGCCGCTGGCCGAGATCATGGGGCGCGTGTCGTGGGCCTCGGAGGTGTTCAACTGCAATGCGCCGGACACGGGCAACATGGAGCTGCTCCATATGTTCGCGACGCCCGCGCAGCGCAAGAAGTGGCTCGAGCCGCTGCTCGACGGCAGGATCCGCTCGGCGTTTGCGATGACGGAGCCGGCAGTGGCGTCCTCGGACGCGACCAATATCACTACGTCGATTCGACTCGACGGCGACGACTATGTGATCGACGGCCGCAAATGGTTCATCACGAACGCGGCGCACCCGAACTGCCAGTTGTTCATCGTCATGGGCAAAACCGACCCGGACGCGCCCGCGCACCGTCAGCAAAGCATGATTCTCGTGCCTCGCGATACGCCGGGCGTGACGATCATCCGCAATATCACGGTGGTCAACCACACGGCGCCCGAAGGCCACTGCGAGATCGAATTCAAGGGTGTGCGCGTGCCGCGCTCGAACCTGCTCGGCGAAGAAGGCAGCGGTTTCGCGCTCGCCCAGGCGCGTCTCGGACCGGGCCGCATTCACCATTGCATGCGTTCGATTGGCGCCGCCGAACTGGCGCTCGAACTGATGATCGAGCGCGCACAGGCGCGCACGGCGTTCGGCAAGAAGCTCTATCAGCACGGCTCCGTTGGCGAGTGGATTGCGAAGTCGCGTATCGAAATCGATCAGGCAAGGCTCTTCGTGCTGAAGGCGGCCTGGATGATCGACAACGTGGGTGCGAAGGAGGCGCGCAAGGAAATCGCCATGATCAAGGCGCTCGTGCCGGGCGTGCACACCGCCGTATGCGAGCGCGCGATCCAGACCTTCGGCGCGATGGGGCTGAGCCCCGACACGCCGCTGGCGGACAGCTGGACCTGGGGGCGTGCATTGAAGTTCGCCGATGGCCCGGACGAGGTGCATCTCCAGAGCATTGCGCGCATGGAGATCAAGGCGCGGCCCTATGAGCCGGGCCATGAGAGTCCTTACCTGACGCGTTAGCGAGCCGTTCCGGCTTCTGTCGACCGGTTCGCACACGCACCAGCATGCGCGGCAGCTCCCGACGGATTCCCCGTTATTGGCAGGGCTGTACCTGGCCGTCATGGGGTGGGAAATCGTCTCGTGCGCACTCTCGAGCGTACGTAGGCAAGCCGACGCACGTTCACTGGGCAACCATGCTGTTTGTCCTGTTATGCCACGGTGCCGGGGCGTCGTCGCCTGACCGCCTCACACGTCAGCGATGACGGAGTCCCTTGCCGCAATGCCGGGCTTGAAAGGTTCGCCTGCCGTGCTTTTCCGACATGGGAATCTGCAATGCCGGATTCGGTGCATGAAGTGTCGTGCCTGGAAATTGTCTCCGTTCAGGGCCTCATGTTCGGCGGGGTCACGCGCTCACTTGCGAGCGATCTGCGCCACCATTTAACAAGTTGAACAAAAGCATTCCATAGACTAGAGTGGTCCGTAGCCTCTATCTTCAGACATTTTTCTGATCCACAACACGCATAGTGGACAACGGGCGTTCTCGTCGTCGATCACGGTGATCCATGACAGACGCGCTAATGGCATCCATCGAGAGCCCGTTCCAGGGGACTCGATTTTTTATCGATCTTCGCAGTCGTCGAGTTTTCGCTGTGACGCACATTCGTCGAATGCGTGTCGGCGTGCGTGCCGGCGTTGGTGCATAAGCCGATCACGGGCGCGCACGCTTACCGATGGACCCGCGGCTTGCTCTGCGCTACAGATAAAACGATCAGTAGTGCCATGCTATTTTTACTCGTTTCTGCTTCAAAATGAATTTTGAGGCGGCTACGACCGGGTATCTCGTCACGACACGATATGCAGCAAGGGGATCGCCATGTACTCCACATGGAAGGTAGGAACGGGCGCTGGAGTCGGGCGAGGCCGATCTGGCTATTGGCTATGTGCCCTGGCTAAGTGGCGGCATCTACCAGCAGCAGCTTTATCAACAGGATTGGGTATGTCTGACGAACCGGCACCATCCGCGCGTTCGCGCGCGGCTCGGTTTGAAGCAGTACCGCGCGGCGGGGCATGTCGCCATCGAATCGGGCACGGGTGCGCAACTGCTCGAACAGGCGCTGGCGCGCGAGCGGATCGAGCGTGACGTCGTGCTGCAGCTGCCCGGTTTCCTGGGACTCGGCACGATCGTCAAGACGACCGATCTGATCGCTACGCTGCCTCGTCACATTGGCGAAATCCTCGCGCAGGGCAACGATCTGGCAGTACATTCGTGCCCGGTCCCCGTGGATGGTTTCGCAGTCCGGCAACATTGGCATGCCCGGTATCATCACGAGGCCGGGAATCGCTGGTTGCGTGGTGTGGTCCTCCAGCTGTTCGGAGTCTCGCCGTGAGAATGACACTAAGGCGCCGTGCGCCATTTCACGGACAATACGACCGTTGTACCTCTGCAACCAGCTGCCGATACTGGTTTGCGAATGGCAGCAAGCCAACCTGCAGACGCACGGAATAATCCGGCTAGCGAACTGTTCTAATAAGCACCTGATACCCGGTCGCGACAGATGCTTTGAGTCCGACAACACCTGCGGAGACGTTCATGGCGACAAAAATGTGGAGCTTGTTTCGCTGGATTCCCAGGCAGCACGCACTCACCGCGGTGGAGGAAAAGCTCATGTCGCATAACGGGGCAGCGCTGTGGGTGTTTGACCTTGAACAGTCCTATCGGCCGGGGCAGGCAATTTCCGGTAATGCCTGGTTAGTGGCCTACGATCTCGACCGAACTGCCGAAACCAACATCAAAAATCGTCAGCATGTCGATTTTGAGTCGGAAGACTTCCGCGGGGAAGCTGCTCATCCGGCAGATATCATCGTCAAGGAAAACGAGAAGGGTGCCTATGGTATCGGGCGAATGCGCCAAAGCACCACGAAATTTCACGTTACCGCCCGGTTTGCCACGAAGAAGGAGGTCGCCAGGGCGCTCGGCCTGAAAGAGGTGGAAGTTGCCGATGGTTATCGTCCGGGCAGGACCTGGCCGACGTGAGCTTCCAGCCGAACGCCTGGAGTCGAGCCGACATTGGGATTCAAGAGCATGCGAGGGAGACGGGCTATCCGTGCGTATTTCAAGGACCTGCAGCACGGATTGCCCGCGCCGGGGGCGAGACTCACTTCAGATTTTCAGTCGCGAAATCTTGGCGCCAGACAGTGACACGTCGCCCATCAATCCGGCGTTGGTCATCACAATGGCTTGAACCGGCGCGGTAGCCGTAGTCGTATCAATCTGGCCATTCGCTCCGACCTTCACCAGCGCAACCGATCCTTCGCCACCGACCGACCAGCCTTTCGAGTTGCGGAAGCTGTTAAGCGCATCGTGCGTCATGAACAGAAAGATGACAGCCTTGGATTGCGCACCTGCCTGCAAGCCGAATGAGGCCGCCGCCGTGCTGTAGTAGCCGACACTTTTCCCGCCTATCCGCAAAGCGCCCTGGCCGTATTCTCCCCCGGCGACGAAACCAGCCTTGATGACAGACGGGAATACGAGTACGCCATTCGCCTTGCCGACGAGTTCCTTTGAGCCACTGACTGTCTCGAACAGCCGCGACAGTGTTTCATTGACCTTTGCGTCGATTTCGTGGCGCTTTGCTGCATTGGACTCTGCGGCAACGGCCGCAGTCACCGGCGCCCAGAAACTGGTCAACGACAGTCCCGTGATCGTTAGCGTTGCGGCACCTGTCTTCAAAACAGAACGTCTGTGCATGATCACCTCCATCAAGGGTTAAGGTCGAATTCACACAGGAAAGTGAGGCGAGGATTGTGGCGCCGCAGGCGAAGCCTTTTCGTCTGGCGATACGGCAATCCAGATCGATTTGACCGGGCACCCAGTGCGTGGTCGTGCCAACAATATTTGGCAGACTCGCGGGTTGCGCAATAGGACTTAGGTCCAATAGGGTGATGGCAGCCTTTCGCAGAGGCTGGTAAACGCACTTCCAGCATGCTGTGTAGCTCTTGAAGGCCGCGTAAGGTTTAGGCCTGAGCCAAAGAACCGGTAGCGAGCCGCTCGTGCCAGGCAATCCAGCCGACGACAATCGATAGTGTCGCCGCGACAAGTGGCGCCACCGCGTGTTCGTATTCGCCGTGCACTGCGACGGTTGCCAGCGCAGCCAACATCACGGTGCAGCCGAGCGCCGCGCCCCACAGCCTCGTCCGTGCTCGCGCGAGCAGAAGGGCCGTCATGAGTTCCAGCGAACCAGTCACGAAATGGAACCAGTGCGGATATCCCCACTTCAGGTATTCCTCAAGGATGGATCGCGGGGCGACGATGTTGCTGAGCGATCCGACGACGAAAAACGCGGCAAGAACCAAAGGTAATATCTGGCGCCAGGAAATCTTGGACATGCGTTCTACCTTCTCTGTTGAGTGCGCAGCGGAGGACCAGTGCGGCCGTCTGTTCGACGAGACGGCCGATCTTCGTTGTTCATGCCGTAGTGGCCTTGTGGGCCGCCGCAAAGACATCACGAAGAGACGTCGTGCCCGCGATGTGCTCCGCACCCGCGACGCCGAGATCCATCCAGCCCGCGTTGACGGCATCGAACATCGCTTCCGCGGGTCCAGTCTGTCCCTTCGGGACGCCGAACTGTTCGAACGCTGCAGGCCACCCGGCCCGCGGGATGGGAAAGGCCTTGACGTCGCGCTGCAAGACTTCGCCCAGTTGGGCCGCGACTTCATCGGCGCTGACCATCGAGCCAAGCTCGACGACGCGATGCCCGGACCACGCCGGCCCGGTCAGCAGCGTCGTCACCCCGGCGCCGATATCGTCGGTCGCGACCATGGTCGACTTCCGGCTCGTCGGGTTGTAGTAGACGGGTAGCGTGCCGCCCTGGGCGACGTGCAGGCCGTAAAGGAAGTTTTCGAAAAACCCGCCGGCTCGCACATAGGCGATCGGCAGCGTCAGGTGGCGCAGTCCTTGCTCCAGAAGCGACAGGGCCGTGATCAGTCCCAGCCCGCTGGTTCTGTTTGCCCCCATCGACGACAGCACAACCACCCGCGGCGGCGCTGCCCTGGTCAGCGCCTCGACATAGGTCGCGATCACGCTCTTTGCTTCCCTGAAATCAGGCGAGGGTGCCCAGACAGCCGGCAGCATGACGAATGCGCCGTCGACCCCTTCGAGCGCCCTCTCTACGGCGGCTGCATCATTCCAGTCTCCGTCGATGAGTTCCACACCTTGATCCGCCCAATTCGTCGCCTTCTCGCGATTGCGGACCAGCGCTCGTACTTTCCGGCCTTGCGCCAACAGATGTTTGGCCGTTGCGCCGCCTGCGCGTCCCGTAATTCCCATTACCAAAAGCATGTATTTCTCCTGAAATTGGAATTGCCCCTAACGCCAACACTTCTGCGGCTGCGGTTGCGGCTAACTGAGGAGCGGTCTTCGTTTGAGGGCAGGTCTATCATAGAGACCGATGCCTCGCGCCGGAAGGAGGCAGTTTTTTGTTACCAGAAGAGTCAAGGGGAACCCGAATGAGCACCGCCCAGAATGCGATCGAGAGATTCAGCCGATATCAACGTGAACTGGCCGACGCCCAGGCCGCACACTGCGCGATTCGTGACGTGCTCGACCGCATCGGCGATAAATGGAGCATGCTTATGATCATGGAGCTCGCGACGCGATCGCAGCGCTTCAGTGAACTTCACCGGGCCATCCCGGACATTTCCAAGCGCATGCTTACCCAGACACTGCGCGATCTGGAGCGCGACGGACTCATCACCCGTCATGTTTTTCCCACCAGCCCACCAAGCGTCGAATATCGTCTGGCTCCGCTAGGCCATTCCCTGTTGGACCCAATGGCGGCCCTCATCGATTGGGCCGATCGTCGTTATCCCGACATCCATGCCGCGCGCGTGCGCTTTGACGGCGCATCCGGTGATGGCCCGCGCTAGATGCCCAGTCCGATGTGGGGTTGGTGGCGAAAGGCTGAGGCGGCCAGTTGATGTCCTGCTGTGCAGATGGCGCGGAAGGTCGGGCGGGAATGAAAAATGCTTCACAGCCAACTTTCGCAGATGCACGCTGAAAAAACGCGTGCTTTTGACAGACAAACGAACCAGACCTTCGAAACGACAGCCAGACGCTACTGCGTGCATAGGAAGCCGATGGTATGCACTTAAGGACACGCGAGTTGGCTTTTGCACCGGTGGTTCAGGATCGTCCTGAAACGCAAAAGCAGGGGCGGTACGTGGCCACGATATTGCTGGTAGAGGACGATGCGCGCATGCTCGATGCCCTGGTCTGGCTAATCGAGTCCGAAGGCCATCGGGTGGCTCAGGCACACAATGGCGCAGAAGCGCTGGCGCTCGCGCGTTCGCAACCGCCAGAACTAGTCGTCACCGATTACATGATGCCTCTCATGAATGGTCTCGAACTGGCCAGAGCCCTCGCTGACGACCCCCGGCTTTCGATGGTCCCGGTCGTGCTCATCTCGGCCATCGTGGAGCCGCCTGACCCGGGTGCATTTCGGGCCTTTCTGCGCAAGCCTTTCGCCGCGTCCCGGCTCCTCGACCTGATCAACAAGAGTGTCGCCGGGCCACACGACTAGCACCAGGACCGGCGTGTCATTCCCTGCCTGGCCTCGGCAGCCTCCCATGCGGAGATCGAGCGGAGGTCACGCGGGAAGCCCGGCAGTTCCCGGTCAGTACCGCTTTTTCGGCGGCAACGACCGTTTGATCTGCTTGCGCAGGCGTGCCACAGCAGCGGCCTTTTTGCGCTTGCGTACTGCGGTAGGCTTTTCATAGGCTGTCCGGGCACGAAGCTCCGGAATCAGGCCGGTGCGCTCGATCGCGCGACGGAAACGGCGTAACGCAACGTCCACGGGTTCGTCGGGTTTCAGAATTACGGTAGTCACTATTTTCCCTGGTTGAGATCCGCCAGCAATGGCGAATCGTGATGTGGAAGTGCACGCAACGGCGTCACAGGTATGGATCCCAGCCGACGGTCGCGTATCGCGCCATCAACGACGTCGAAATGCGGTTCTTTGCGTTGCGGGACCGCTTCGCTCATCCTTGTGCCGGAAATTGATTCGTCCTTTCGTCAGGTCGTACACCGAGAGTTCCAGCGTCACCCGGTCGCCCGCAAGGATGCGAATGTGATTCTTGCGAATGCGACCGGATGCGTACGCCCCTACAACCACGCCATTGTCAAGCGTGACGCGGTAACGGCTGTCTGGCAGCACTTCGTCAACGATACCGTCGAGTTCCAGCAGTTCTTCTTTGGCCATTCAAGATTCCTGATCATTTGGCGGGACATGGATTCGGACGCCGCATTGCCGAAGACGTCGCGAGCGTTGATCGACAAGCGCTCGCGCGGCAATGGGGAGCATGAAAATTACTGGGCTGCCCTTGCGTCCCGGAAGTCATGGGCACCACCCTGTCCGGGCGGCGAGTCAGGTACGCGAGGGGATGGGTCAGACGCGGCGGCTCGCAATACCAGACCGATGCGCGTCGGGGCGTGCAGTCCAGCGAGCACGGTTATCGCTGGACGATCAATCAAAGCAGGGACTCGCGACTCACCAACACGCGTCTTGTCGGTGCTGTGCGAAGCGAACTCGTCCTGTATTGTAACCGAAGGCCGCTATCTATCCCGCCGCGATCGGCGAGGCCACGGGAAAGGGTGTCGTCAGCGACGCGTGCCGAAGATGCGCAGTTCGGCTTCCCGCGTGATGTTTGGGCGCGTTTGCTGCACCCGTCCTGGCGCTTCGGGTGCGTTGAGTGTTTCGAACTGAGGCGTCGTCTTTAGCCGCGCGTGTCGACCCAGTTGCGTGCCCACTGGGTCGAGTGCTGCAACGCTTGCTCTTCACTCTTGAAGTAATCGAGCGAATAGAACCAGTAGCGGCCTTCGGCTCGCTCGCCGTCGATGAGTTCGAGCAACAGGTTGGATGAAAAGCTGCCATCGGGCAAACGATGCGCCGAGGATTGGACGGCATAGCCGTTGTAATGTTGAATTTGTTTGTTCTGCATTTTAATTTTAATGATATTTGCGCGCGCATATGCCGTGCGAATAGCGCACGGGCGCGCCGATTCAAGGCCATTCGAGCCGAATGCTTCAGCAGTCGAAAAGCGAAAAAAGGGCGTTAAAGCCTGAGGGGAGAATGAGGCGCAACGAGGCGTATGGCGCCGGCACGCTGCTGAATAAACAGATGCCAATCAGGAGAAATCGCGCCAACTGTGGGAGACAAAGCTCCGCGAGGGTATCGCTGCAGCCCGGCGTCCGTCTGAGGAGGCCGGGCCCTTCAACTTTACAGCGGCTTGATGTTAGCCGCTTGCAGCCCCTTCGGGCCTTGCTTCGTTTCGTAGCTCACCTTCTGGTTTTCAGCCAGCGTCTTGAAGCCTTCGCTCCTGATTTCGGAGAAATGAGCGAACAGGTCGTCACCGCCCTTGTCCGGGGTGATGAAGCCAAAGCCTTTGCTGTCGTTGAACCACTTAACGGTGCCGGTATCCATAAAGAATCCTTGAGAAAGAAATGCGGGAATTTGCTCTATTGAAGAGCGCGTGAAGCTTCAAGGAGGGAGAGGACAACGAATACCGCGGAGGAGCGATCAATTGATGAACAGCAATCGAACTTCTTGAACTTCGACCAGAACAGTACCTCGCCGGATGGTCCAGCGTCAATACTTATCTTGTAACTGTTTCACCAGACTGCCCGTTTTGCAGGCGAAGCGATGCGGCCCTACCTTGCTGCGCCCCTTGCCTGGTATGGCATTGCGCACAGGTCAGACAGGCTTGGGGCAGGCATGGGCCGGTGTTCTACGAGGCCCGTTCTGACCACGGTCGCCTCGTGGGCCGGCGCAGTGCTCGTCTGCTGGCTTGGCCTGACGTTTGTCATGACGCGCGATCCTCCGCGTAGCGCGACCCTGATCGGCGCTCTTTTCATGGGCGCCGGAATTGCTGTCATGCACTATTCCGGCACTGCTCCAGACCAGTGAGTTGCGGTCCAGGGCGGAGCAGGAGGTCGCCATCGATCCGTTCTTCTTCTTGAGCGCGCAACGCGATGGCGGCGCCGTAACGGACTTCATTTTCGATTACGCCAATCCCGCTGCGCTTCGTTTCTGGAAGCTCGCCGAGGCGGACATCCCTGGCAGCAGCTTCAAGCAAGCGGCGTTGATGTCGCTGTGGAACATCGACGGGGCGTCAATCCGGGCCATACATGACACCACGCACCATAAACACGCCGCATTCAACGCATTGAAAGTGCGGTTCGCCGTCCAGCCCGTGTCCATACGACCTGAACCGACATACGTGAGTCCTGCCTTTCCATCTCCTTTCACGCGCAGCCGGTGCTGACGCGCGCCGGCTGCGCGTCAGCGTTGCTGGTCTGCTGGCATCCGCGTGCCACATTCATTCGCTCCAGAGTTCGCCCTTGCTTGACCAGGGAAGCCTTTAACCCCTATGACGGCCAGAATGCGCTTTGACTTGTCAATTCGCTGTAGCGAGCTTAGAGGATGATTCTTAAGGCTTCCTTATCTTGTTGTCATGACAATGCCCCCTGGCTGCCGCCTTTGGCACAACGGCGGGGCTCTCGCACAATCCAGCGGATCACTCGCTGATGCCGTTGACATGCAGGCTGACGCGAGCGCCTACGCGACAGGTTCGCCAGCAGTTTCGCGCGGCCCGGTTTTCAAGCGCCGCTCTGCATGACTGAGCGACATCGTGCTGTTCTCACCCGGCGTCTGGCCGTCGCACGCAGTTACACGGCAAGGGAGATCTGCTCGCGCAGCCAGCGATGCGCGGGGTCGCGATGCGAGCGCTCGTGCCAGAGCATGCACATTTCGTAGCCGGGTACCTCGACAGGCGCTTCGACCACGCGCAGCGCCGCGCTTTCGCGCACGAGTCGCCACGGCAGCATCGCCACGAGGTCGCTGCGTTCGAGTACTGAAATGACGAAAAGGAAATGCGGAACGGAGAGCACGACGCGCCGCGTGAGCCCGGCTTGTGAAAGCATTTCGTCGGTGATGCCGCGAAATCCGCCGCCATCGGGCGAGACGATCACGTGTTCGAGAGCGCAGAACTGCTTGATGCTCGGCCGGCGCTTTAGGCGCGGATGGTCCGCGCGGCCCGCGAGTACGTAGCGCTCGGTGAAGAGCGCGCGGCGGCGCAGGTTCTCGGGGGCGTCGCTGGTGGTATGGAAGGCCAGATCGATTTCGCCCTGCGCCGCCTGCTTCGCGACACGCGCTGGCGCGAGTTCCACCACGGCCAGGCGCGTATGCGGCGCGGCCACGCGCAAGCCACGCAGCGCCGGCAGCGCGATGGTGGACTCGCCATAGTCGCTTGCAGCCACGCACCAGGTATCGCGGGCGATGGCCGGATCGAACGAGCTCTCGGGCGCGATAGCCCGCTCGAGCGATTCCAGCGCCTCGCGCAGGGGCTCGCGCAACGCCAGCGCGCGCGCCGTGGGCTGCATGCCGCGTGGGCCAGGCAGCAGCAGTGGATCGCCCAATATCTCGCGCAACTTCCCGAGATGCACACTAACCGAGGGCTGCGAGAAGTTCAGGCGGCGCGCCGCGCGTGTGACGTTGTGCTCGGCAAGCAGCACGTCGAGCGTGACGAGCAGGTTGAGATCGAGGCTGCGCAAATTAGCAGACATAATGGCTGGTATCTCCGTTATTCATTTCCAATATAGCAGCCGGACAACTAAGCTGGGTTCGTACCCGATCACGGAGCCCACTTCATGAATATCCTGCTCGTCTATGCGCATCCCGAACCGAAGTCGCTCAACGGCGCGCTGAGAGATTTCACCGTGCGGCGTCTCGAGGCGGCGGGTCACGCCGTTCAGGTGTCGGACCTCTATGCCATGAACTGGAAAGCGGCGCTCGACGCGCAGGACAGCGTCGAGCGCCGGAGCGACGCGCCGTTTGACCCGTCACTCGATTCGAAGCACGCTTTCGAGAACGGCCTCCAGGCCGGGGACATCGCGCAGGAGCAGGCGAAGCTCTTGTGGGCCGATACGCTCATCCTGCAGTTTCCGCTCTGGTGGTTCTCCATGCCGGCCATCCTCAAGGGCTGGGTGGAGCGTGTTTTCGCGTACGGCTTCGCCTATGGCGTGGGCGAGCACTCCGACGTGCGCTGGGGAGACCGCTACGGCGAAGGCACGCTGGCCGGCAAGCGCGCGATGCTCGTCGTGACGATGGGCGGCTGGGCGTCGCATTACGGGCCTCGGGGCGTGAACGGCCCGATCGACGACATTCTGTTCCCGATCCATCATGGCGTGCTCTATTACCCGGGCTACGACGTGCTGCCGCCGTTTCTCGTGTATCGCACGGGGCGCATGGACGAGGAGCGTTATGCGCAAACACGCGCCGCGCTCGGCGCTCGGCTCGATGCGCTGGCGCAGACGGAGCCGATCGCGTTTCGCAAGCAGAATGGCGGTGCGTATGAAATCCCGGCGCTCACGCTGCGTGAAGACGTTGCGCCGGAACTCACGGGGTTTGCCGCGCACGTTGCGTAAGCGGCTGGGGTGGCGCTTGTGGGCGCCGCGTGCAATCGGAAAACGATCGCCCTAGCGCCCCATGCGCCGGTCGTAGCTGCTCACGACCCGGTGTATCAACGTGGGGTCGCGCGCGTCGGCGGTATCGAACTTCACGACCACGCTGCCGTCGGGTTGCTGGCGCACGTTCGCCGTCACGGTGCCGCCGTCGAGCGTCCCCGCAATCGTGCCCGTGCCGGGGTCCTGCACGGTGATCGCGAGTCCCTCGTCGCGCATGGCGCCCGCCGCGGCGGCGAATGAGCGGTCGTAGCTGGCGGGCGTCATGACCACGGTGCCGGGTGGCGCGGCGTAGTAGGGACATCCCGCCAATGACAGCAGGCAGGCACAAACGCCGGCGAGCACGAGCCGTCTCGATGCGGAACCTGCCGTTGAACGTAATTGACGCTCACCTATCGGACTCATCGCAATTCTCCTCACGCGCATCCATCGTTCGAATTCCTAAAAGCTGACCGCCAGGCCGAACGACACGCCGCGCACGTTGTGGCCAAACACATAGCGCACCATCGCGCGCGTACGGGTGATGATGACGGGATACGCGCTGCTGTCGAGTTCCAGGCCCACGCCCAGCGAGGTGAGTTCGTTGAAGCCGAGCACCCCGGCGCTGTCGCCGAAGTAATGCGAGTAGGCGAACTCCAGTACGTAGCGCACCGGCTTGTCCAGCGCATGCCAGCCCGTTGGCGCGCGCCAGCGCGTCCAGAGGCTCACTTGCTGCGCCATGGCGGAACCTTGAACGGCTTCCGAACTCCCGCCGAAGCTGCGCAGGTAGATATCGGTCGCGCGCAGTTCCGCATCGATCTCGTAGTTTTCGCGGTAGTGCTCATAGTCGAGCATGAGCGAGCCGCCGTAGCCATACGCGTCCAGATAGCCGTTATTGAGGAACTGGAGATTGCTGTCCGTGACATGGTTGAACAACGTTTGTCCGACGCGCAGATCGCTGGAAACACGCCCGATCGTGCCGTTGATGATCGGGCGAAACACGAGTTCGTTGGTGATGCGGAAGTCCCAGCCAAGCCCCACCGTGCCGCTGAAGGTATTCCACCTCGTGGGCACCGCCCGTGTCTCGGCGCCGTCGGTCGCGATGAACGTCGGGTCGTAGCGGCTATAAGCGAGCGTGCCTTCCATGTACAACGGAAACGTCCGGCTCAGCGTGAAGCCGCCGCCGAGCTGTGTTTGCCCGAAGCCCGGATTGCCGGTGGTGCCGTTGTTGATCGAAAGCGAGCTGGTGGTGACGTCCGGCACGGTGGTGTAGGTCATGATGGACAGCACGGCGTCCGCATGCTGCTTGATGTTGCCGCCGATCACGGTCTGGTTCGACAGCTGGCCCGGTACGTTCTGCGCGTGCGCTTGCCACGGCAGCACGGCGGCGAGCATCGCCGCGCCAGTTTTCACCAGCGCGATGCGCAGTTGCAGCCAACGGACGGTGGTGTTCGTCATGTTCGATCCTGCCGGGTCCCGATGCCCGATGGGGTCTGAGTACACCCGCTCGAATAGGCTTGAAGCCGTCTCACGCCCGATTGCGCGCATGGCGTGATGCCTCCTGTACGCCGCGCACGGCGGCGGCGACGATCAATCCGGTAAACACGAGGCCGATCAGTCCGAGCAGCACCGCGTCGATACGGCCGAACGTGGTGGTCGGAACGACATCGCCGTAACCGATCGTCAGTGCCGTGATCGCGCAGAAGTACACGGTCTCGCCCATCGGCGAAGGAGTGCGGTTCAGCGTCTCCACGGCGCCGCCGAAATAGAACATGCCAATCGTCAGGATGACGAATATCAGTAGCAGGCCGCCCAGAAGCAGGCGCATGTACCAGATGGTCCGGCCCGATTCCAGCAGGATTTCGCGTGCTTTCGGGGCATGGTCCGCGCTTGTAGACGCATTGTTCATGGCGTATTCCTCTTGAGCGCGGCACGCTGTGCGAAACGCTCGACTATCTGCAGCATCAGGCATGCGTAAGCGGTGACGGCCAGAAAGAGCGCCATGCGCACGGCGAATGCGCGGTACACGTCCTTGCCCGCCACACTGTCCTGGACCGACTGACCCAGCAGAATGATCATGGTGACGAGACTGTTCAGCCAGAAGCCGGGCGAGTAACGCGTGGGACGGATGCGATAAAGCTTGCGCGCCACGAGCAGGCCGAATAGCAGCATCCAGAGATAGAACATCCAGATGTTCACGAAGAGCCTGAGCGCAAACCAGAACGCGACGGCGAGCAGTCCGCCGAGCGCCGTGGAGCCGAGCAGCTCACGCGCCGCGCCGCGTGCCGACGTGGTGCAGGTTTGCCTGCCGAGGCTCACGGACTTCATGATGATCGGCATGTAGCTCGCGGGGTCGTTCATCGCCAGCAGCCAGGCGGGCATGACCACGAGCGCGGCCTGCAAGGCGATGCGCGACGCTGCGTCCGGCGGCAGGACGCGCGCGGCGGGTTTGGCGCCCGCACCCGCGGCGCCCGGCTCGGGAAAGAGCGCGTGACTCAAGACCGAGACGAGCACGGCGAGCAGCAGTCCCTTGACGAGCGCGCCGACCACTGTGGCGGCGAGTTGCTGGTCGGCCACGCCCGCTGCGCTGATCATCGTGAGGCCGGCCGCGAGGAACGTCGCGACGAGATTGTTGCCGCCGCGCAGGCCGGCGCGAAACGCCAGGAAGAGACACAGGCCGACGAGCAGCACGCCCGCGAACGCGTAATAGCGCAACACGGGGACGAGCAGCAGGCCGCTGCCTGTCGTGAGCGCGACGACCAGGGCGAGCGCGAACGCCGCCTTGAGCGACAGCGGCCGGTTCTGCGTTGCCAGCAGAAAGACGGCGAGCACCGGCGCGATCACCGGAATCGGAAAATCGAGTGCGAAGCTGATGGCAAGCGTGAGCGCCGTGCCCGTGGCAACGCGTAGCGCGCGGCGGCCGGGAATCGATGGGCTCGTTTGCATGGGCGCCGCTCAGTAGAGGAAGGAGAGCCAGCTCATCACGCGCAGGAACACGCGACCGAGCGGATTGAGCGGGTTGCCTGCGCTCGGAAACGCCATCACTTCGGCTTGCCCGCCCACGCGGACGTTGCGCAGCCGTGCGCGCTCGTCGCTGTCGAACTCGACGATCACGGGAAAGCGTTGCGCGGGACGCAGCCAGTCGCGGCTGTTCTGCACGGTGGGCAGGGTGCCGGGCGGCGTGCTCTGCCCGACACTCACGCCATAGCCGATGCTGCGGATGCGTCCCGCGAACACTTCGCCCGGCAGCGCGTCGAGCGCGATGGCGACGGGCGTGCCCGCATGGAGGCGGCCCAGATTGTTCTCCGTCATGTCAGCGCTGACCCAGACATCGTGAATGGCGATGAGCGTCATGACCGGATTGCCCGCGGCCGCGAACTGGCCGACTTCGGTGCGCAGGTCGGTGATGACGCCGGCCGAGCGCGCGCGAATGCGCGTGTTGGCGAAATCGAGTTCGGCCTTTTCGAGCGCGCCCGCGGCGCTGCGCAACTGGGCGTTCTCCGCCTCGTTGCCGCCTTGCTGTTCGCGCGCCCGTTCGACCTCGGCCCGGGCCGCTTCGACCTGGCTTTGCGCCTGCTCGTGCGTGGCGCGCGCCACTTCGAGCCGCCGCAGCGAGACCGTGCCCTCGTCTTCGCGGTACAGCCGTTCGAGCCGGTCGCTGTCCTGGCGCGCCTTGACCTCGTTGGCGAGCGCCGCGCGCAATGACGCTTGCGCCGAATCGATGCCGGCGGTGCTCGCACCGATCTGCCGGCGTGTGGATTCGAGGTCGGCGCGCGCGCGGTCGGCGGCAATGCGGTATTGCTCGCCGTCGATTTCGAACAGCACGTCGCCCGCGCCGACCTCCTGGTTGTTGTGTACGAGCACGCGCGTCACGCGGCCCGACACTTCCGCGGCTACGGGCACGACGTAGGCCGCGATGCGCGCCTGCTGCGTATAAGGCGTGAAGCGATCGGCGAGCAGGTACCAGATCAGGCTGATGACGATCAGGACGACGATCCACTTGAGCGCCTTGCCCGAGGAGTCGGAAGCGGGCGGCGCCTCGCGCGGGCTCGAAGGTTCGGACGCGCTGCTCATCGTGTCGGCCCCTCCGGTTGATTGCCAGGGTTCTGCGCGGCAGCGGGCGCCGCCGGTTCGTCGAGCAGGTCGCCCCAGTCCGTGCGTCGTTGCATCTGGGCTCGGGTCGCCGGATCGATGAACGGCTGATCGAGCTCCCAGCCGCCGTCCACGGCCTTGTACAGCGCAATCAGGCTGCTCACGGCGTTGCCGCGATTGACGACGAACGCGTCCTGCTGCGCGGAGAGTGCGCGCTGCGCGTCGAGCACGCGCTGGAAGTCCGAGTACCCTTCGCGGTAGATCGTATTGGCGAGCGTGAGCGAGCGCTGCGCCGCGCCTTGCGCGTCGTGCAGGATCGTATCGCGCTGCAGCGCCGCGTTCAGCGCCGTTGCGGCGTCGTCGGCCTCGCGCGCCGCGTCGCGCACGGTGTCCTGATATGCGACGATCAATTGCTGCAGGCGGGCATCCTGCACGCGCACGTTGTTCGTGATGAGGCCGTGATCGAACAGGTTCCATGTGATGCTCGGCCCGCCCGCCACGCCAAGCGTGCTCGGCGCGCCCGCAAGCGAACTGGCGCTCCAGGCGAGCGAGCCGACCAGCGAAATGGACGGATACAGGTCGGCCTTCGCCACGCCGATCAACGCCGACTGCGCGGCCATCTGCTGCTCCGCGGCGCGCACGTCCGGCCGGCGCAGCAACAGCTTCGCGGGCACATCCTGCAGTACGGCGCGGTCGATGAGCGGGACGAAACCCGCCTTGGCCGGCTGCACGTCGAGTTCCGGCAGCGGGCCGGGCGGGCGCCCGAGCAGCACGCTAAGCGCGTGGCGCGCCACTGCGATCTGGCTTTCGAACACGGGAATGCTGCTCAGCGTGCCGAGATACTGGGTTTTCGCTTGCTGGAGATCGAGCTCGTCGGTTTCGCCGCTCTTGAAGAGCTTCTGCGTGATCTCGTAGCTGCGCTTTTGCAGCTGCGCGTTTTCACGCGCAATGCGCAGGCGCGCTTCGGTCGTGCGCAGCGTGAAATAAGTGTCCGCGACCTGCGCGTGAATGAGCACGAGCGCGTCTTCGCGGTTGTCCTGGGCGGCGAAGAACGAGGCGTCGGCCGATTCGATCGCGCGGCTGAAGCGTCCCCAGAAGTCCAGTTCCCAGCCGATGCTGAAGCCAAGCCCGTATTGGAAGTACGCACCCGAACGCGGGTCGAAACCGTCGTGGCGCTTGCGCGCCGAGGCCAGCACGTCGGCGTTGGCCTGCTGGACCTGCGGGTAACGCCCCGCGAGCGCGATGCCGAGCTGGGCGCGCGCCTCGATTACGCGCAAGGCGGCGATCTTCAGGTCGCCGTTGTTCGCGTCGGTCGCGGCAATCAGCTGCTCGAGATTTTCGTCTCCGAATACGCGCCACCATTGCCGCGCGTCGGGTTGCGCGTTGGCTTGTGCCGCGATCGACGTGACCTGCTCGATCGACGCGCTGCTCCAGTGCTCGCTCCAGCTTTCGCGTTGCGGCTGAAAGTCGGGGCCCACGCGCATGCAGGCGCCCAGCAGCGTGCTCAGGCAGCAGGCGCCGAGCGGGAGCCAGTAAGGGCGCTCGCAGAGGATCACCGGGCGGCCTCGCGGCTCAAGCCTGCTGTTCTTCTCGTGCGCGTTCGGATTGCGGCTGGTCTTTCACCCAGCGCCAGAACAGTTGGTAGCCGACGGCGAGCATCACCGGACCGATGAACAGGCCGATCACGCCGCCCGTGACCATGCCGCCAATCGCGCCGATCAGCACCACGGGCATCGGCACCGCCACGCCGCGGCCAAGCAGCAGCGGCTTGAGCACGTTGTCGGCGAGACCGGCAACGAACTCGTACACGGAGAACACGATGGTCGCCGTGCTCACGCCCTGTGTCATGATCACGAAGATGATGACGGGCACGGTGACGAGCGTGGCGGGCAGCTGCATGATGCCGATCAGTAGCACGGCCAGCGCGAGCAGGCCAGCGCCGGGAATGCCCATCACGATGAAGCCGACGCCGATCAACACCATCTGGATGAACGCGATGCCCACCACGCCCTGGGCGACGGCGCGAATCGTGGCGGTGCAAAGGTCGGCGATCTGCGGGCCGTTTTCCGGGCCGGAAACGCGCGACGCGATCTGCACCGTGCTGCGATAGCCCGTCTCGCCGTGGGCCATGAGAATGCCTGCAATGATCAGGGATACGAAAAAAATCAGCAGCGCAGCGCCGAGTCCGGTGATCGTGCCGAGCAGCGCGAGGCCGGCCGCCTTCAGTTGCGGCGCGAACCGCTGCACGAGCCCGGTGATGTCGGTCGATGCCTGCATCCAGAAGTCGTATACGCGCTGACCGACGATCGGCCAGTGAGCGATCGAGTCGGCGGGAGGCGGGATATGAAACGTGCCGCCCTTCGCGACGCTCATGGCATGCTCGATCGAATCGGCCACGGTGACGCCGAGCAGCCACGTGGGCGCGAGGATCACGGCGAACGCCACGAGAATGATGAGCGTGGCGATGAGTCCATCCTTATGAGGGAAGCTGCGCTGCAGCTTCATTTGCAGCGGATATAGCGTGACCGCGAGAATCACGGACCAGACCATGAGGTCGAGGAACGGGGCAAAGATGCGAAAGCAAAACATTGCCAGGACGGCAATGAGCGCGGCGCGGATCAGGACATCGAGCAAATCCCGGGACTGCGCCTTCGGCGTTGATGTAGTGGGCAGCAGCATCGTCTGTGTCTCCTCGCAGGCCTCGGCGCGCAACCCAGCCACGCCCAGGCTCCTATCGCGTTCCGGCGAGGACCGCCGGAACTCCAGGTAGTACGAGAAACTGTGCGCCGACGTTGCGCTTCTTCCTGGCGTGACCCCGTGACAGGGAGCACCACTCTATGATGTTTGCAGTCGCCTGTGAGTGGTGCGGCGCGCGTCGTCGAATTGAGTCTATTACACGCACTGAAAAGGGACAATGAACGCGCGGGCCGCCTTGCACCAGCGAGAAATGTGGTTAGCAGTGCGCTGAAAATGGCGTCGTGCGCGGGCTGCGATTCTGATTCTGATTCTTGTTTGCAGGCTTCAATGTCCCGGACCACTCGAAGGCACGCAACTGAGAATGAGCCGATCGCCGTTGCCCGCACCGGGAGCCAGTGCAGCGTTGTGGAATTCATGACCGCCGCAGCGCCACTCGGCGAGATAGTCATTGCGACAGCCGCCCGATTGCGCGGCGACCATCGACACCGGATAGCTGCAGGTTCGCAAACCGTCGCAGTGCGCGGCGAGATCGCGCGTGACGTTGCCGTGTGGCGCGCCGCAGTTGCTGCCGTAGGTGCCGGAGACGATGGCGATCGTCGCTTCATTCGCGGCGCCCGCCGCCGACGAGATGACGAGGCCGACGGCGCTCCACGCGAGTGCGAGGGCGATTGCGGCTGGCTTCATGGTGGACCTCCCAGGCCGGCGTTGCGCATGCGCGCTGGTGCGGCCCCACCCATCCATGTTTATAGAGTAGTGCGGTCGCGCCGAAGGGCAAGACGGTGCCCGGCGATGGTGCGGGGCTTCGCTGCAGTGCACCAGCAGCAGTCACCTGAAGCACACGATTGGTGGCGCGCAGCCGGTCACCGTTGCGCGGGCTACGCGCGCTGCGTGAACCGTGAAACCCGCGCCAGCCGGGCGTTGCGCGGGGCGCGCGAGCCGCCTGCGGATCGGGTGGCACACCTATTGCTTTATCGCTACCGGGGCCAATGACGGCTCCAACGAATTGCATCATCGTCCCGCCATGCGCGGGAACAGTCGATCGTGCGGGGCAACGGCGTCCCGAAGCAGCACTCCACGGCACAGCGTGCGTGGCGGGTGCGCTTCGGGACGCTTTTTTTTATGCGCGTCGCGCAATCGTCGTGGTCTGACGAACCCTTGGCGACGCGCTTTGCACAACTAAAGATGACCATGCGGGAAACGATACCTGACATCTCTGCGGAAATCGTCGGCGAGCTCATCAATCTGGCCGGGCGTCAGCGCATGCTCTCGCAGCGCGTGGTCCTGCATGCGCTGCTCGGCTTGCGCGGCGACGCCGCCGCGCTCGTCGTCGCGCGCGAATGCCTCGACACGTTTGCGGCCTCGCACGCACGGCTGGTGGAGGGCGACGATCATTTTCCCGGCGTGTTCTCGACGGCGTTGCGCGAACTCTATTTCGGCGCACGCAAGGCCGACGAACGCATTCGTGCGTTCACGCAGCTCGCCGCGCACGCATGCGCGTGCCTCGAGCGCTCAGTCCATGCCGGGGCGGCCGATAGCGGGTGCGAGGCCGCCTTGACGGAACTCACCGCTGCCGCCACGCCGCTGCTCGACCTGCTGCAGGCGCTGACCCAGGCGTACCAGGACGAATTGCGCAGCGTGGAAGCCGCGGCGGCGAAGCGCCAGGCCGGCATCGTCGATGAACTCGCCGCCATTTCGCTGCGCGCGAACATCGTCGCGCTCAATGCACGGGTGGCGGCCGCCCGCGCCGGCCAGTTCGGCCGCGAATTCGCGGTGATCACGGCGGAGCTGGCGCACGTGATAGGTGAAATGGACCGGCTCGTGCAGGGCGTGGTCGGCAAGCCCGAACCGCGCAACAGCGCGCCCGAAAGACATTCTGGATTCCGAAATCAACGGATGCATGCCCGCCTGGCGGGTTGAGATCCACTACTGGAGAGAACCACGTGAAAGACCTCGTAAGTTCGCTCAAGAGCGGTAACTGGCGCGCGCTGATCGCGTGTTTCCTGTATTTCGACACCGGCTTCACGGTGTGGGTGATGTTCGGGCCGCTCGCGCCGTTCATCCAGAAGGACATTGCGATGACGCCGGCCGAACTGGGCCTGCTCGTAGCCGTGCCCGTGCTCGGCGCGGCGATTCTGCGCGTCACGCTCGGCAATCTCTATCAGGCCTACGACGGCCGCCGTGTCGCGCTGATGGGCATCGCGCTTTCCGCCATCCCCGCCGCCGTGCTGCTGATGCTGCCGGGTACGCCGTCCTATACCTTGCTGCTCGTGCTCGGCGTGCTGCTCGGCGTGGGCGGCGCGAGCTTCGCCGTGGCGCTGCCGATGGCGGGCAGCAACTATCCGCCGAAGGTGCAGGGCCTCGTGCTCGGCCTCGCCGCGGCCGGCAATATTGGCGCCGTGCTCGACGGCTTCCTGTTTCCGGGCCTCGCCGGCCACTATGGATGGGCGCGCGCCACGGGCGCGGCGCTGCCGCTGCTCGCGCTCGCCGCGACGGCCGTGACCTTCTGGGCCCGCGATCTCGGCCAGAAGTCCGGCAGCGCGCCGCAGGCATTGCGCTCGTTCGGCATCACGCTCGCCGGCTTGATCGCGCTCGTGCTGGCCGTGCATGCCGGCTTGTTCGGCGCGGGCAAGACCGGCGTGCTGCTGCTGCCGGTGCTGGGCGCGCTGCTCGCCATAGGCGTGTTGCCGCGCCACTACCGTGCGGTGCTGACTGAAGGCGACACGTGGGTCGTGATGCTCGTGTACAGCATCACGTTCGGCGGCTTCGTCGGCATGTCGTCCTATGTCTCGACGCTGCTGATTTCGCTCTACCAGGTGCCGAAGCTCGAAGCCGGCGTGGTGATGTCGCTGCTCGCGCTGACCGGCGCGATGGTGCGCCCGCTCGGCGGCCTGATCGCGGATCGCATCTCGGGCGTGCG
This sequence comes from Paraburkholderia sp. EG287B, assembly GCF_040965595.1. Classification (NCBI taxonomy): domain Bacteria; kingdom Pseudomonadati; phylum Pseudomonadota; class Betaproteobacteria; order Burkholderiales; family Burkholderiaceae; genus Paraburkholderia; species Paraburkholderia sp. EG287B. The sequence continues at coordinate 121,494 of NZ_JBFRCG010000009.1, forward strand.
CGCACTCGTGGTGCTGCTTGCCGCGATCTCAGTGTGCGACTTCGCGTTCGCGCTGTGGATGCCGCCGTTCGCTGCCGGCATTGCGCTGCTCGCGTTCACCTACGTGTGCTTCGGACTCGGCAACGGCGCGACGTTCCAGCTCGTGCCGCGCCGCTGGCAGGGCCGCACCGGGCTGATGTCGGGCATCATCGGCGCCGCGGGCGGGATCGGCGGCTTCTATCTGCCGGTCATCATGGGCATCGCCAAGGAGAGCACCGGCAGCTACCAGATGGGTTTCGCGACGTTCGGCGTGATCGCGGCGGCTGCATTCGGACTCGTGGTGCTGCATCGCGCACGCTGGCTCGAATGGGCGCTGCCCCAGGAGCCGGCGATCGCAACGGCTGTCGTGCAGGGCGCTCAGGCGGGCGCAAGCAACTAAAGACCTAAGTAGTGAGCAGGATGCGGCCCGCGCGCAAGCGACGGGCCGCTAACGCGTTTACGCGCGGCGACGCAGGTCCTCGACACCCGCTTCGCGCGAATGCACGCCAAACGAGTCAGGCGAAATGGCGAACGAAGCCGCCTCGCCGATCGCGTTGCCCACGAGGATGATGGCAGGGCTGCCAAGGCCTGCTGCACGCGCGTGTGCCGCGATCGTGCCGAGCGTGCCGGTGACGCGCCGCTCGCTCGCGCTGCCCGCCCACTGCACCACGGCGGCGGGCGTCGCCGTGGGGAGCGCGCCCACGAGCGTTGCGCACAGCGACTCGATGCGGCTCATGCCCATATAGATGGCGAGCGTCATGCACGTCGCGGCGAGCGCCTGCCAGTCCGGTTCGCTGTGGTCGCGCAAGTGCGCAGTCACGAAGATCACGCCCTGGCAATGGTCGCGATGCGTGAGCGACACGCCGAGTCCCGCCGCTGCCGCGAACGCCGAAGACACGCCGTTCACGATTTCCACCGTCACGCCCGCCCGGCGCAACGCCGCGAGTTCTTCCCCGGCGCGGCCGAACAGCAGCGCGTCGCCGCCTTTCACGCGCACCACGTGCAAGCCGCGGCGCGCGTAGCGCTGCATCAGCCGCTCGATGAAGGCTTGCGGCGTGGAGCGGCAGCCGCCTCGCTTGCCCACGCGGATCACCCGGGCCTGCGGCGCGAGCGTGACGAGTTCCGGATTCACGAGATCGTCGAGCAGCACGACGTCGGCGCTCGCGAGCACCTTCGCCGCCTTCAGGGTGAGGAGGTCGAGATCGCCCGGACCTGCGCTCACCAGCGTGACCTTGCCTTCGTTGCCCGTCATCATCGTCGTCTTCCTTTGTATTGCGCGCACCCGCATGGGGAGCGCCATAAAACAAATGGCGTCCGCTCGCCGCTTGCGACGAGGGGACGCCATTGTCCGTGTGCTTGAAAAGAGGCGCGAAGCGCGGCCCCAGGTTGCTTGTCCGGCAACGCTGCCGGGCGCCCAGGTTCACGCAAGTTCCAGACCAACTTGCGCGCGCTCGCGCCGCCCGCCCATAGGCCGGGCGCGCTTGGCCGGCCGCACCTAGCCGGCCGCCCCCAATTGACAAAGTCGCAACCTGCACGCCCAGGGCGCACAGTCAATGTGCTGCACGGCACCAATCTTGTGCCGGCGTGCATCACGATGCGCGCGGGCGTTGTGCCGGACGCCCCGCTCGCCAGCCGCCGAAGTCCGCCAGACGGGCCGTTGCGCGGGATGCGCGCAGATTGGCACAGTGCTTGCGTATCGCTTCGCAGCAAGTGCCACGCGAATCAATGGGGATTCGGCCGCAAGCAGTAGCGCGGCGCACGAGGGTTTCGTATTCAGGGCAACGGCGTCCCCCGAATCTGGCTTCGCGCAAGCTGGAATCGCGGGACGCCTTTTTTATTGGCAGGGGCTCAGCATGGTGCAAGCAGCGAACGAAGTGAACAGCTCGGCCGCGATGGAGATCGTCGTCGTCGGCCATGGCATGGTGGGCCACAAATTTCTCGAGTGCCTCCTTGCCGACGGCGCGCCCAACGCGCGCGTGACCGTGCTCTGCGAGGAGCCGCGTCCCGCCTACGACCGCGTGCACCTCTCCGAATTCTTCGCGGGCAAGTCGGCGGACGATCTCTCGCTCGTGACGCCCGGCTTCTTCGAGCGCGAGAACGTGCGTCTCGTACTGAACGCAAAGGCGGTGTCGATCGATCGCGAAGCGCGCACCATCGAGGTGTCGAACGGCGAGACGCTTTCGTATGACAAGCTCGTGCTGGCCACCGGCTCCTCGGCGTTCGTTCCGCCCATTGCGGGCAATGATCGCGCCGATTGCTTCGTCTACCGAACCATCGACGATCTCGAAGCGATGCAGGCGCGCGGCGCGCACGCGAAGACGGGCGTGGTGGTGGGCGGCGGCCTGCTCGGTCTCGAATGCGCGAAAGCCTTGCGCGACCTGGGCCTCGAGACGCACGTGGTGGAATTCGCGCCGCGCCTGATGGCGGTGCAAGTCGACGACGACGGCGGCCGCATGCTGCGCGGCAAGATCGAAGAACTCGGCGTGAGCGTGCACACGCAGAAGCACACGCTGGCGATCGTGGACGGCAAGACGGTGGACGGCGCAACGGCCGCCAACCGCATGCAGTTCGCCGACGGCACGCACCTCGACGCCGACATGATCGTGTTCTCGGCCGGCATTCGCCCGCGCGACGAAGTCGCCCGCGCCTGCGGCCTCGAGATCGGCGCGCGCGGCGGCATCGTGATCGACGACCAGTGCCGCACGAGCGACGCGAACATCTACGCCATCGGCGAATGCGCGCTCTGGCAAGGGCAGATCTTCGGCCTCGTCGCCCCCGGTTACGACATGGCGCGCATCGCCGCCAAAGCGCTGGCGGGCGAGGCAACGAGCTTCGCGGGCGCCGACATGAGCACCAAGCTCAAGCTGATGGGCGTGGACGTCGCGAGCATCGGCGACGCGCACGGCAAGACGCCCGGCAGCCGTTCCTACCGCTATGCCGACGAGCGCCGCCAGGTCTACAAGAAGATCGTCGTGTCCGATTGCGGCAAGAAGCTGCTCGGCGCGGTGATGGTGGGCGACGCGAGCGAATACGGCACGCTGCTGCAGATGATGCTCAACGGCATCGAGCTGCCCGAGTCGCCCGAATTCATGATCCTGCCGCAGGCCGACGGCAAGGCCAGGCCTGCGATCGGCGTGGAAGCGCTGCCCGACGCCGCACAGATCTGCTCGTGCAACAACGTTTCGAAGGCGCAAATCTGCGCGGCCGTGCAGGATGGCGCGACGACCATCGCCGCGGTGAAGGGGGCATGCAACGCCGGCACGTCATGCGGCGGCTGCGTGCCGCTCGTCACGCAGATCATGAAGTCGGAGATGAAGCGCCAGGGGCTCGCCGTCAACAATCACCTTTGCGAGCACTTCCATTATTCGCGCCAGGAGCTGTATCACATCGTGCGCGTGGAGGGCATCAAGACCTTCGGCGACCTGCTCGCGAAGCATGGCAAGGGGCTGGGCTGCGATATCTGCAAGCCGGCCGTGGGCGGGATTCTCGCGTCCTGCTGGAACGAATTCGTGCTGAAGAAGGAGCACGCGAGCCTGCAGGATTCGAATGACTACTACCTCGCCAACATTCAGCGCGACGGCACGTATTCGGTGGTGCCGCGCATGCCGGGCGGCGAAGTCACGCCGGAAGGCCTCATCGCCGTGGGGCAGGTGGCGAAGAGGTACGGCCTGTACACGAAGATCACCGGCGGCCAGCGCGTGGACCTCTTTGGTGCGCGCGTCGAGCAGTTGCCTTTCGTCTGGGAAGAGCTGATTGCCGCGGGCTTCGAATCGGGGCACGCATACGGCAAGGCCCTGCGCACGGTGAAGTCGTGCGTGGGCTCGACGTGGTGCCGCTACGGCGTGGGCGACTCGGTGGGCTTCGCGATCGAACTCGAGAACCGCTACAAGGGTCTGCGCGCACCGCACAAGATCAAGTTCGGTGTCTCTGGCTGCACGCGCGAATGCGCGGAGGCACAAGGCAAGGACGTCGGCATCATCGCCACCGAGAAGGGCTGGAACCTCTACGTGTGCGGCAACGGCGGCATGAAGCCGCGTCATGCGGAACTGCTCGCTGCCGATCTCGATCAGGCCACGCTGGTGCGCTACGTCGATCGCTTCCTCATGTTCTACGTGCGCACGGCCGACCGCCTGCAGCGCACGAGCGTGTGGCGCGACAACCTCGAAGGCGGCCTCGACTATCTGATCGACGTGGTCGTGCACGACAAGCTTGGCCTCGGGGCCGAACTCGAAGCGGAAATGCAGCTCGTGGTGGACACCTACGAATGCGAATGGAAGAAGGCCGTGACCGATCCCGAAACGCGCCGCCGCTTCCGTCACTTCGTCAACAGCGATGCCGGCGACCAGCACGTCACCTTCATCGAAGAGCGCGGCCAGATTCGCCCGGCTACGCCTGAGGAGCGCACGCAGGTTTCGCAAGCGGCGCCGCAATTCAAGCGACATGAAGCGCTGTCCGGCGTTCCCGTCGTCGTCGAAACCGTCTGATTCCCTTTCATCGAACCGAGGAGTACGCAATGAGCAACGAACAGAGTCAAGGCAACTGGGTTCCCGTCTGCACGCTCAACGACATCGTGCCGAACACCGGCGTGTGTGCGCTCGTGAAGGGCGAACAGGTCGCCGTGTTCCATGTCGACGACGGCGACGCGCGTGTGTACGCCATCGGCAACTACGATCCGAACTCGCACGCGGCGGTGCTCTCGCGCGGGCTCGTGGGCAGCTTCGGCGAGCGCATCGTGGTGGCCTCGCCCATCTACAAGCATCACTTCGATCTGTCCACCGGCGAGTGCATCGAAGCGCCGCAGCATTCGGTCAATGCGTTCCCCGCGCGCGTGGAAAACGGTCAGGTGTGGATCGCGGCCTGACTGGCCACCCGAAGTGCCGACTGAAGTGACAAAGGAAGTGACGAACGCGCGGCGCACAGGATGCGCCGTGCGCCCCGAATCTGTTTCAAGCTGATATCGATCGACCGCATGAGCAGCGAGAGCGTAAAGAGCGTTTGCCCGTACTGCGGCGTAGGCTGCGGGATGATCCTGCACGTCGAGGACGGCCAGGTCGCGAAGATCTCCGGCGACGCCGAGCATCCGATCAACTTCGGCCGCCTCTGCACGAAGGGTTCGTCGGCGCACGTGGCGCTGCGCAAGTCGGGGCGCCTCGAGCGCGCCTTCGTGCGCCACGCGCGCGACGAGGACCCCGTGCCGCTGCCGCTCGCGCAGGCCATCGCCGATACGGCGCGCCGCCTGCGCTGGACGCTCGACGCGCATGGCCCCGACGCGCTCTCGTTCTACGTTTCCGGGCAGATGTCGATCGAGGCGCAGTACCTCGTGAACAAGCTCGCCAAGGGCTTCGTGCGCACCAACAACATCGAGTCGAACTCGCGCCTGTGCATGGCGAGCGCGGGCAGCGGCTACAAGCTTTCGCTCGGCGCGGACGGGCCGCCGGGTTCGTATCAGGACTTCGACCGCGCCGATCTCTTCTTCGTGATCGGCGCGAACATGGCGGACTGCCATCCGATCCTGTTCCTGCGCATGATGGACCGCGTGAAGGCGGGCGCGAAGCTGATCGTCGTGGACCCGCGCCGCACGGCGACCGCGGAAAAGGCGTCGCTGTTCCTGCAGATCGCGCCGGGCACCGATCTCGCGCTGCTCAATGGCCTGCTGCACCTGCTGCACAAGCACGGCCACACCGATGCGGATTTCATCGCACAGTACACCGAAGGATGGGACGCAATGCCTGCGTTCCTCGACGACTACACGCCGGAAAAGGTCGCCGAGATCACGGGTCTGGCCGTCGACGACATTCGCCGCGCCGCGCAGATGATCGGCGAGGCGCCCGAGTGGATGAGCTGCTGGACCATGGGCCTGAACCAGAGCACGCACGGCACGTGGAGCACCAACGCGATCTGCAACCTGCATCTCGCGACGGGCAAGATTTGCCGTCCCGGCAGCGGGCCGTTTTCGCTCACGGGGCAGCCCAACGCCATGGGCGGGCGCGAGATGGGCTACATGGGCCCCGGCTTGCCCGGCCAGCGCACGGTGCTCGCGCAAGAAGACCGCGCGTTCGTCGAAGCGGCGTGGGGCGTGGCGCCCGGCACGCTGCCCGTGAAGGTGGGCAGCGGCACCGTCGACATGTTCTCGCGCATGGCCGCGGGCGAGATCAAGGCGTGCTGGATCATCTGCACGAACCCGGTGGCGAGCGTCGCGAACCGGCAAACGGTAGTGGCGGGCCTGCGGGCCGCCGAACTCGTGATCGCCCAGGACGCTTTTCTGGACACCGAAACGAATCAGTACGCCGACGTGCTGCTGCCCGGCGCGCTCTGGGCCGAGGCCGACGGCGTGATGATCAACTCCGAGCGCAACATGACGCTCATGCAGCAGGCTGTCGAGCCGCCGGGCGAGGCGCTGCCCGACTGGCAGATCATCGCGCGCGTGGCCTGCGAGATGGGTTTTGCGCACGCGTTCAGCTACGCGAGCGCCGCCGAGGTGTTCGACGAAATCACGCGCTTCGCGAATCCGAAGACGGGCTACGACCTGCGCGGCGCGAGCCATGCGAAGCTGCGCGAAACGCCGCTGCAATGGCCCATCGCGCCGGATGCCGCGAGCGACCGCAACCCGCTGCGCTATGTGAACGACGGCGTGAGCCAGACGCTCAAGGAAAACGCCGACGGCACGCGTCCCCGCATCGCGTTCGCCACGCCGCACGGCAAGGGCGTGTTTCTCGCGCGTCCCCATGTTGCGCCTGCCGAACTGCCCGATGGCACGTTCCCGGTCGTGTTCAACACGGGGCGCCTGCAGCACCAGTGGCACACCATGACGAAGACCGGCAAGGTGCCGATGCTCAACAAGCTCAACCCGGGCCCGTTCGTCGAGATTCATCCCGAGGATGCCGCCGCGCTCGGCATTGCCGCGAAGGATCGTGTGGAAGTGCGCTCGCGCCGCGGCCGCGCGGTGCTGCCCGCCGTGGTGACCGAGCGTGTGCGTCCCGGCAACTGCTTCGCGCCCATGCACTGGAACGACGTGTATGGCGAGGAGCTTTGCGTGAACGCGGTCACGAGCGATGCGATCGACCCGATTTCCCAGCAGCCCGAACTGAAATTCTGCGCGGTCGCGCTCTCGCGCGTCGGCCCGCCATCCGCGCCGCGCGAGACCACGCGCGTACCGGATGGCGCCGATGCCGCCGTTGCGTCGGCCACGTTCGACGCCGGCGCGCCGCAAGCCGTCAACCCGTCTCAGGAACTCGACATGTCCCGTATCGATGCCTTTTCGACGCTACTCGGTCTCGACGACGTCGCCGCGCCGCAGCTGGGCGACGTGCAGCGCCAGTACCTCGCGGGCTTTGTCGGCGGCCTGCGCTCGTTGCGGGCGGCCGAGCCCGTCGGCGTGCCCATGCTGCCCGCGCACGCGCCGTTTTCCGCCGACACGCGCGTCTGGCTGGACGGCCTGCTGGCGGGCCTGTTCAGCCGCGGCGAGCCCGTCGCACGCACGACTGCGCTCGCGGTGCCGGATGCTCCCGAAGAAAAGCCGCATGGCGTGCGCATCGCCCATACGCGCCCCAAGGTCGTGCTGCTGTGGGCCTCGCAGACGGGCAACGTCGAATCGCTCGTCGAGCAATACGCAACGCAACTGATGGAATCGGGCTTCGAGATTCGCACGGCCTGCATGGCCGATTACCCGCTCGCGAACCTCGCCAGGGCGCAATACATCCTCCTGATGACGAGCACGTTCGGCGACGGCGACGCGCCCGACAACGGCGCGGCCTTCTGGAGCGCGCTCGCGGCGGACAACGCGCCACGCCTCGCCTCGCTGCGCTTTTCCGTGCTCGCCTTCGGCGACCGCAACTACGACGCGTTCTGCGGCCACGGTCGCAAGCTCGACGCGCGCCTCGAAGCGCTGGGCGCCACGCGTCTCATGGAGCGCGTGGATTGCGACAGCGAATACCAGAGCGCCGCCGACGCATGGCTCGAGCGCATCGTGGTGCGCATCAAGCAGGAGGACGCGGCGCTGCACGCGGTGCCCGCCGACGGTTCGATTCCCGAGGTGCTGCCCGGCTGCGCGGCGACGAAGGCACGCCCGGCCACCTCGAAGCTGCTGAAGAACGCGCGCCTGAACATGAAGGGCGCGACGAAGGACACGCGCTACTTCTCGCTCGCAACGGGCGAGGCGGGCCTCGACTATGAAGCGGGCGACGCGCTCGGCGTGTGGCCCACCAATTGTCCCGCGCTCGTCGACGAGTTGCTGGAACTCACGCGCCTCGCCGCCGACACGCCGGTCGCCGTGAGCGGCCACGGCGAGATGCGCCTTGGCGAGGCGCTTGGCAAGCACTACGAGATCGCGCGCCCGAACCCCGATGCGCTCGCGTTCATTGCGTCGCGCACGCGCTCGCGGGGCCTCGCCGAGATGCTCGACGATTCGCGCAAGGGCGATCTGCGCAACTGGCTCTGGGGCCAGCAGCTCGCCGACGTGCTCCACGAATATCCCGTCGACATGAGCGCGCCCGAACTGCTCGGCATGCTCAAGCGCCTGCAGCCGCGGCTCTATTCGATTTCGTCGAGCCCGAAGGCGCATGCGGGCGAAGTGCATCTGACCGTTTCGGCCGTGCGTTACAACAACGGCCGCCGCGAGCGCAAGGGCGTGGCCTCGACCTTCCTCGCCGACCGCGCGCAGGAGGGCAGCGTCCCCGTGTTCGTGCAGAAGAGCACGCATTTCCGGCCGCCGCGCAGCGGCGACGCGCCGATGATCATGATCGGTCCCGGCACGGGCGTCGCGCCCTTCCGCGCCTTCCTGCACGAGCGCCAGGCGCGCGGCGACACGGGCCGCAACTGGCTGTTCTTCGGCGAGCAGCACGCGGCCACCGACTTCTACTACCGCGACGAACTGGAGCAAATGCGCAAGGACGGCCATCTCGACCGGCTCGACCTCGCGTTTTCGCGCGACCAGAGCGAGAAGGTCTATGTGCAGGACCGCATGCGCGAGCAGGGCGCGCAGCTATGGGCCTGGCTGCAGGAAGGGGCGCACCTCTATGTGTGCGGCGATGCGAGCCGCATGGCGAAGGACGTGGATACGGCGCTCAGGGAGGTGGTGGCGGGCCATGGCGGCATGAGCGCCGAGGCCGCGCACGACTACGTCAGTGCGCTCGGACGGGACAAGCGCTACCTGCGCGACGTCTATTGAAGGGGCGCGGCGCGGCTTCGGTGCGGCCCGGCGAGGGCCGGCCGCCTGCGCGCCACGTCTGCAGCGCGCGAAAGCGGCGCGTGCGCGCCTGGTCCGTGCGCACGAAGCTTTCGTCTTCTTTGCCGAGCCCGGCATAAAGGCCGCCCCGGGCGCCTTTGGCCACGACGGGTTCGGGCAGCAGGATGGCGATCAGAAACGTCAGGCACGAGCCTGCGAACACCGCCACCACGCTCATCGAGATCGACTCGAACATCCGTTTGTCCCCCGGTAGAATGGTGTCCGGCGGCCGACGCCGTGCGTATCGCGCACCGCATCGCCGCCATCGCAAACCATTTTGCTCAGGGCGCGCGTCCACGTCCAAGACGATATTCGGATCGTCACGATAAGCGCGCCTTATGAAAAAAACCGGAGATATTCGGGAGGCAGCCATCTTGATGCTTCGCTCGATACGCTACGTGCTCACCGTGGCGGAGTTGAAGAATTTCACGCGCGCAGCCGAAGTGCTGCACGTCTCGCAGCCGGCGCTCTCACAGCAGATCCGCCAGCTGGAAAACGATCTCGGCGGCGCGCTGTTCGACCGCAGCGGCCGCGCCATCAGCCTCACCGAATTCGGGCGCGTGTACATCGAACACGCGCGCCAGGCGCTCGCGCATCTCGACGCCGGCAAGCGCGCGCTCAACGAGGTGCGCGACCTCACGCGCGGCCTGCTGCGGCTCGCCTATACCCCGACCTTCGCGGAATATCTGATCGGCCCGGCGCTGCGCGGCTTTCGCGAGGCGCACCCGGCCATCGCGCTCGACGTGAGCGAGCGGCCGCTCGAAGATATCGAAGGCGGACTCGAGCGTGACGAACTCGATCTCGGCATCGGCTTCACGGATGTGCGCTCCGACGAAATCGAAGTGCGTCCGCTGTTTGCCGAGCACATGGCGCTGCTCGTGGCCACGCGCCATCCACTGGCGCGCCGCCGCGCGGAGGTGACGGCCGAGCAGCTGGGGACGATGCCGCTTGCGCTATTGAGCCCCGACTTCGTGGTGCGGCGCTTCGCCGATGCCTATTTCCGCGCGCACCAGTTGATTCCGCGCGTGATGCTGCAAGCCAATTCAGTGGGCACGGTGCTCAAGCTCGTGAAGGACGGCACGCTCGCCACGCTGCTGCCTTCGGCGGTGCTGCGCGAGCATCGCGGGCTCGTCACGCTGCCCGTCACGCCGGCGTTGCCGCAGCGCACCGTCGCGCTGCTCAAGCGGCGGCGCGCATCGAGCACGCTCGCCGCCAACGCGTTCTCCGATGTGCTGCTCGCGTTGATTTCGCAGGAAGGGTTGGGCGAAGCCTGAGGCGGCCTTTGGTTTTCTCGTCGGCTCAGGGTTGGTCGGACGACAGCAGGTTGTGGAAGAAGTCCACGGCGTGCTGGCGGGTCGGCATGGTCCCGAGCGTGGCGGCCGGGTCGAGCCCCGAGCGCCGCGCCGTGCCGCTCACGAGGCTCTTTTGCAGGTCGTTGAGCGGGCGGGCGAGATTGGTGGCGATGAATCCGGAAGCGGGCGGCGCGGCGATGGCCGGCACGTCGGTGCGCGGCGCGTCCAGCGTGAGCAGCGCAGCGAGCGTGGGTGCTGCGGCCACGCGCTGGCTCGCGAGCATGTCGGCGGGCGCGATGCCGAGCCAGTCGCGCAGGGTGGCGAGAATCGACGTGTGGTCGTAGGGCGTGGCGCCGGGCGAGCGGAACACGGTGCCCGGCGCAATATACGGCGACACCACGACCGCCGGCACGCGCACGCCGAAGCTGTCGAAGGCGAAATTCTGGTCGCCGGGCTTGCTCGCGGCATCGGGCGCCACGGCGTTGGCGGGCGGCAGCACGTGGTCGTAGGTGCCGCCGTGCTCGTCGTAGGTGATCACGAGCAGCGTCTCGGGCCATGCGGGCGAGGTGCTCAACGCATGCCAGATGTCGTAGAGAAAGCTCTCGCCCGCATAGACATCGTGGGGCGGGTGCTGGTCGTTGGGATCGAGCAGAAAACGCGGCTCGATGAACGAATACCGCGGCAGCGTGTTGTTCTGGCAGTCGGAGACGAAGTTGCTGAAGCGCTGGAAGTTCGTCTTGTATTTCGGATCCCATAACGTCGGGAACATCGTGAGCGTGAGCGAGGGCGCGACGAGGGCGGCGCTGTACACGGCCCAGCTTGCGCCCATGTCGCCCAGCACGTTGAAGATGGTGCGCACCTGCCACTCGAACGGATCGGGCGGCGAGCCGTTGTCGACGTGGCCGTTCGACGTGCCCGCGTGGGCGAAGGCGCGGTTCGGCCAGGTCTGGCTCGGCACAGGGGCGAACCAGGCGTCGCAGACGGCGTATTCGCGCGCGAGCGTCGAGAGCACCTTCAGCTGATCGGGGCTGTGGCACTGCATGACCTGGCTGGCGTCGGTCGTCGCGGTCGTTTCGTAGTCTTGCACGAAGCCCGACATGGGCGTTGCGCCTGCCGCGTTGCCGAGCAGTTGCACGCGCACGTTCGCGAACGTCTCCTGCGGATCGGGGTCGGGCAGCGTGGCCGTCGAGGCCGGCATGGTGGCGGCGATGGTGGCGCCGGCCTTCGTCGGGTTGCTCAGGCCCATCGTGAGCCCATCGAATGGCCGTTCCGCGCTGGCCGCGGGCAGGAAATGGGTGGGGCTGCTGCCGTTCGTGTACAAGCCGCCAAGCATTGTGTCGAACGATCGGTTCTCGAACATCACGACAACGACGTGCTTGATGTTCTGCAGGGACATGGGCTCTCTCCGTCACGCGGGTTTGACGAAGAATAGTGGTGCAGGCGGGTGGATTCGGCAAGGTTCGGCAACCCTGAGAAAACCTGCCGACGCCTCGGGGGTGTCTTCGGGCGTACCAGCTGCAGCACCCCACGACCGCCGCCGGTCGATCCAGCGGGCCGCCCAGCCCTGTGGGATAATTGCGAGTTCTGCCCAGAGCGCAGCTCAAGAGGTTGTTCGCAAGGGCGTGCGTGGGGCCTTTATTCCCGTGGCCCGCTTCCTTTCTGCGATTTTTCTTCTACAGCCACAATGCCCGCATACCGTTCCAAAACCTCCACCGCCGGCCGCAACATGGCAGGTGCGCGTTCCCTCTGGCGCGCCACCGGCATGAAAGACGAAGACTTTGCCAAGCCGATCATCGCGGTCGTCAACTCGTTCACCCAGTTCGTCCCCGGCCATGTGCACCTGAAAGACCTCGGCCAGCTCGTTGCGCGCGAAATCGAAGCCGCGGGCGGCGTGGCCAAGGAATTCAACACGATCGCCGTCGATGACGGCATCGCCATGGGCCACGACGGCATGCTGTATTCGCTGCCGAGCCGCGACATCATCGCGGATTCGGTCGAATACATGGTCAACGCGCACTGCGCCGACGCCATGGTCTGCATCTCGAACTGCGACAAGATCACCCCGGGAATGCTGATGGCCGCCATGCGCCTGAACATCCCCGTGATCTTCGTCTCGGGTGGCCCGATGGAAGCGGGCAAGACGCGCCTCGCGAACCCGGTCACCAAGGCCATCGAAGTCAAGAAGCTCGACCTGATCGACGCCATGGTGATCGCGGCCGACACCAAGTACTCCGACGCCGAAGTGGCCGAAGTCGAGCGCTCCGCCTGCCCGACCTGCGGTTCGTGCTCGGGCATGTTCACGGCCAACTCGATGAACTGCCTGACCGAGGCGCTGGGCCTCTCGCTGCCGGGCAACGGCACCGTGGTCGCCACGCACGCCGACCGCGAACAGCTCTTCAAGCGCGCCGGCCGCCGTATCGTCGAACTCGCGCGCCAGTACTACGAGCAGGAAGACGAGCGCGTGCTGCCGCGCTCGGTGGGCTTCAAGGCGTTCGAAAACGCCATGACGCTCGACATCGCCATGGGCGGCTCGACCAACACCATCCTCCACTTGCTGGCCATTGCGCAGGAAGCGGGCATCGAGTTCGGCATGGCCGACATCGACCGCCTTTCGCGCGTCGTGCCGCAGCTGTGCAAGGTCGCGCCGAACACGAATAAGTACCACATCGAAGACGTGCACCGCGCGGGCGGCATCATGGCGATCCTCGGTGAACTGGAGCGCGCCGGCAAGCTGCACACCGATGTGCCGACCGTGCACACGCCGACGCTCGGCGACGCGCTCGCGCAATGGGATATCACGCGCACCCAGGACGAGGCGGTCAAGACGTTCTACATGGCTGGCCCGGCCGGCGTTCCGTCGCAGGTCGCTTTCAGCCAGAACACGCGCTGGCCGAGCCTCGACTCGGACCGCGCCGAAGGCTGCATCCGCTCGTACGAGCACGCGTTCTCGAAGGAAGGCGGCCTCGCCGTGCTGACCGGCAACATCGCGCTCGACGGCTGCGTGGTGAAGACCGCGGGCGTGGACGACAGCATCCTCGTGTTCGAAGGCACGGCTCACGTGACCGAATCGCAGGACGAAGCGGTGGAAAACATCCTCGCCGACAAGGTCAAGGCCGGCGACGTGGTGATCGTGCGCTATGAAGGCCCGAAGGGCGGTCCCGGCATGCAGGAGATGCTCTACCCGACGAGCTACATCAAGTCGAAGGGCCTCGGCAAGGCGTGCGCACTGCTGACCGACGGCCGCTTCTCGGGCGGCACCTCGGGCCTCTCGATCGGCCATTGCTCGCCGGAAGCGGCGGCAGGCGGCGCGATCGGCCTCGTGCGCGACGGCGACAAGATCCGCATCGACATTCCGAACCGCACGATCAACGTGCTGGTCCCGGACGACGAACTCGCGCGCCGCCGCGAAGAGCAGAACGCCAAGGGCTGGAAGCCGGCGAAGGCGCGTCCGCGCAAGGTGTCGGCGGCGCTGAAGGCCTATGCCAAGCTCGTGATGTCGGCAGACAAGGGCGCCGTGCGCGATCTCTCGCTGCTCGACGACTAAGCCTCGAATGAGGGGCGGGCCGCGCGGCTCGCCTCGAACAGGAAGGGCAAAAAAATCGAGCCTCCCACGGTGACGTGGGAGGCTCGATTCGTTTATGGCGCACGTCCCCCGCGCAACGCACGGGGGCGGGGTCCATCACTTACTTCGCAGCAGCAGCAAGCGCGGCGTTGAACGTCGTGCTCGGGCGCATGACTTCAGCAAGCTTCGCGAAGTCCGGCTTGTAGTAGCCGCCGATATCGACCGGCTTGCCCTGAACCGCGGCCAGCTCGCCCACGATCTTCTGCTCGTTCTCGGCCAATGCCTTCGCCAGCGGCGCGAAGTGTGCCGCGAGTTCCGCGTCGTCCTTCTGCGCGGCCAGTTCCTGCGCCCAGTACATCGAGAGGTAGAACTGGCTGCCGCGGTTGTCCAACTCGCCGGTCTTCGGCGACGGGCCCTTGTTGTTGTCGAGCAGCTTGCCGGTGGCGGCGTCGAGCGTCTTCGCGAGCAGCTTGGCGCGCGCGTTGTTCGTCTTGATGCCGAGGTCTTCCAGCGAAACGGCCAGCGCGAGGAATTCGCCGAGCGAGTCCCAGCGCAGGTGGTCTTCCTGAACCAGCTGCTGCACGTGCTTCGGAGCCGAACCGCCGGCGCCCGTTTCGTACATGCCGCCGCCCGCCATCAGCGGAACGATCGAGAGCATCTTCGCCGAGGTGCCCAGTTCCATGATCGGGAACAGGTCGGTCAGGTAGTCACGCAGGATGTTGCCGGTGACCGAGATCGTGTCCAGGCCGCGGATCACGCGCTCGAGCGTGTAACGCATCGCGCGCACTTGCGACATGATCTGGATGTCGAGGCCGGTCAGATCGTAATCCTTCAGGTACGTTTCGACCTTCTTGATCACTTCGTTTTCGTGCGGACGGTACGGGTCGAGCCAGAACACGGCCGGCGTGTTCGAGTTCTTTGCGCGCGTGACGGCGAGCTTGACCCAGTCGCGGATCGGCTCGTCCTTCACGAGGCACATACGCCAGATGTCGCCTTGCTCGACCGGCTGCGTGAGCGCTTCGAGCACTTCGCCCGTGGCGTTGTCGACGATGCGCGCCGTGCCGTCCTGCGTGATCTCGAACGTCTTGTCGTGCGAACCGTACTCTTCAGCCTTCTGCGCCATCAGGCCGACGTTCGGCACCGTGCCCATCGTGCGCGGGTCGAATGCGCCGTTGGTCTTGCAGAAGTTGATGATTTCCTGGTAGATGCGCGCGAACGTGCTTTCCGGAATCAGGCACTTCGTGTCGGCCGGGCGGCCGTCGGCGCCCCACATCTTGCCGCCTGCGCGGATCATGGCCGGCATCGAAGCGTCGACGATCACGTCGTTCGGTGCGTGCAGGTTCGAGATGCCCTTGGCCGAGTCGACCATGGCGAGCGCCGGACGGTGCTCGTGGCATGCGTGCATGTCGCGGATGACTTCTTCGCGCTGCGATTCCGGCAGCTTTTCGATCTTCGTGTAGAGATCGACGAGGCCGTTGTTCACGTTCACGCCGAGTTCTTCGAACAGCTTGGCGTGCTTGGCGAACGCGTCCTTGTAGAACACGCGCACGGCGTGGCCGAACACGATGGGGTGCGAAACCTTCATCATGGTCGCCTTCACGTGCAGCGAGAGCATGACGCCGGTCTTGCGCGCGTCTTCCATCTGGTCTTCGTAGAAGGCCAGCAGGTGCTTCTTGCTCATGAACATGCTGTCGACGATCTCGCCGGCTTGCAGCTTGACCTTCGGCTTGAGCACGATGGTTTCGCCGGCCTTCGTCACGAGCTCCATGCGGACTTCGCGGTCCTTGTCGTTCGTGATCGACTTTTCGCCGTGGTAGAAGTCGCCGTGCTTCATGTGCGCGACGTGGGTGCGCGAAGCCATGCTCCACTCGCCCATGCTGTGCGGGTGCTTCTTCGCGTAGTTCTTGACCGCGAGCGGTGCGCGGCGGTCCGAGTTGCCTTCGCGCAGCACCGGGTTCACGGCCGAACCGAGGCACTTCGAATAGCGCTTCTGGATCGCCTTTTCTTCGTCGGTCTTCGGATCTTCGGGGAAGTCAGGGACCTTGTAGCCCTTGCCCTGGAGTTCCTTGATCGCGGCGATGAGCTGCGGCACCGATGCGCTGATGTTCGGCAGCTTGATGATGTTCGTTTCCGGCAACTGCGTGAGACGGCCCAGTTCGGCCAGGTTGTCCGGCACGCGCTGTTCTTCCGTGAGGAATTCCGGGAACTCGCCGAGGATACGGCCCGCAACGGAGATATCGCTGGTCTCGACGTTCACGCCGGCCGGCGCAGCGAAAGTGCGGATGATCGGCAGAAACGCGCTGGTGGCGAGCAGCGGCGCTTCATCGGTCAGGGTATAGATGATGGTGGGTTGCTGGGTACTCATCGGCTTCTTGGCGGGGTTCAAAAACGGGGTGATAACACCACCGGCTGCGCGCAGTCGGCGAAACACCTGGATTTTGCCTCAATTTGCAGCGGGCCGGGGACTAAGCGTGCCTATATTTCATATCGTGGAAAGCGCTTGCGCAATGTTAATTGACCAGAAAGTTGGCGCGTTTGCCTTGATCGGCCGGCCCTGCGCTGAAAACGTTTCCGCGCCGGAGCCCCGTTCTATAAGGCTTTGCGAGCCGAAACCGATGTTTCGGCTGCGCCTCCATGGTTTTGTGGATCGTACCCTTGATTGACTGTCAAGCTGGTAAAGACCCTTGTGAAAAGAGAAGTGAATCGGGGAGTCTTATATAAGAATTTTGTCCCGCGAGGCTCACCGAAGGCCACGAAAACGGTTGCCTTGCTAATCAATTCGTGGTCTCATTGCCCCCATGTTCGATCACTGCCTTTACTTCAATTCGTCGGCGCTCGCGCGACTCGTCGAGCGCGAGTGGAGCGCCGTCTATGCGCCGTTCGGTCTCACGCCTGCGCAAGGTTTCGTGCTGCGCGTCGTGCTGGCGAAACCCGGCTGCCTCGCGAGCGACGTCGCGCAAACGCTCGGCATCGCGCGGCCCACGGCGACGCGTCTCGTCGACAACCTGTGCGAGAAGGACTTGCTCGAGCGCCGCCAGGGCGAGGCCGATGGGCGCGAATGGGGACTCTTTCCCACGGCGGGCGGCACGGCGCTCGACGGCCCGATCAACGGCGCGAGCGCCGAAGTCGCGCGGCGTCTGCGTGCGCAAGTGGGCCCCGACCTCTTCGAGTCGACGGTCACGGGCATGCGCAAGATCCGCAAGGGACTCGCGTAGGGCGTTCGCGCCTTTTTTAAAACTCAAATGATTGTCTTGCTAATCAATAGGGAGAAGAGCGATGAACGAAGCGGCGCTAAAAGGGACGGGGGAGGAAGCCTGGCGTTGGGCGATCGGCATGGCGATCGCCGCGCTGGCGGTAGGGGGCGTGGTGGCGGCGATTCTCGTCATGCCGCGCGCGGCGGAGGCAAACAACCGCGTGTGCATAACGGCCTACGCCAACGACCTGCACGCGGATCTCGCGGCGTTCGCGCAAGACCCGGCGTGGCAGGCGCAATACGTCGAGGCGCTCACGGCGTGCGCGCGTTGAACGCTCACGCCGTGCGCCGCCGCGTTACTTGCGGTTCAGGAACGCGAGCAGGTCGGCGTTGACCTGACCGGCCATCGTCGTGCACATGCCGTGCGGGCCGCCCGGGTAGATCTTGAGCGTCGCATCCTTGACGATCTTCGCGGAGAGCTTGCCCGCGTCGTCGATCGGCACGATCTGGTCGTCGTCGCCGTGCAGGATCAGCGTGGGCACGTCGAACTTCTGGAGGTCTTCCGTGTAATCGACTTCGGAGAACTCGTGCACGCAGTCATGCAGCGCGAGGATGCCGCCCCACATGCCCTGCTGCCAGAACGAATCGACCACGCCCTGCGAGACCTTCGCGCCGCTGCGGTTGTAGCCGTAGAACGGCACGGCGAGGTCCTTGAAGAACTGCGAGCGGTCGTCGATCACGCCCTTGCGGATGCCGTCGAACACATCCTTGGGCAGGCCGCCCGGATTCTTCTCGCTCTTGATCATGACGGGCGGCACCGCGCCGATCAGCACCGCGCCCGAGACGCGCTTCGTGCCGTGGCGTCCGATGTAGCGCGCGACTTCGCCGCCGCCCGTGGAGTGGCCCACGAGCGTGGCGTCCTGCACGTCGAGCTTGTCGAGCAGGTCGGCCAGGTCGTCGGCCCAGGTGTCCATGTCGTTGCCCTTGGCGGGCTGATCGGAGCGGCCGTGGCCGCGGCGGTCGTGCGCGATCGTGCGGAAGCCGTTTTGCACGAGAAAGAGCATTTGAGCGTCCCACGCGTCGGCGGTCAGCGGCCAGCCGTGGGAGAAGACGACGGGCTTGCCGCTGCCCCAATCCTTGTAATAGATCGACGTGCCATCTCGGGTGGTGAACGTGCTCATGGAAACTCTCCAGTTTCTTTTACAGCATCACAAGGCAGGCAGACGCCGGCGCGTCGGCGCGCGCGGTCGCGCTTCGCGCGGCGGTTCGTGGCGGCGTCCAGGGATAGGCAATGCGGGTGGAACGTGCCGGCGCCTGCGCGTCATGGAAAGAGGCAGGCGGCACGCGGGTCAGTATAGAGAGAACGCCTGAGCGATGACGCGAAGCTGTGCGGCTTGAAATCTTCGCGGCGCCGCGGATGTTTGCAGACGGCTCGTGAACTTCAACCCTGCCGCGCGCGGCTAGGCGACTTCCGCGCCGACCGCCTCGCGCAGATAGTCGCCGAGAAAATCGACAAAACTGCGCAGCTTCGCGGAGAGCTTGTTGCGCTCGAGATAGATCGCGTGGATATCGGCGTTCGGCAGCGCCCAATCCGTGAGCAGCGGCACGAGTTCGCCGCGCTCGATAGCCTCGCCGATTTCCCACTGCGAGCGCACGACGATGCCGCGGCCGTCGAGCGCCCAGCGCAGCACGGTGCTGCCGTCGTTGCTCGACAGCGCGCCGTCGACCTTCACGGTCTCCGTGCGCTTGCCGCGCGAAAAGTGCCAGGTGCCGTAAGCCGAGTCGTTTTCGCGTAGCACGATGCAGGCGTGGCGCGTCAGATCGTGCGGCGCCGATGGCTTGCCATGCCGCTTCAAATAAGCCGGCGACGCGCACACGACGCGCCGGTTCTTGAGCAGCAACCGCGCATTGATGCGCGCGTCGGGCACCTCGCCGAAGCGGATGCCGAGATCGAAGCCTTCTTCCTGAAGGCTGAGCGGGCGCTCCGTCAACTGCAGCTGAATCTTCATCGAGGGAAAGCGCTCGACATAGGCGGACACCGCGGGCGCCACATGCGCGCGGCCAAAACCGAACGACGCGTTCACGCGCAGCAGCCCGGCCGGTTCCCCGCGGCTGCGCGTGACGAGCTGTTCCAGTTCCGAGAGTTCGTCGAGGATGCGCGAGCCGTTCGCGAGATACAGCTCGCCTTCCGGCGTGAGGGAAAGACGCCGCGTGGTGCGGTTCACGAGCCGCACGCCAAGGCGCTGCTCCAGTTGCGCGAGCCGCTTGCTCACGGCGGGCGGCGTGACCCCCAGTTCGCGTGCCGCTGCGGCCAGATTGCGGTTGCGCGCCACGAGCGCAAACAGATTCAGATCGGAAAACGCGTCCATTGCGCCGCTCCCGTTGGCTTGCTTGATTCGTTCCTGGTAGTTACGACCGGATTGCTTTAACGGAAACCCAATCGTCCAAGGCATCAATTAGACTGCATGCAACCTCGGGAGACAAGCATGTTCGACGGTTTCACAGACGCATCGGCAGACATCGAAGGCGTTCGCATTCACGCCATCCAGGGCGGACGCGGCCCCGCGCTGCTGCTCCTGCACGGCCATCCGCAAACCCACGCCATCTGGCACAAGGTGGCGCCGACGCTCGCGCAACACTTCACGGTGATTGCCGCCGACCTGCGCGGCTACGGCGACAGCGGCAAACCGCAGGGCACGCCCGACCACGCCAACTACGCGAAGCGCCGCATGGCGCTCGATCAGGTCGCGCTCATGCGCGGCCTCGGCTTCCCGTCGTTCGCGGTCATGGGTCACGACCGGGGCGGACGCGTCGCCGCGCGCATGGCGATCGACCATCCCGACGCGGTCACGCGGCTCATTACGCTCGACGTCGCGCCGACCGTCGCGATGTACGAGCAGACGTCGTTCGAATTTGCACGTGCTTACTGGCACTGGTTCTTTCTCGTGCGTCCGGCGCCGTTTCCGGAAACGCTGATCCGCGCCGACCCCGATCTGTATCTGAAGCAGACCATGGGCGCGCGCAGCGCCGGGCTCGCGCCATTCGCTCCCGAGGCCTACGCGGAGTATTTGCGCTGCCTCTCCGATCCGGCGACGGCACACGGCATCTGCGAGGACTATCGGGCGTCGATCACGATCGACCTCGAACACGACCGCGCGGATCTGGCGGCGGGCAAGCGCATTGCGTGCCCGTTCCTCGCGTTGTGGGGCGCTCACGGCGCGGTTGGCCAGTGCTTCGATCCGCTGGCCGAGTGGCGTAGCTGGAACGCCGGCGTGAGCGGCGAGGCGCTGCCGTGCGGCCACTACCTCGCCGAAGAAGCGCCCCAGTTGCTCCTCGAACGCGTGCTGCCGTTTCTCCAGCGCTGATCCGCTCGTTCGTCACTATTCAGTCTTCAGTCGGGCTTCATCATGTCTTCACACACGCTTTACCGGAAACTGGTTGATTCGCACACCGTATCGATCGTCGACGCCGAGCACGTTCTGCTCTACGCCGATCTGCACATCATGAACGAGTACACGAGCCCGCAAGCGTTCGCGGGGCTGCGCGAGAAGGGCTTGCGGGTACGGCGCCCGCGCCAGCAGATGGGCGTGGTCGATCACGTGATTCCCAGCAAGCCGGTGCCCGTGGCCGCGCGCACGATCGAGATCGTCGACGCCGCGAAGCAGGCCGCGAACTTCACGCGCAACTGCGTGGAGCAGGGCATTCATCTGTTCGATATCCACGACCCCATGCAGGGCATCGAGCACGTGGTTGCGCCTGAGATCGGCCTGATCCGCCCCGGCATGGTCGTGCTGTGCGGCGACAGCCACACGACGACCTACGGCGCACTGGGCGCGCTCGGCTTCGGCATCGGCACCTCGGAAGTCGAGCACGTCCTGGCGACGCAGACGCTCGTGTATCGCGTCGCGAAGGACATGCGCATCGTGGTGGACGGCGTGCTGCCGCCGGGAACGACGTCGAAGGACCTCGTGCTGCACATCATTGCGAAGATCGGCGCGCAGGGCGCGCGCGGCTACGCCGTCGAATATGCGGGCGCAGCGATCGCCGGGCTCTCCGCCGAGGCGCGCATGACCCTCTGCAACATGACCGTGGAGGCGGGCGCGCGCGCCGCGCTGATCGCGCCCGACCGCACGACGCTCGACTACGTGGCCGGCAAGGTCCGCGACCTCGACGCGAAGACGCTCGACGCCGCGTGCAACGCGTGGTCGCAACTGCGCTCCGATGACGACGCGCATTTCGATATCGAGCATCGCTTCGACGCCGCGCGCGTCGCGCCTTACGTCACATGGGGGACGAGCCCGGACCAGGCGCTGCCGGTGGACGGCCGCATTCCCGAGGCAGCCGAAGGCGCGGGTCTCGACGCCGCGACGCTGCACAAGGCGCTCGACTACATCGGCCTCGCCGCGGGCGCGCCGATCGAGGGCACGCCCATCGACCGCGTCTTCATTGGCTCCTGCACGAACGCGCGCATCGAGGATCTTCGCGCCGTCGCCAAGGTCGTGCGCGGCCGCAAGGTGGCCGCGACGGTGCGCGCGATGGTCGTGCCGGGCTCGGGCATGGTGCGCGACCAGGCCGAGCGCGAAGGCATTGCGCAAGTGCTGATCGACGCCGGGTTCGAGTGGCGCCAGCCGGGCTGCTCGATGTGTCTCGCGATGAACGACGATGTGCTCGCGCCGGGCGAGCGCTGCGCGTCGACGACGAACCGCAATTTCGAAGGGCGCCAGGGGCGCGACAGCAAAACGCATTTGATGAGTCCCGCGATGGCCGCCGCCGCCGCGATAGCGGGCCGCATCGTCGACATTCGCAAGGAGCTTGCACATGGCTAAGCCGTTCATGATCTCGGGCGTGGCCGCGCCGCTGCCGGTCAACAACCTCGACACCGACCAGATCATGCCGAAGCAGTTTCTGCTCGGCATCGACAAATCGGGACTCGCGCGCGGGCTGCTGTACGACCTGCGCTTCGATGCCGATGGCCGCGCGCGTGAGACGTTCGTGCTCAACCGCGCCGAGTATCGCGGCGCGAAGGTGCTGATCGGCGGCTCGAACTTCGGCTGTGGATCGAGCCGCGAACACGCCGTGTGGGGCCTGCAGCAGGCGGGGTTCGAAGCCGTGATCGCGCCGAGCTATGGCGAGATCTTCTATTTCAATTCGACGAACAACCGGCTGCTGCTCGTCACGCTGCCGCCGCAACAGGTCGAGGCGCTGGTCGCGGAGATCGCGAGCGGCGACGACAAGCGTGTGTCGATCGATGTCGAACACGAAGTCGTGATCGCGCCTTCGGGCAAGCGCTATGCGTTCTCGCTGCCGCCGCGCCAGAAGCAGATGCTCGTGGAAGGACTCGACATGATCGGCATGACGCTGCGCCAGCAGGAAGCGATCGACGCGTTCGAAGCGAAACACTTGGCCGCGCAGCCGTGGTGCCGCATTGACCTTCCGGCGCAACAGCAGCGCGGATAACACCCTCAGTCAGCCCTCATTGATAACCAGACCGTTCGCGCGACGCGCGCAACGGCACAGGGGCGCACTGACCGCCGCGCGCGGCGAGTGCGCCCATACGGAGACACCCATGAACATTGCCGCAGTCCATCCGCAGGACGCCGCCGCGCTGGAGCCCAGCGTCGTGCGCAAGGTCTCACGACGCATAACGCCGTTCATCATCGTCCTGTATTTCCTCAGCTTTCTGAACCGCGTCAACGTCGGCTTCGCGGGGCTCACGATGAATCACGACATCGGGCTCACACAGGCCATGTTCGGCGTTGGCGCGGGGATTTTCTTCGTCGGCTATATCGCGGCCGGCATGCCGTCGAACCTCGCGCTGCAGCGCGTCGGCGCGCGCAGATGGATCGCATTGCTGATGGTGGCATGGGGTCTGCTCTCCGCGGCCACGGCGTTCGTCACGGGCCCGTACAGCTTCTATACGCTGCGCTTCGTGCTCGGTCTCGCCGAAGCGGGTTTCTTTCCCGGCATCATTCTCTACCTGAGCTTCTGGTTTCCCGCGCGCCATCGCGCCTTCGTCACGGCGATGTTCATGACCGCCGCGCCGCTCTCGAACATGATCGGCTCGCCCATCTCGGGCGCGCTCATGAGCCTCGAGGGCGCGGCGCATCTGCACGGCTGGCAGTGGCTCTTCCTCGTCGAAGGCGCGCCCACCGTGCTGCTCGGCATCGTTTCGTACTTCTATCTGACCGACCGGCCCGAGGACGCGCAGTGGCTCGCACCCGCCGAGCGCGAGTGGCTGAGCGGCGAAATGCGGCGCGAACGCGAAGCCAAGGCGGCGCAGAGCAAATCGAGCGTGTGGGGCGCCGTGAAGGACCCCCGCGTGCTGCTGCTCGCGCTCGTCTATGCGGGCACGTCGACGGGGCTCTACGCCATCGGCATCTGGGCGCCGATGATCATCCACCACTTCGGCTTCAGCTACTTCGAACTGGGCCTGGTGAACGCGATACCGAATCTGTTCGCGGTCGTGACGATGGTGCTGTGGGCGCGCAACTCGGACCGCACCAACGAACGGCGCCTGCACGTTGCGACTGCGTGTCTCGCGGCCGGTATCGGCATGCTGATGTCCGGCCACGCCGCCAACGCCATTGTGCTGATCATTGGGCTCTCGATCGCGAACTTCGGCATCAACGCGGCGAAGCCGCCGCTCTGGAGCATACCCACGCAGTTTCTCTCGGGTTCTGCCGCGGCTGCGGGCATCGCGATCATCAACGCGATGGGCAGCCTCATCGGCGGCACCATCGGCCCGATGGTGATCGGCCGCCTGCGCGACCTGAGCGGCGACTATTCGCTGGGGCTGTACTTCGTCAGCGCCGCGCTGCTCGTCTCGGCGGCGCTCGCGTATGCGTTCGGGTCGCGCGGCCGAAGAATCCAGCCGCAGCCGTGAAACAGGCGGCCCGGCCCGCGCCGCTCGCGGCGAGGGCCAGAAGAGACACTGCACGGTTCAGGCATCGCATCCCCCGCGATACGCGATAATCGCGCTTTATCGATTCCCGTCTCTCTCGTATGTCGACGCCTGAACCGGTCTCGTCCGGGCACTCCTGGTGGGGCGTGCTCGTCCTGGCGCTCTCGGCCTTCATTTTCAACACGACCGAATTCGTGCCGGTTGCGCTGCTGAGCGCCATTGGCGAGAGCCTGCACATGAAGCCGACCGACGTCGGCCTCATGCTGACGATCTACGCGTGGACGGTGGCCGTGGCGTCGCTGCCCTTGATGCTGCTGACGCGCAACGTCGAACGCCGCAAGCTGCTGACGTGGATATTCGCGCTCTTCGTCGTCAGCCATATCGTGACCGGCGTGGCGTGGAACTTCCCGGTGCTGATGGTGGGCCGGATCGGCATTGCGTTTGCGCACGCCATTTTCTGGTCGATTTCCGTCTCGCTGGTGGTGAGGCTCGCGCCGCCCGGCAACAAGAGCCGGGCGCTCGCCATGCTCGGCATGGGCACCTCGATCGCCATGGTGGCCGGCATTCCGCTTGGTCGCGTGATCGGCGAGACGCTGGGCTGGCGGCAGACCTTCTTCGTCATTGCGGGCGCGGCGGCGATTGCGCTGCTCATGCTGCGCGTGATGCTGCCCGTGTTGCCGAGCCAGCAAACGGGCTCGTTCAGCAGCGTGCCCGTGCTGTTCAGAAAGCCGATGCTCGCCTCGCTCTATCTGCTCACGGTCCTCGTGGTGACCGCGCATTTCACGTCGTACACGTATATCGAGCCCTTCATTCACACCGTGGGCCACGAAAGCAGTCAACGCATTACCTATGTCCTGATCCTGTTCGGCAGTGCCGGCATTCCCGCGGCAATATTCTTCAATCGCCTTTATCCGCGCGATCCGGCGCAGTTTCTGCAAGCGGCGGTGATCGCCGTGTGCGTGTGCCTGCTCGTGCAGTTTCCCGCCGTGCTGAGCATCGTCACGTTGTCGGTTCACACGCTGGTGTGGGGCGGCGCGATCGTTTCTTTCGGCCTTGCCATGCAGGCATGGGTGCTCAAGCTCGCGCCCGAAGCCGCGGACCTCGCGGTCTCGATCTATTCCGGCCTCTATAACGTGGGGATCGGCGCGGGCGCGCTGCTCGGCAACCATATTGCCAATGGTTTCGGTGTGTCGTGGCTCGGCAGCTTCGGCGGCGTGGTGGGCGGTCTTGGGGCTGGAGTATGCTGGCTCGCATTGCGCATGTATGCGCGGGCGCATCCATCGGAGCACTGATCGACTGCGCGCGCCGACGAACTCGCGCTACTACGCTTTCGCGAGGCGTTCACCGTGGCGTAACGGGAGGCGTCTCGCCTTCTGCGGGAGGAAACGTCAGCACCACGGCAAACCCGCCCCCGGCGGGAAACGCGAAGTTCACGCGCCCGCCGTGCGCCTTCATCACCGCCTGCACGATGGCAAGTCCAAGGCCGGAGCCCGTCGTGCGCTCCGCGCCCTCCTGGCCGATGCGCTCGAACGGACGCAACGCGGCGTCCCAGTGTTCGTGCGCAATGCCTCGTCCGTTGTCGGTCACGGTCAGCGTGACGGCCTCCGGTGCGGCGTTCACGGTGACGACGATATCGTCGGCCTTGCCGTGCAGCAGCGCGTTGTGCAGCACGTTCGACAGCGCTTCCTGCAGGCTCACGGGGTCGCCCGCGATCCAGACCTGCGGCGCGTTGCTTTCGAACGCCACTTGTACGTCGCGTTCGTCGGCGAGCGGAATCGTTCGGCCCAGCCCTTCCCTCGCGAGCTTCGCGAGGTCCACATGCTGCAGCGGGACCACTTCGGTGCGATGAATCACCATCGCGTGATTGAGTAGCTGGCCGGTGAGCCGGCCCACGTCCGAGCAGGTGGCGCGCAGCGCTTCGAGCCGCGCGGCGTGGCGCGCGGGATCGGACTCGGTGCTGAGCAATTCGATCTGCGCGTCGAGCCGCGCGATCGGCGTGCGCATCTGGTGCGCGGCGTCGGCAATGAAGCGCTGCATGGCCGTCATGCGTTCGGCGAGCCGGCCGATCAGCCCGTTGATGGCGCCGATCAGCGCGTTGATTTCGCTTGGTGTGTCGTGCGCCACGGGCCGCAGGTCGGCCGGGTCGCGCGCGGCGATGATCTGCTCGATCTGCGCGAGCGGACGCAGGCCGCGCCGGATCGCAAGTCCGCTCGCGCCAATGGCGAGCACGCTCATCAGCAGGATCAGCGTCCAGACCTTGAGGCTCATGTCGTTCGTGAGCTGCTGGCGGGCATGCGTCGTCTGCGCGACGGTGACGAGGGCCCAGCCTGGCGGCCGCGCGTCCGGCATGTAGCGCCCGATGGTCGCGGTGCGCACGCGCTCGCCCTGGTAGCGGGCGTTCGCGAATGTCGGACCCTGATGCGCGCTCATCGCGCTCTTCGTATCGGCGGGACCGGGAAGGTCGCCATAACCGGCGACGACGAGGCCGCGCGCGTCGACCACTTTGTAGTAGACGACGTCATAGCGCGAGAGCGTGGAGAGCGCGGCCACCGGCGGATTGAGCGCGAGCACGCCGCCCTGCACGTAGAGGTTTTCGGCGACCTGGATGGTTGCGCCCGCAAGCAGCTGGTCGTAGGCGCGCTCGGACGCAACGCCCGCGTAATAGCGCGCGATGCCCGCGAGCGCCGCTGCGCCCGACGCCACGACGAGCGCGATGAAGAGCAGCGTGCGCCCGAGCAGCGTTTTCGGGAACCAGTCAAAGCGCGGCAATTTGATATCCCATGCCGCGCGCCGTGCGGATCTCGACCGAGCTGCCCTGCAGCTTCTTGCGCACGCGCGTGACGTATTGTTCGACCGCGTTCGCGCTCGGCTCGTTGCCGTAGCTGAACAACTGGTTCAGCAGTTCTTCCTTGGGGAAGATGCGTTGCGGACGGCTGGCGAGGATTTCGAGCAGTGCGAATTCCTGGCGCGAGAGCGAAAGCGGTCTGCCGTCGAGTTCGGCAAGCCGGCTGCTGC
Source organism: Paraburkholderia sp. EG287B (assembly GCF_040965595.1). NCBI lineage: Bacteria > Pseudomonadati > Pseudomonadota > Betaproteobacteria > Burkholderiales > Burkholderiaceae > Paraburkholderia > Paraburkholderia sp. EG287B. The sequence goes on from NZ_JBFRCG010000009.1 coordinate 148,698, forward strand.
GGTCGATGGCGAGACCGCCCAGCCTCACCACATCGTTCGCGTGCCCGCTGTTGCGGCGCAGGAGCGCCTGCACGCGCGCTTCGAGTTCGCGATAGTCGAACGGCTTGACGAGGTAGTCGTCGGCGCCGAGGCCGAGGCCGCTCACGCGGTCGTCGATGGCCGAGCGTGCGGTGAGCAGCAGCACCGGCGTGGTTGAGCCCGACGCACGCAGATGGCGCAGAATCTCGAAGCCGTCCATGCCGGGAAGCATCACGTCGAGCACGACCAGATCGAAGCGCTCCACGCCGAGCAGGCTGTTCGCCGTGGCGCCGTTCGCTTCGAGGTCCACCGCGTGACCGAGGCGCGTGAGGCGGCTGTGGACCGCCGCGCCGATTTCCGCGTCGTCCTCTACCACCAGAATGCGCATGATGCCGTTCCTGCCAAAATCTTCATGGGTGCGATTGCGGGTTTTCCCCGAGGTCTACTCTGTGTGTTTCTCAGCATTTTCTCAGACTCGCCCGGTAATCTCGCGAACCATGGAAGATAGCGCGACGTGATTACGACACGAACCAACGGAGACGGCAAGATGCGCGTGAAGTCGCCGCGGCCTTCACCGCGTCGGCGCGCGCTCGTTGTGGCCGGGCTTGGCGCGGCTGCCGTTGCCGCGGGGCTCGCGCCTGGCTGGGTCCGGGCCACGCCGCGCACGGTGCGCATTTCCAAGGGCTATGGTCTGCTGTATCTGCCGCTGCTCGTGATGGAAAAGGCGCGGCTCTTCGAGCGCCATGCGGCTCGCCAGGGGCTCGCGGACGTGAGCGTGGAGTGGGTGAGGCTCGACGGCGGCAATTCGGTCGACGACGCCATGATGGCCGGCACGCTCGACTTCGCCGCCGTGGGCGCGCCCGGCTTCATCGAACTGTGGGCGCGGGCGCGCGGCATACCGAACGTCGAGGTGATCGGCATCAGCGGCCTGTCGGCCACGGCGCTCTCGCTCAACACGAACCGGCCGCAGATCGCGACGCTGCGCGACTTCACGAGCGCCGACCGCATTGCGGTGCCGGGCATCCGCACCTCGCTGTCGGCCGTGGTGCTGCAGATGGTGGCGAGCAAGCTGCTCGGGCCGCAGCACTTCGCGCAGCTCGATTCGATCACCGTCGGCCTGCCGCATCCGCAGGCCATGCAGTCGCTGATCCGGCGCGAGGGCGGCATCACCGCGCATTTCGCGTCGCCGCCATTTTCGACGCTCGAATTGCAGCAGCCGGGCATCCATCGCGTGGTCAATTCGGTCGACGTGCTCGGGCCGCTCACGCTCGACGTGGTGTTCGCGCCCAAGCGCCTCGTCGATACCGAGCCGGCGCTGGCAAAAGCGTTCCTTCACGCGCTCGACGAGGCGAACCGGATGATCGCGCAGGACAAGGCGGCCGCGGCGCAGATCTATGTCGATTCGTCGGGCTTCGGCGCGTCGCGCGAGCATGTGGTGCAGACGCTCTCCGCACCGGAGTCGCGCTTTTCGGTCTGGCCCGAGCAATTGATGGAGTACGTGGATTTTCTGTACATGGTGGGCACGATCAAGGCGAAGCCGCGCACATGGAACGACATGTTCGTGGCGATGCTCGGGGATTTCCGTCCGTCCTGAACATACGCATAGCCACAAATAAACGTAGGAGAACAGAGTGAATACAGACTCAACCGTCGATCAACAATCCGTCGAAGAACGGGATGTCATGTCGAAGATCGCGCGCCGCCTCATGCCGATCCTCGTCGTGATGTTTCTGATCTCGTTCATCGACCGCCAAAACGTCGGCTTCGCGAAGCTGCAGATGGTGCACAGCCTCAACATGACCGAAACGGCGTTCGGCCTTGCGTCGTCGCTGTTCTTCATCGGCTATCTGCTGTTCGAAGTGCCCAGCACGCTCGCGCTGCACCGCTTCGGCGCGCGCGTGTGGCTCGCGCGCATCATGCTCACCTGGGGCGTGATTACGGTGCTGATGGGCTTCACCACCTCGATGCAGGTGTTCTGCGGTCTGCGCCTCGCGCTGGGCGTGGCCGAAGCCGGCTTCTATCCCGGCGTGATTTACTACCTCACGCTGTGGTTTCCGCAAAGCTATCGCGCGCGCGTGCTCGGCATCTTCACGCTGGGCAGCGCGCTCGCCAATATGCTGGGCTCGCTCGTGGGCGGCTGGCTGCTGAGCCTCAATGGCGTATGGGGCCTCGCCGGCTGGCAGTGGGTGTTCATCGCCACGGGCCTGCCCGCCGTGCTGGTCGGCATCGCCGTGTTCAGGCTGCTGCCGGCGTCGTACCAGGAAGCGCGCTTTCTGAACGAGCGCGAAAAGCAGATCGTGGCGGCCGCGCACGAGCGCGAGAAGCCTGTGCACGCCGAACACGCGCAGCCCTGGAAGGCGCTGCTCGATCCGCGCGTGATGCTGTTCGCGGCGACCTACATGCTGATGTCAACATCGCTCTACGGCGTGACTTACTGGCTGCCCACGCTGGTGAAGTCGTTCGGCGTGTCGAGCAGCATGAACGGGCTGTTGAGCATGCTGCCGTGGGCGCTGGCGGTGCTGCTGCTGCTGTGGCTGCCGTCGAAGCTGCGCCGCGCGAAAAGCATTCTGCGCGCGATGGCGATCGTCGCGGCGCTCGGCACGCTGGGCTTCCTGCTGAGTCTCCTGCTGCCTTCCACGCCGCTGCGCTTCATCGCGCTCGTGTTCGGCGGCGCGTGCATTCCGCTGCTGTACCCGTGCTTCTGGTCGATGCCGCCGCGCTACTTCACCGGCGCGCGGGCGGCGGCGAGCGTCGCGGCGATCAACTCGATCGGCAATCTCGGCGGCTTCTTTGGCCAGAACCTCATGCCGCTGGCGGGCAAGCTCACGGGTACCGCGTTCGGGCCGATGATCGTGCCGATCGTGTGCCTCGCAGTGCTCGGTCTCGGCGTCGTGGTGGCGTGGGGACGTTCCGGACGCGCCATCGAGGGCGTGCCGGCTTGACCCGGGCCGCTCGTCGCGTTCATGGGGCCAGAAAGGGATCGCGATTGTATTTCTGGCGGTAACAGTGAATTCAGTCTATGGACATAGACTTTCGATAGGGCGACCCTAAAATCCACACTCATGTGAGCGTATTGCGACGCTCGATCGTGAGAGGGATTCATGGAGCAGATCATCAAGGGGGCCGTCAGGCTTGCGGGCGTGGCAAGCCGGTCCTCGCACAAGCTCGCCGTATCGCTTGCCGCCGCGTGCGCGGTGCTGGCGGGTTGCGCATCGGCCGGCGACGTCACCACGGCGGACAACTCGGGCACGTACGTCGTTTCGGCGTCCGCGACGGGCGGGCGACTCGCGTGGGCGCGCGCCCACAAGCGCGCGGTGAGCGAGGCCACCGACTACTGCGAGAGCCGCGGCATGCAAACGAGCCTCGGCATGGAGCACACCGAAGGGCTCGAAGCGCTGCAGCAGCAGGCCTCCGTTATCCGCTTCGAGTGCCACCCCAAGCTTTGAGGCGTGCGCGCCTCAGCGAATCACGAACGTTTCCCTGCGAGCCCCGTACCACTTCGTGACGTCGGAGTGCGCGGTCAGTCTGGACGACTTCAGAATCGGGCTCGTCACGCGATACAGCCGGTCCGGGTCGGGCCCGTACATGTAGAGATAGCCATCGTTGCCGTCGATGTGAATTTCGGTTTCGCCGAGTTCGCCGGCATCCGCGCGCTTGATGGCGCCGGCCAGCCGCTGTTCGAGCGCATGAATCTGCGGGCGGTCTTTCGGGTAGTAGTCGAAATGGACCATCATGGCCGGCCCCGGCGGCTTCTGCGCCGGTTGCGCGGCGGCGCTGCCCGCGGCGAGTGCGAGGCCCAGCAACGTGGCGAGGGTTTTCCGGATTTTCGGCATGGATGGATGGCGTCCGCGAAAGAAGCTGCGATGTTCGCATATCGACGGGGCGGCTTGGAGCGGCAGCGCTCTTGCTAGAACGCAAAGCCTTTAAAACAAAATTGCCGTCCCCTACCTCGGCCTCAATCATTCGAACAACAGCACAAAACCTGAGGTCCCTCCCGCAACGTCCGGATGGAATATCGATTCAGTTCGCCATGCCTCTTGCCAGATTCCGGTGGACCCGAAAAACGCTACCCTGAGACTTTCAAGCCGCCGCTCGGCGCGCGTCTAGTTCGTTGCGGACGCAAGTCACTCTGGATTTCGGACGATACCTTCTTCCGCTTTGGAGCACGTTCCCGGAGTGACGCAGCACGCGCTTCGCCGAGCGCGATCATGGCGTCGGTGAGTTGCTCCATGTGCGCTTTCATTGTCTTGTTGTCGCCGGACTGCAAGGATATAAACGCGCCATCAAATCCAAGCATGCCGAAGTGCGCGAGTTCGTCGGCTACAGCTGACGCCAAGGCCTCACCCACTTCGCTGAATGCGTTGCGAATCATCTCGTGCATGTAGTTGCGGCCTTCGGTGCGCACTTCCACAACGATCTGCATGGCCTCGGGTTCGGCCGCCTCGTTGCTCATGACCATGACGAACAACAGGCGCAGGAAGTTTTCCCGGTGCTCGAACACCTCGCCCGTCTTTTTCAGGTACCAGCCGAGCCGTTCGCGCGGTGTTCCGCCTTGCGGTGGATTTTCGTGTGCTTCGCGCATGGCGGCGAAGAAGTCGCGCGCGCCTCTAGCCATCACTTCTGCGAGTAGTCCAGCCTTCGAGCCAAAGTGATGGTAGATCGCGCTCTTGGGGATGCCGGTCGCCTCGACCAGCGCGGACATTGACGTGCCTGCGTAACCATAAGCCGACATCACGCGCGCCGCCGCGTCGAGGATTTCCTGACGCGATCGTTGGCCGCGCCGATTGCCAATCTGTTGTGCCTTTTCCATCCGCGAAGTATACGTCATCCTGTCTTGTACCGATCGGTACATTACTTGTTTTCCCTGGGGTGCGGTGTTTTGGACCTATCGGTACACTTCCGTCGTGGTCGCAACCGCCAGATTCGGGAACGGCAATCGGATGCCACGTCAGGATCGCATGGCGCCCAGAAAGCGCTTCACCGATGCGCCGGGCAGGCAGTCAGGAAAAATCGCGAAACGAGGAGAGGTAATGCATAGCGTATCGACGCTGGGATACATGGTTTTTGGAGTCAACGACCTGGCGGCATGGGAGGTGTTTGCCGTCAACGTACTTGGCTTGCAGGCAGGACGGCGAATGCCCGGCGAGTCACTTGGCCTGCGTATGGACGACTACGAACAGCGCATCTTGCTGGTGAAGAGCGACCTCGATGATTTCCTCGCCGCTGGCTGGGAATTCGAATCGGATGCGGAACTCGAGGCGTTCGTCGTTCAGACGCGCGCTCAGGGGGTCGACGTTGCCGAGGCGGACGCTGAAGTTGCCGAACAGCGTCGTGTCTCTCGTCTGTTTGTCTGTTGCGATCCGGACGGCATCCGCCACGAGTTCTACTGTGGTGCCTACAGGACCACATCCCGGGACACGTTCCGTTCGTCCGTGCTGCGCGGTGCATTTAGCACCGGACGCCTCGGTGCGGGGCACTTCGTCACCGTGCCCAGGCAGAGCGCACCGGCGAGGGCGTTTTGCGAGCGCGTATTGGGTCTGAAACTCAGCGACTCGATCAATGGCGATGCCGCGCCTGGCGTCAACCTCGATGTCGCCTTTTTCCACGCGCGTACCGGCCGGCATCATTCTCTGGCGATTGCTGATGTGCCGTTTCCGGTCCACAAACGTATCCATCACGTCATGGTCGAGTGTGTCGATCCCAACGATGTTGGCCTGGCCTACGATCGCTGCAAGCAGGCGGGAGTGCCCATCCTGATGGAGTTGGGCCATCACCCCAACGACCAGATGTTTTCCTTCTACATGATTTCGCCGTCCGGATTCGCCATCGAGTTTGGCGCGGGTGGCATCGTGGTGGACGATGCAACGTGGGAAGTCAAACGCTACGCAGAGCTTAGCGATTGGGGGCATAAGCTGAATCCGCCGCCGGGCCCGGAAGCCGCAATCACACAGTGAATCGTGTTTGATCGAGCAAACGACGCACAGATCTACCATCTTCGGAGCAAAAGAATGACCCTGACCGAATCCAGTACGAGCAAGTTCGTGACGATCAACGAACCGGGCCTCGAGAATTTCACGATCCATTTCAACGATGCCGGGGAAGGCCCCGCTGTCGCGATGCTGCATGGCGGCGGCCCCGGCGCCAGTGGCTGGAGCAACTACTACCGCAATATCGAAGCGCTGGTCGCAGCGGGATTTCGCGTTCTGCTGATCGACAGCCCCGGTTTCAACAAATCCGGCGAAATCGTCAGCGACGTGCCGCGCAACCTGATGAACGCGCGTGCCACGAAGGGCGTGCTGGATGCGCTGGGTATCGAGAAGGCGCATCTGGTCGGCAACTCGATGGGCGGCGCCTCGGCGCTGAGTTTCGCGCTCGAGTTTGCCGATCGCCTCGATCGCATGGTGCTCATGGGACCGGGGGCGCAAGGCCCGAGCATCCTCCAGCCGCAACCGGGCGAAGGCATCAAGCACATGTTCAAGCTGTACTCGCAGCCGGGTTACGCGAACTTCGAAGCCATGCTCGACGTGTTCGTCTACAACCCGGCAGCGATCACCGAAGAACTGCGTCGGGGGCGCTGGAACAATATCGAGTCGAACCTGAACCACCTGAAGAACTTCGTCGAAAGCTCGAAGCTTTGCCCGGTTACGACGTGGGACCTGTCCTCCCGTTTTGCGGAAATCGGCCACAAAACGCTGATTACGTGGGGACGAGACGACCGGTTCGTGCCGATCGATCATGGCCTGCGCATGATCAGCACGTTGCAGGATGCACGGCTCCATATCTTCCCGAAGTGCGGCCACTGGGCACAGTGGGAACACGCTGAGGAATTCAACCGGCTCGTCATCGACTTCCTGAAGCACTAACGGCTAACGACGGCTGCGACGGCGCGCAGCGAGAATTCGCAATGCCGTCTCCGTGAAACAACAACGGAGACGCACAAGCAATGTAATACGCACTACGAATCGAACAGCCGGCTTTCGCATTCCACAAAACCCATTGGAGTCACCCCATGTCAGAACACTTCGACGCGGACGTTGCCATCGTCGGCTACGGTCCTTCTGGTGTCATTGCCGCGCTTACGCTCGCGAAATATGGCATTCCCTGCGTTGCGTTCGAACGGCATCGCGACATCTATCCGCGTGCCCGCGCTGTCACCGTGAATGACTGGACGATGCGGATTTTCCAGAATCTCGGCGTTGACGAGCCGGTTCTGAAATGCATCGATCCCCAACGCGCCTTGCGCTGGATGCGCTACGACGGTACGGAGATCATGCGCGTCGAGCATCCGCCTTCGACGCTGGGCATCAAGCCGCGCTTCTTCAATATATACCAGCCGACCATGGAAGCTGCGCTGCGCGAGTCCGCAGCGCAGCATGGCGAATTGATCGATGTCCGCTACGGTTTCGAAGTGGCATCGCTGGAGCAGGACGAGACCGGCGTCACGGTCACTGCGAAGGATATCGATACCGGCGCATTGACAAGCACGCGCGTGCGTTATGTGATCGGCTGCGACGGCGGTAGCAGCGCCACGCGCGGCATGATCGGAGCAAAGCTCGAGGGCGATACGCTCGACGTGATGTGGATCGTGATCGACTGCCGTGCGAAACGTTGGTGGCCGGACCGGAACCTGTTGACCTTCTGGTCCGACAAGGAACGGCCGGTGGTGGACATCGCGCTCTCGGGCGGTAATCACCGTTGGGAGCTGCCGCTCAAGCCCGGCGAGACCGAGGCCGACTTCGCCACGAACGCCCAGATCTGGCCGCTGCTCGAGGCGCTGGGGGTGACGCAGGACGACGTCGAGATTCACCAGCATGCGTTCTATCGCCACCACACCCGCATGGCTGACAAGTGGCGTGAAGGCCGTGTCTTCCTGGCTGGCGATGCCGCACACCTCATGCCGCCCTGGGCTGGCGCAGGCATGCAGACGGGGATGCGCGATGCATTCGATCTCGGCTGGAAGCTCGCGGGCGTCCTCAATGCAACCTTGCCCGAGCATTTCCTCGCCACCTACGAAACCGAACGTCGGCCGAACGCCACTTTCTACACCCAGCTTGCCGTTCAGCTTGGCCGTGTCATCAAGCAGGAGCTCTCGGAGGAGGAGCAGGCCGCACTCGATGCAGCGCATCGCGATGCCGTTCAGGAGCCGCCGCTGATCGCACCGCCGGTGCTCGCCGCCGGATGGCTGCGTGGCCCGCTCGCCGACGACAGCATCGTGGGCCGGATGGTGCCGCAGCCGGTGGTCGGAGACATTCGCGGGGTGATGGGGCGCCTGGACGATTTACTCGGTGACGGTTTCGTGTTGCTCGGCGACGACGTGGACCCGGCGACGCTGCTCACCGCTGCGGAAAAGGACGCCTGGGACAGTCTCGGCGCACGGTACTTCGCCGTACGCCAGCAAGACCAGCACACTCAGGGTAACGACGAGTTGATCGACCTGGACGGCGTATTGCGTCCGTGGTTGCGCAAGTATGGTGCGCGCGTCGTGGCGTTGCGGCCTGACCGGTTCGTCGCTGCCGCCGACGTGACCGGTCTTGCCGTGCCCGCCTGAGCCGCCACGGTACGGAGCATCGGTTGCCGCAATGGATGTGCGGGCAACCGATGCCACCCAAAAAGAGCGGGTGGCTGCAGAGCTACCCGGAAAACACGAGATGAGCAGGAGCTGAGGATGCCTGATATCAATGTGATCGATGCGCTTGCGAGGCGACTGCGCAACGCCGAAGCCTCGCGCAACGTGATCGAGCCGGTGCGCGGCGAGATCGCGCTGGACGATATCGCCACCGCCTACGCCGTGCAGCAAGCAAACGTCGATCTGCGCGTGGCGACCGGCGAGCGCATCGTGGGCCGCAAGATCGGTCTCACGTCGCTCGCGGTGCAAAAGCAGCTCGGCGTCGATCAGCCTGACTTCGGCGCGCTGTTCGCGTCGATGGCTTACGGCGATGCGCAAGCGATTCCGCTCTCGCAGCTGATCCAGCCGAAGGTGGAAGCGGAAATCGCGCTCGTGCTGGAGCACGACCTCACGTTCGAGAAGCACACCTTCGTCGATATCCTGCGCGCCAGCGCGTATGCGCTCGCGGCCATCGAGGTGGTGGACAGCCGCATCCAGAACTGGGACATCCGCTTCGTCGATACGGTGGCCGACAACGCGTCGAGCGCGCGCTTCGTGGTGGGCAGCCGCCCGGTGCCGCTCTCGCAGATCGACCTGACCGCCTGCGCCATGGAGCTTTCGCGCGACGGCGAAGTGCTCTCGCGCGGCAACGGCGCCGCCTGCCTCGGCAATCCGCTCAATGCGGCCGTGTGGCTCGCCGACCGCATGGTCCAGCTCGGCACGCCGCTGCGTGCGGGCGACGTGGTGCTCACGGGCGCACTCGGGCCCATGGTCGCCGTGAAGGAACCCGGCACGTACACCGCGCAGATCGAAGGCCTCGGCAGCGTTCGCGCGACTTTCTCCGCCTGATACAGGAATTCATATGGCTTCCGAAAAACTCAAGGCCGCGATCATCGGCTCCGGCAACATCGGCACGGATCTGATGATCAAGATCCTGCGCAACAGCAAGCATCTGCAGATGGCGGCGATGGTCGGCATCGACCCGAACTCCGATGGGCTCGCGCGCGCTGCGCGACTCGGCGTGGCGACCACGCACGAAGGCGTGGTGGGTCTCACGCGCCTGCCGGTGTTCAACGACATCGACTTCGTGTTCGACGCGACTTCCGCCGGCGCTCACGTGAAGAACGACGCGCTGCTGCGCACGTTCAAGCCGTCGATCCGCGTGATCGACCTCACGCCTGCCGCCATCGGCCCGTACTGCGTGCCGGTCGTGAACCTCGACGCGCATATCGACGCGCCCAACGTCAACATGGTGACGTGCGGCGGCCAGGCCACGATTCCGATGGTTGCGGCCGTGTCGCGCGTCGCGAAGGTCCACTACGCGGAAATTGTCGCGTCGATCAGCAGCAAGTCGGCGGGCCCCGGCACGCGCGCCAACATCGACGAATTCACCGAGACGACCTCGAAGGCGATCGAGGTGGTGGGCGGCGCCGCAAAGGGCAAGGCCATCATCGTGCTGAATCCGGCCGAGCCGCCGGTCATGATGCGCGACACGGTCTATACGCTCTCCGAAATCGCCGACCGGGAGAAGGTCGAGCAGTCCATCGAAGAGATGGTCGCGAAGGTGCACGCCTACGTGCCGGGCTATCGCCTGAAGCAGAAGGTGCAGTTCGACGAGATTCCGGCCAGCGCGCCGTTGAATATTCCGGGCCTCGGCAGGTTCAGCGGCCTGAAGACCTCGGTGTTCCTCGAAGTGGAAGGCGCCGCGCATTATCTGCCCGCTTACGCAGGCAATCTCGACATCATGACTTCCGCCGCGCTCGCCACCGCCGAACGCATGGCGCAGACGCTTCTGAGCGTGGAGGGATAACACCATGAGCAAGAAACTCTATATCTCCGACGTGACGCTGCGCGACGGCAGCCACGCCATTCGCCATCAGTATTCGATCCAGAACGTGCAGGACATCGCCCGCGCGCTGGATAAGGCGAAGGTCGACAGCATCGAAGTCGCGCATGGCGACGGCCTGCAGGGTTCGAGCTTCAACTATGGCTTCGGCGCGCACAGCGACCTCGAATGGATCGAGGCGGTGGCCGACGTGGTCACGCACGCGCAGATCGCCACGCTGCTGCTGCCCGGCATCGGCACGATTCACGACCTGAAGGCCGCATACCACGCCGGCGCGCGCGTGGTGCGCGTCGCCACCCACTGCACGGAAGCCGACATTTCGAAGCAGCACATCGAATACGCGCGCGAACTCGGCATGGACACCGTGGGCTTCCTGATGATGAGCCACATGACCACGCCGGAAAACCTCGCCATCGAAGCGAAGAAGATGGAAAGCTACGGCGCGACCTGCATTTACGTGGTCGATTCGGGCGGCGCGCTCACGATGAACGACGTGCGCGACCGCTTCCGCGCAGTGAAAGCCGTGCTCAAGCCCGAAACGCAGACGGGCATGCACGCGCACCACAACCTCTCGCTGGGTGTGGCGAACTCGATCGTGGCGGTGGAAGAAGGCTGCGACCGCGTCGATGCCTCGCTTGCGGGCATGGGTGCGGGTGCCGGCAACGCACCGCTCGAAGTGTTCATCGGCGCGGCGGAACGCATGGGGTGGAACCACGGCACCGACCTCTACACGCTGATGGACGCCGCCGACGACATCGTGCGCCCGCTGCAGGACCGCCCGGTACGCGTGGACCGCGAAACGCTCGCGCTCGGCTATGCGGGGGTGTATTCGAGCTTCCTGCGCCACTCGGAAGTGGCCGCGAAGAAGTACGACCTGAAGACGGTGGATATCCTCGTCGAACTGGGCAAGCGCCGGATGGTGGGCGGCCAGGAAGACATGATCGTTGACGTGGCGCTCGATCTGAAAGGTAGATTGGCTCAGCCTTGATTCGGTCGGTGAAACCTCGCGCGTGAGTCGGGTGGTTGTCAGCAGGAATTGTGAGCTTATTAGAATACGATTGGAGACTTGAATGCGGAAATGTTCCATTGCCATCATGTTGGCAGTCCTGCCTGTTGAAGGGGCTTTTGCACAAAGCAACGTCACCATGTACGGCTTGATCGATGGTGGCATCTCGTACGTGTCGAACCAGGGCGGGCACTCCGTCACCAAATTCGATGACGGGATTTTCAACCCCAACCTCTTCGGGATCACGGGCGCCGAAGATCTGGGTGGCGGTACGAAAGTGATCTTCAAGCTGGAAAACCAGTTTCAGCTCGGGACGGGTGCGATGCTGCAGCAAGGTCTGTTCGGCCGGAATGCCTGGGTCGGGCTCGACAACGCGCACCTCGGCAAGCTGACTCTCGGTAACGTCTACGATTTCATGTACACGTCGCTGACAGAGGCAGGGAATGCGCCGCCCGTATTCTCCGGTGGACTGTATAACTTTGCCGCTGGCCCGTTCCAGAAGCTCGGTATTCCCCAAAACCCCACGGGCTGGTTCGATTGGAGCAGAACCAGTGGCATTCCCACTTCGAACTCCATCAAATACGAGTCGCCCATATTCGCCGGCGTGTCGGTTGGCGCACTCTACTCGCCGGGTGGTGTTGCAGGTTCGTTCGGATCCAACTCCGCGATGAGCTTTGGCCTCAACTACGCGAATGGACCGTTTGGCGTCGGAGCGGCGTACACACAGAAGAAGTATCCGGGGTCGGCCAGTGGTTCGCCGCAAATCCCGGTCTGGAACTGGGGCGTCGGCGCTCACTACGCTTTCGGCCCGGTCTACACCGCTGCGGATTTCGTGACCGTGCGCAATTCGTTCACGGGTGCCGGGGCCTACGCGGGGCAGGTCGCCGCGAACTGGCAGATCACGCCCGCCTGGTCTTTCGGGGCGAGCTACATGTACATGAAGGGCAACGATGTTCTCGACAACAACCATGCCAACCAGCTTGGCGCAACGCTGAACTACTCGTTGTCGAAGCGAACGATGGTGTACGCCGAAGGCGTCTACCAGCGTGCGAACTCGGGCGCCCAGGCAGCCATCAACGGCATCATGGACCCGACTGGTTCCTCGAGCAGCGCCTCTCAGGCGATTGCCCGAGTCGGCCTCCGTACCACTTTTTAATTCGGCCGGGCCGTTTGATACGTGCCCGCTTCCCGAATCAGTTTCAAACAGTTGGCGTACGGACCATATTTTCCGTCACAACGATACGCACCGAGTAGAGGAAGACAACATGCAGTTCCATCTTAACGGTTTCCGCGCTGGCGACCCGACGATCGAACCGGCCGCCGAAGGCGCCCCTCACAGCCTTGCACCCGACGCTGTCGACGTGCTGATTGTCGGTAGCGGCCCCGCGGGACTCGTGCTCGCGGCGCAGCTTTCGCAATTCCCGACGATCAAAACGCGCGTGGTCGAGCGCCGCAACGGGCCGTTGCAGATGGGGCAGGCAGACGGCGTGGCGTGTCGTACCGTCGAAATGTTTGAAGCGTTCGGGCTCAGCGATCGCCTGCTGCGCGAGGCCTACTGGGTCAACGAAACGGTGTTCTGGCGACCCGACGCGCTTGAACGGGGTGCGATCAAGCGGACTGGACGTGTGCAGGATACCGAAACCGGGTTGTCTGAGTTTCCGCACGTCATCGTCAATCAGGCGCGCATTCAGGACTATCTGCTCGATGTGATGCGGTGCTCCTCGCATCGACTCGAACCCGACTACGGGCTCGAAGTTGTCGATCTCGTGCGCGAAGACGAGGGCGACTATCCCGTGCGCGCCACGCTGCGCCGCACGGACGAAGCGCGAGAGGGCGAAACGGTCGTCATGCGCGCTCGCTACCTGGTGGGCTGCGACGGCGCGCGCAGCCGCGTGCGCGCTGCCATCGGGCAAACGCTGCGTGGCGACGCCGCCAATCATGCATGGGGCGTGATGGACGCGCTCGCCGTTACCGACTTTCCGGACATCCGGCTCAAAGCGGCCATTCAATCGGCGAGCGAAGGCAATCTGCTCATCATTCCGCGCGAGGGTGGCTATCTCGTGCGCTTTTATGTCGATCTCGGCGAGGTGACGCCGGAGAATCGCGATAGCATCAAGCAGACCTCGGTCGATCGCATCATCGAAACCGCGCAACGGATTCTGCAGCCCTACACGCTGGAGGTGAAGGAAGTCGCATGGTTCTCGGTGTACGAGGTGGGGCAGCGCCTGAGCGACCGCTTCGACGACGCCGTCGCCGCCGACGCAACGTCACGCGAGCCGCGAGTGTTCATCGCCGGCGACGCCTGTCACACGCATAGCGCGAAGGCCGGTCAGGGCATGAATGTGTCGATGCAGGACGGCTTCAATCTTGGCTGGAAGCTCGGCGCGGTACTCGAAGGGCGCAGCGCTGCGGATCTGCTGCGCACCTATTCCGCTGAGCGCCAGCCCATCGCGCAGGAACTGATCGATTTCGACAAGGAGTGGTCGACGATGATGGCCGCGCCGCCGAAGGACCCGAACCGGCCGGAAGCGGGAGGCGTCGATCCCGCCGAATTGCAGGCGTATTTCGTGCGCGCGGGCCGCTATACGGCGGGCGTCGCGACGCGCTACCGGCCCGGAACGCTCACGGGCGAGGCCACGCATCAAGCGCTCGCCAGCGGCTTCGTGATCGGCACGCGCTTTCACTCGGCACCCGTGGTTCGCCTCGCGGACGCGAAGCCTGTCCATCTCGGCCATGCCGCGCGCGCCGACGGCCGCTGGCGACTCTACGCGTTCGCGGACGCACAGGGGAAAGCGCTCGATGCGCTGTGCGAGCATCTGTTCTCGGCGCCCGATTCGGTGCTCCGGCTCGTGACCCCCGAGGGCGCCGATATCGACAGCGTGCTCGATCTGCGTGCCGTATTGCAGCAGCCACATCGCGAAGTGCGCATGGAGTCGCTGCCCGATCTCCTGCGGCCGAAAAAGGGGCGCTACGGGCTCGTCGATTACGAGAAAGCATTTACGAGCGACACGTCGGCCGATATTTTCGACGCGCGCGGCATTGACCGCGGGCGTGGCGCGCTCGTGATCGTCCGTCCGGACCAATACGTCGCGCAGGTTTTGCCGCTGGACGCTTACGCGGAACTGCATGCCTTTTTCCGGCCGATAATCCGCATGCAGTGAACCTTCATGACATCGCAAACTGGTCGAGATCGCCATGGGCGTTGCTGTGAAGCGCCGCCGTGCGCTCACAACAGCGGCAGCGTGAGCCGGATGTGCTCGGCAAACGCCGCCGTGAGGAGCGACGGCCGCTTGCGCCCGAACTTGATCGTGATGCCCACGGCCGGCAAGGGCGGCAGCGCGGGATCGCCATTGAGTATCGCCAGATCCGCCGGTACGGCCGTTTGCGTCATGACGGCGAAGGCCTGGCCCGAACGCACCAGCGCGGTGAGACCCGCGAGGCTGCTGCTCGCGTACGCGACGCGGTAGGCGCGACCCATGCGCTCCAACGCTTCGCAGGCCGCAATGTGGTCGAGCGTGTCCGGATCGGAGAGCGCGAGCGGCAACGGCGCGAAGTGCGCGGAGTCGAGTCCGGGCGAGCCGATCCAGACCAGCTGCTCGCGGCGAATGATCTCGTCGTGTGGGCCGCTTGCATTTGCAGACGCAGCGGCGGTCAAAGGCAGCGACACCATGGCGAGATCGACCGCACGCTTGTCGAGTTGTTCGAGAAGGCGCGGCGTCGGAACGCACACGACTTCCACGAGCGCATTCGGATGCTGGCCCGAAAACCGGCGCAGCAACGAGGGCAGGAACACAGCCGCATAGTCGTCCGGGCAGCCGAAGCGCAGGGTGCCCGACAAGCCCGTGCCGCACAGGTCGGCCATGGCCTCGTCGTGCAGGCGCAGAATGCGCTGGGCGTGCACCAGCAGGCGCTCGCCGGGGCTCGTCAGCGCAACGCCGCGGCCGGTGCGCTGAAACAGCGGCTGATCGACGATCTCCTCGAGCCGCTTGATCTGCTGGCTCAGCGCCGACTGGGTGCGGCCCACGCGTTCGGCCGCGCGGCTTAGCGAGCGCATCTCGGCGATAACGGCGAACGAACGCAGCAGATCGATTTCCAGCGGACGGCTCACGATATTAGCCTCTCTTCTAGCTCGCATAAGAACTATTCGATTCTATAAAACCAGAGCGGCGACTAGACTGCAAGGAAAACCCGCAAAACCCGCTACCCGACGAGGAGAAGCCCGTGTCCAGGAACGACGACGAACAGTTTTGGCGCAACGCGAGGCAGCACCTGATCCGCTATGGCGGCACGTTCGAGCCGATGATCATCGAACGCGCCCAGGGCAGCTTCGTCTACGACGCCGACGACCGCCCGATCCTCGACTTCACTTCGGGGCAGATGAGCGCCGTGCTCGGTCACAGCCACCCCGAGATCGTCTCGGTCATCAACGAATACGCGGGCAAACTGGATCACTTGTTCAGCGGCATGCTCTCGCGGCCCGTGGTCGAACTGGCCACGCGTCTCGCCGACGTCACGCCCGCAGGGCTCGACCGCGCGTTGCTGCTGAGCACGGGCGCGGAGTCGAACGAGGCCGCCATCCGCATGGCGAAGCTCGTCACGGGCAAATTCGAAATCGTGGGCTTTGCGCAGTCGTGGCACGGCATGACGGGCGGCGCGGCATCGGCCACCTATAGCGCAGGGCGCAAGGGCGTGGGTCCCGCCGCGGTGGGCTCGTATGCGATTCCCGCGCCGTTCACGTACCGGCCGCGCTTCGAGCGCAACGGGCAATACGATTACCTCGCGGAACTCGACTACGCGTTCGATCTCATCGACCGCCAGTCCAGCGGCAATCTCGCCGCCTTCATCGCGGAGCCGATCCTCAGTTCGGGCGGCATCATCGAACTGCCGCCCGGCTATATGGCGGCGCTCAAGCGCAAATGCGAAGAGCGCGACATGCTGCTGATTCTGGACGAGGCGCAAACGGGCGTTGGGCGCACCGGGATGATGTTCGCATGCGAGCACGACGGCGTGACGCCCGACATTCTCACGCTGTCGAAAACGCTCGGCGCCGGCCTGCCGCTCGCGGCCGTGGTCACGTCCGCACAGATCGAGGAAGCCGCGCACGAACGGGGCTTCCTGTTCTACACGACGCATGTGTCCGATCCGCTGCCTGCCGCGGTCGGCCTGCGGGTGCTGGACGTCGTGGAGCGCGACGGACTAGTTGCGCGCGCAAACATCATGGGCGAGCGCTTGCGGCGCGGGCTGCTCGACCTGATGGAGCGCTTCGAGTGCATCGGCGACATTCGCGGGCGCGGGCTGCTGCTCGGTCTCGAGATCGTCAAGGACCGCCGCACGAAGGAGCCCGCCGACGGCCTTGGCGCGAAGATCACGCGCGAGTGCATGAAGCTCGGGCTCAGCATGAACATCGTGCAGTTGCCGGGCATGGGCGGCGTGTTCCGCATCGCGCCGCCGCTGACCGTGAGCGAGCAGGAGATCGATCTCGGCGTGGAGTTGCTGGGGCAGGCGATCGAGCGCTCGCTCTGAGGACCCGGGTCGTCGCGGCTAGGCCTTGCCGCGCGACCCGGCCGCGCTCGCCTGAGGCCGCGCGAGTGCACGCGCGGCGAGCGGCGTGGACATGACGACGGACGTGCGCGTCTCGCCGTAGAGGTTGATGCGCTGGATCAGGCGCTCCAGGTCGGCCACGCTCGTCGCGACGAGGCGAATGACATAGGAGTCCGCACCAGTCACGTGATGGCATTCGAGCACCTCGGCAATCGTGCCGAGCAGCTTGAGAAACTTCGCTTTCGCGGATTGGGGCACGGTAATGCCGATCAGGGCCGAGATAGGATAGCCGGCGGCGGCCGGATTCACGCGCGCCGTGTAGCCTTCGATCACGCCGGCCTCTTCGAGACGTCTCACGCGCTCCGTGACTGCCGGCACGGAGAGATGCACCTGGCGCGCAAGCTCGGTGTAGGTCATGCGGCCGTTGTCCTGCAGCAGCGCCAGTACTTTCCAGTCCAGATCGTCCATGATGGCGAAATGTTTAAGGTGAAAGGCCAATTTTCCCTTAAATCCCGACTTCTGCGGATACTCCGCGCCGTCTACGATAGCTCCCTATAGAACACGCATTGCGGGAGAGGGGACATGTTGTTCGTCAAAGCCGTGGCGATGGGCTTTTGCATCGCCGCACCGGTCGGGGCCATCGGCATGCTGTGCATCCAGCGCAGCCTGAGCCGCGGGTTTTACTCCGGCTTCGCAACGGGCATTGGCGCGGCCTGCGCGGATGCGTTTTATGGCCTGCTCGGCGCGCTCGGCGTGGCTGGGATCGTGACGGCGCTGCCGATGCTGACGGTCGTGTTGAAGGCAGCGGGCGGCGCATTTCTGGTGTGGATGGCGTGGACCATCGCGCGCGAGTCGCCTGGCACGCCTGCCGCCGTAGAGGAGACCCCGCGCAGCCCGGTCACGCGGGACTTCCTCACGACGTTTGCGCTGACACTCTCGAACCCCCTGACCATTTTTTCGTTCATCGCCGCGTTTGCCGCGCTCGGCCCCCTGCCGGCCATGCCAGGCGAGCAGGGCGCGCCGGCAGGTTTTTCGGCGGCGCTGATGGTGACGATGGTGACGGGCGTGTTCGCGGGTTCGGCCGTGTGGTGGCTGTTCCTGAGCGGCGTGACGTCGGCACTGCGTACGAAGCTGCCGCTCGCGTTCACGCGGGGCATCTCCATGTTTTCCGCCGTTGCGATTGCCGCGTTTGGCGTCGTTCAGATGGTCACGGGTCTCGCGCGGCTCGCTTAAGACGTCGTTTCGAAACGTTCGAGGGCTTGCGCCACTTCCTCGACGTAGGCGTCGGTCATTGCGCAGTCCGCGAGCGCCTGCCTGAGCTGGAACACATATTCCGCGTTGCTGCCGAGCGGTCCATGCGCCTGGGCAATCGCGCGTGCGACAGTCGCAGGGCTCGAATCGGCCTCGTATTGATGCGGGCAGGTGTTCGCCACGAAGGCGAGGGCGTGCCGCGTTTTGCCGGTGGCGAGCGTCACGGTGGTCCAGGCCGGCGTGTAGGCGCCGGTCAGCATCTCGCGGGTCCAGAGAATGTGCAGCTCTTCCTCGAGCGTGGCCGTATCGAGGCGCAGCACCACGCCTTGCGTATCGCCGCCGCGCTCCAGCGCGAGCATGCGGCCGGGGCGCTGCGGCGTGCCGCGCCCGCCGAACAGGCGAATGCAAAAGCTCCGGCGCCAGCCGTGCAGCGTGGCGTACGCGCGCTGGTCGAAGTGCGAGAGCGGATTCCACATGAGCGAGCCGTAGCCGAACACCCAGACCTCTTCGCCGGCGGGGCGCTTCGCCATCGTATCGGCGAGCGACTGGGCGATCTGGGCTTGCGTCCAGAGAATTTCCGGCGGGAGATGGCTGAAACTCTCGAGAAACGCACCGGAGCGAATGGCGTCCCTGTTTAGCATGGCGTTGACGGGTCGGTGGAGGCTACGTCACGAAGTATGCGGTCGGCGCGTGCGTGGATAAAGTGGCTGGAACGCGATGCTGCGTTCAACTGGGGGCGACAATCGGGGTGGGTTTTGTCTTTGTCCCGCAGGGATGCGAGCGCCATCAATCACTCGGCGGTGCATAGCCAAGTTCGCGCTGGTGACGAATCGAGAGGACCACGGCGCGCGTTTCGGAGTGGGCATACAGGATCACGTGCGGTCGCAGCACATATTCGCGGAAATCGGGGACGCCAGCCTCGATTGCCAGACGCTTGAGCTTGTCGAGGCGTGTCTGCCCCTCGATGGTTTGCGACGCAAGGAACCCGGCCGGCCGGCCAAGTTCTGGATGAGCCGTCACGAGATCGCGGAGGTCGCCGGAAATCACCGGGAATCTTGATGACTTCGCAAGCGGCCGTGCTCATAGCCGGCGCGGCCGCTTCAGCACAGCACTCAATGACCGAGACCGCTCGCCGCGATCTGCTGCTCGACGAACTGCGCGAACAGCGCATGCGTGTGCGTGGTCGGGTGGAGGTCGTCGGCGAACATATAGGTCTGGTCGGCATGAGCCGAGACGTAGGTGGCGGGCGAGCAGAGCAGTGAGGTGTTGTCCGGCGTTTTCGAAGCGTCGCACGCCTGGGCCGTGTTGGACACGGTAAATCCGCTCGCCTGGAAGTTTGCGACGAGCTGCGTGATCCAGGTGTAGGAATCGACTTCGATGACCTTGCCTTGCAGGCCGTCCGTCTGCAACGCACCGTTCAACGTCGAGTTGAAGAGCTGCGAGAGCTGGGTCAGGTTCGCGCCGCCATCGGCCGAGGTGATGCCCTTGGGCGAGAGGCCGACGTTCGGCACATTGATCACCACGACATGCGTGGCGCCGGCCTGCACGATCTGCCCGACGACTTGAGCGAGCGTCGTGGCGGCAGTCTGCACGACCGTATTGGCGGTCGGCGGGTTGCCGGCGCGCAGCACATCGTTCGCGCCTGCCCAGACCAGCACGAGCTGGCCGGAGTTGAAGGTGCCGTGAGCGGAGAGATAGCTCGAAACCTGCTGATTGACCGGCATTTCGATGTTGCCGATCACGTCCGAGAGGAAGTCGTACTGGTTGGCCGGCGTGGCGACCGTCGAGCCGCCCTCTGCGTAGCCGAAGCCGCCTTGCGCGCTCAGCTTGTGATCGAGGCCGACGGTGTATGCGGCGTTCAGAGTGTCCCCATAATACTGCGCGACGTCCTGGGACCAGACCTGACCGGGGTTGGTCGTGAAGCGCCCGCCGCCCACGGCGCTCGCAAGCGGCGCGTAGGTCCCGACGTCGGAAAGGCTGTCGCCGAACGAGACGACCTGCAGCTTGACGCCGCCCGCCGGTGTGCTCGTGCCGGTGCTCGAGCCTCCACCGCCTCCACCGCCACCGCCGCCACCGCAAGCCGCGAGCAGGAAAATCAGTCCGGCGGAAATTGCCCCCCGGATCCGGGTATCGATCGTTGCCATTGTGCCCCCTTACCGCTTGACGCGATTGCACCCGCGACCGGATAGGGCGGGCCCAAGAGGGCTAGCAAAAAGGATGCGCGTAGCCTACAAATAGCTGACTGGAAGGCTGGGCGTGGCGTGAAGCGTCAAAGAACCAGCATTTCGAGCCGGTTGCCGCCCAGCGCTTTCGCGCTGTAGAGCGCGGCGTCGGCGGCGGCCAGCAGGTCGGAGAGCGTGGACGCTTCGTGACCGTGCTGCGCGAGGCCGATGCTCACCGTGGCGCGGATGGCGACGCCATCGACCTTGTTCATGGGCGTTTGAGCGAAACGCCTCGCGATCGCTTCGCCCACCGCTTTGGCGTGCACGCGGTCATGGCCCGGCAGCAGGGCGGCGAACTCTTCGCCGCCTATGCGCGCGAGGATCGCCTCGGGTCCCATGGCGCTGCGGGCAATGTCCGCGAACGTCTTGAGGACTTCGTCGCCGGTCTTGTGGCCGTAGCGATCGTTGATGGTCTTGAAGTGGTCGAGATCGAAGGCGAGCAGCGAAACCGGCCGGCGCGCCGCGGGCGGCTGACGCGTCCCGACCTCGCTCATCACGCGCTCGCCTTCTTCGAAGAACCAGCGGCGGTTGCCAAGGCGGGTCAGGTAGTCCGTCTGGGACTCGCGCAACAGCTGCCCATGCGTTTCCTCGCGTACCAGCTTGATCAGGGCCATGGGCAGAATGATCGAATACAGCACGCCTTCATACATCGTGATCTTGCTGACGAGCGCGACGAAGCCGTCCCCATAGCGGCTGCCCAGCAACGGCAGGACAAAGGTCCTGAACACGTAGAAGAGCGCGTGGACTGCCGTGACGAACGTCGCGACGTGGCGCGATTGCCCGCCTTTCATGCCGTCGCCGCGCAGCAGCTCGCGCGAGGTCATGGCGCTCACCAGCGCAATGGGAAACGCGCTCGCGTAGTACCACATGGCCTGCGGATGCCGTGCGCCCCATGTGGCCCATGTCAGCGCGATCAACGCGAGCAGGGCGATCGAGGCCGCCCGGTAGTGCCGCCCGTTCAGCGTCGCGACGCCATGCAGGACCAGCAGATAGCCGGCCATCATGACGAGGTTGCTCAGGGCGGCGCCCCATACGCCGGGCAGATCGGCGCGCACGAGCACCGCGGCGCAGCCGGCCGCGAGGGTGGCGTAGCCCCCGGCCAGTATCCGCAATGCCTTGCTGCGCGCGGGATGCGTACGATGCTCCCAGAGCGTCATCAGGGAACTGGCTAGCAGGGTCCCGATCAGGAGGAAGTAGATGGTAAGTAGATCGACGTGCATCGCTGGCGTGAGGCTTCTACGCCGGTACTTCGCGGCGAACGCGCATTTTACGCCGAAACTTAATACCGCGATGGTCGTTCCCTGATTGTGTCCGGCGCGTGTCCCGGCGTGCCACTACGGCGTCACGCGTCGCGCCACGCCTCGATGCGTTCCGTATCGAGCCCGAACTGGTCGAGCGCGCGGCTCACCGAATGACCGACCATGTCCTGCAGGCTCACGGGCTTCGCGTAGAACGCGGGCACCGGCGGGAATACCACCGTGCCGGCTTCGGTCACCGTCGTCATGTTGCGCAGATGGATGAGGTTCAGCGGCGTTTCCCGCACCATCAGCACGAGCGGCAGGCGCTCCTTGAGCACCACATCGGCGGCGCGCGTGAGCAGCGTGCTGGTGACGCCCGAGGCGATCTCGTCGACAGTGCGCATCGAGCACGGCACGACGAGCATGCCAAGCGTGCGGAACGATCCTGACGCGATGGAGGCGCCCACGTCGGCGATCGGGTGGACATGGTCGGCGAGCGCGTGCACGGCTTCGCGCGAGAGTCTCGACTCGTATTCGCGCGTGAGTTCGGCCGCGCGTGAGATCACGAGATGCGTCTCGACCTCCATCTCCCGCAACAGGCGCAATGTGCGCTCCGCATAGATGAAACTCGTGGCGCCGGTGACGCCGACGATCAGCCGCTTGCGGCCATGCAGGGCGCGCTTACTCATGATCGCCCCCGAACAGCGTGGGGGCGAACGGGCGCGGGTCCACTTCCTTGAACTTCGCCCGCACGAATTCGTCGCGCAGAGGGTACGGCGAACGGGTATAGCGAAGTGGTGATCGCTACGCGGGCGTATTATCGGTCGGCGGGGACGCGGGCTTTGATAGAGATGGTGGCGCTGGGGCGCGGGTGATTTTTTTGCTCGGGAGTCCGATTGACTTTTTTGTGCTCGCTCAGGGCGCTTTTGCCTTTTCTTGTTTTCGTGGCGGTACCCTGCACAGGGGCAACACTGGCATACCGCCACGAAAACAAGGAAAGGCCAAAACAGAAAAAGGCCAAAAAACCAAAAAGGCTAAGGACAATCCTGCATGGCAAGCCAATGCCGAATCATCCTTGCCTGATCGGCATCGAGCGACTTGAGCACCTGCTCAGCGGGCTCGCGCCGCAACGCCTCAACCACAGGCGCAAGCGCAGCATCGCAAAGATGCCAGATCCCAAGCGGCTGGTCCGGACTAGCGACCACATCCGCTTCGGCAATCATGCCGCCATCAATCACGGGCGCGCGCCCCACATTCAACTCGTTGAAATCGGCGCTCACGTGAGCCGGCCGGTCGTCGGGCCACGCACCACGCGTTTGCCAGAACGGCTGCGTCGTCCACCGCTGTTCGAGCGCATAGACATCGCGCCCGGTGCGCGCAAAGCGCATGAACAACTGCTCGATGCGCTGCTGATGAAAGCGCAGCGCGAGCGGCGCACGCTCGGGCCGCTCGAGCAGCGTATGGATCACCGCCGGTGCCTGCAACGCGGAGGTGAGCGACTGGAACACGCCATTGCCCGCGAGCGGATCGACGGCCATGGCGGCGTCGCCCACGCGCAACCAGTTATGGCCTCCAGTACGGCCGCATAGCGTGGCAGTGCTGCTGCGCGCGTAGAGGCGCGCGTCGGTCGCGGCGTCGCCCGCGAAGAAGTCGCTGGCAAGCGGCGAATGCCGCATGCGCTCGCAAAACGTGAGCAGTTCATCGCGCTGCGGCAGTTCGGGGTTCGTGACGTCCAGCGTCAATTGCCAGTAGCAGCGCCCGTCGCCCAGACGCGCCATCCATGCCCATCCGCCAGGCAGGCTTTCCACCGCCGTGGCTGCTGCGCCGGCACGGCCCTTCCAGACGTTCAGCAGGCTCACGGTTTGCGGGCCGCGCGTGGCGTCGCGCAACAGCGGCGCGAGGCGCCCGCGCGCTTCGATCAGAAAGTCCGCGCGTAACGTGAGCGGTCCGTCGGCGGTTTCGATCATGAGATCGTGACCTGCGGACGATGAATGCAGCGAGCGCACGTTCGCCTCGATCACGTCCACGCCCGCGCTGGACAGGTCCTCGCGCAGGGCCGCATCGAACACGCGCCGGTCCACGAGAAATTCTGCGTCGAGTGTTTGCAGTGCGCCGTTCCAGAGCGTGGTGCGCACGCATGGCCCTTCGCCGCAACTGGCTGCGTGATGCAGGCCTGCGCGGCGCAACGCTTCGATCACGCGCGCCGATAAGGCTTCGGCAGCATCGAAGCGGCGCCAGTCGCTCACCACCTGCACGTGATAACCGAAGCCCACGAGCGCGCGCGCAACAGCTGCGCCCGCTGGTCCCGCGCCGAGGACGACAATGCTGGCGGTATTCATGACTTGCGCACTCGCGAATGCACATACGCGAGCACGCTTGCGAACATGATGTGCGTGACGGCATGAAGGGGAGGAAAGTAACGGTGCATGCTGTCCCCCGTGGAATCATGGCGCATCGCTTCGCGACCCCTGCGCTGCGCTCGAAGTGAGTGAGACCTAATCTGGCATAGATGCCGCGATAAAGCTATCCGGTCAAAGGAGGATTTCAGTAGCGGAAATCCCGCATTCCGATGCGCAATGCGTATGAACGACCGTGCGCTGTAATTGCTTTGCGAATTGGCGATGCATGCCGGGTAGCGGCATGCACCGATCGTCTGTATTCCTCACAAGGATGCTTCGTTGCGGTGAGGTAAAGCGGGGACAGGGCGTTATATGGCTAGCGAGGCGACGCCGCAGACGAATTCGCGGGAATGCCATTCTGCCATTCGCTCCAATGCGCGACGATGGTCTGCACGAGCGGATGGCCCGCGCGAAAGAGGTTTTCCAACGCAGGTGCGAAGCCGCCCTGGCTCGCATAATTCAGCAGATTTGCCGCGTTCGATTCGCCCGCATGCGGACGATCGAAGTCCGAGCCCGCGCGCAGCACGGCCACGCGATCGAGGTCCACGCGTTGCGCACGCGCCGCGCGGCTCAGTGCTTCGAACGTGGCGTTGTCCTCCTGCTGCGTCATGCAGTACACGCCTTGTCCGCCGGTCAGCTGGCGCGTGAACTCGCTCGCCCTCGCGCCGAGCGCCTTGCCCGACCACCAGGTATCGTCAGCGACCGAATCGCAACGGATCACCGTGGGCGGCCGGTTGGCGGGAGCGTAAGCATATTTCGCGCGCGCGGCCTGGGCCTGCGGGCTATCGGCGAGCGTCACGTCGCGCGAGATCGCCCAGGCGGCCGAGGTGAGCCTCGGGTTCAGGCGGAACACTTCGGTGCGGTAGTCGAGCGCGGGCTTGTCGCCGGGGCTTTTCGTATTGATGCCGAGATAGCCGGTGTGCCAGCCGCGCGGGCGGCCATCGCCGTCGATCTCCCACTGCAGGCCGAAATCGACGAGCCAGTCCGACCAGGCCGCCGAGCCGATCGTGCCATGCCCGGGGTTCACACCCGCGATGCCCGCGATCAGAAAGTAGGTCTTGCGCAGGTCGAACTGCGGCGCGAAGGCGAGGGCCATCGTCGAGGCGGCGGCGTTCGCGTGGCCCATGCCGGTCGTCATCACGCAGACGTCGTCGGCATTGCATTGCACAGTGGGGTAGTCGGGCGAGAGGCCCGCGATTGTCACGGACTCCCAGGGACCGAGGCGATCGAGCCATGTCTTCGCTTCGGGTGCGAACATCGTCACGATCATGACTTTCACCGGACGTCCTTGTGCGGCGGCGCCCGCTTGCGCGAAGGCTGCGGGTTGCGCAGAAAGCGTTCCGGCGTCCTGTTGCGCTGAACGGGGCTGCGCCGCGCAGGCAGCGAGCGCCAGCGCGGCGCAGAGGAGCGTGAGGCGGGTTCGCATTGTGCATGTCCTTATGGTTGTACGCGTACCGGGCGACCCGATTGATCGGGCGAATGTTCAGCAAAATACGTTCGACTATGACAGTTTTGCGAATGCACGGCGCCTCGCATGGCGCTGTTGCCGTTGTGCGCCACGCCAGGCGCATTTTCGCGCCAAGTTCCTATACTTCGACTAATGCGCCCAATGAGGCAGCCTCGCCAACACGAAGCGACAAGGCCGCGCGGCCCCCCGGCCCGCATGCGGCAGCACCAGGAGGGAGACATGGGACAATCCGCATCCGCGGCGCACGGGCACCTTGGCGACTCCGGCCCGCATCGCCCGGCGCTTCCCGCGCTCGCGCTGGCCGCGCTCGGCGTGGTCTACGGTGACATCGGCACGAGCCCGCTCTACACGCTCGCCACGGTGTTCGATCCCGGCAACGGCCTTGCGGTCAATGCTTTCAATATCGTAGGTATCGTCTCGCTGATCTTCTGGTCGCTCATGATCGTCGTCTCGCTCAAGTACGTCGCGCTCATCCTGCGCGCGAACAATCACGGCGAGGGCGGCATCATGGCGCTGCTCGCGCTCGCAGCTTCTTCGGTGGCGTCGCGGCCGCATCTGCGTGCCGCGCTGCTCGTGATCGGCGTGATGGGCGCGGCGCTCTTCTTCGGTGACAGCGTGATTACGCCGGCCATCTCGGTGCTGAGCGCCGTCGAAGGCCTCGAAGTGGCCGAGCCTGGCCTCAAGACCTATGTGATTCCGGTGACGCTTACGGCGCTGATCGTGCTGTTCGTCACGCAGAAGCACGGCACGGGCGGCATCGGCGCCGTGTTCGGTCCGGTGATGGTGCTGTGGTTCGTCGTGATCGCCGCGGCAGGCGTGGCCAACATCGCCTCCGCGCCGGCCGTGCTGTTCGCGCTCGATCCGCGCGAGGGCATCGCGTTTTGCCTGCATCACCGCTGGCTCGCATTCGTGGCGCTGGGCGCGGTCGTGCTCTCGCTCACGGGCGCCGAAGCGCTCTATGCCGACATGGGCCACTTCGGCAAGCAGCCTATTCGCCTCACGTGGTTCGGCATGGTG
The DNA here is from genome assembly GCF_040965595.1 of Paraburkholderia sp. EG287B. Lineage (NCBI taxonomy): Bacteria > Pseudomonadati > Pseudomonadota > Betaproteobacteria > Burkholderiales > Burkholderiaceae > Paraburkholderia > Paraburkholderia sp. EG287B. Next base: position 175,309 of record NZ_JBFRCG010000009.1, read on the forward strand.
TTTCCCGCGCTCGCGCTCAATTACCTCGGGCAGGGCGCGCTGCTGCTGGCCAACCCGGGCGCCGTGCAAAACCCGTTCTACCGGCTCTTCCCGCAATGGTCGATCGTGCCGATGATCGTGCTTGCGACCGTCGCCACCGTCATCGCCTCGCAGGCCGTGATTTCGGGCACGTATTCCATGGCGATGCAGGCCATGCAACTCTCCTTCCTGCCGCGCATGAATATCGTGCACACCTCGGAGCGCGAAATCGGGCAGATCTACGTGCCCGGCATCAACTGGATCCTGCTCGTCGCCGTGGTCGCGGCGGTGGTGGGTTTCCGTTCGTCGACGGCGCTCGGCTCCGCTTACGGCATCGCCGTGACCGGCACGATGCTCATCACGACGTTCCTCACGTTCTTCGTCGTGCGTTACGCGTGGCACTACAACTGGCTGCTGTGCGTGTTCGCCACGGCATTCTTCTTCGTGATCGACGCCATGTTCTTCTCCGCCAACCTGCTCAAGATCGTGGATGGCGGCTGGTTCCCGCTCGTGATCGGCGCACTGATGTTCACGGTCATGGCGACCTGGGGCAAGGGCTGGGAAATGATGGCGGCCGAAGCGCGCGAGCGCGCCGGCAAGAAGCCCCTCAAGCCCTATCTCGCGGCGCTGCTGGAGAGCTCGCCGGTGCGCGTGGGCGGCACGGCGATCTTCCTCACGCCGAACGCCGACGCCGTACCGCACGCGCTCGTCAACAACTTGCGGCACAACCGGGTGTTGCACGAACGCGTAGTATTCCTGAGCGTGAAGACGAAGAGCGTGCCATGGGTGGCCGAGAGCGAGCGCGTGATGGTCGAACTGCTCTGTCCGGGCTGCTACTGCGCCATCGTCAATTACGGATTCAAGGACGAGGTGGACTTGCCGTGCACGCTCGCCGCGTACAAGTCCGCGGATTTGACGTTCGATCTCGACGAGACGTCGTGGTTCCTCAGCCGCGCCGTGGTGGTGCCGAAGCGCGGCCATGGCATGGCGCTCTGGCGTGAGCGTCTGTTCGCGGTGATGCTGCACAACGTCGGCAATATCGCGGCGTTCTTCAAGCTGCCGGCCAATCGCGTGATCGAGGTCGGGGCGCGCGTCGAGATCTAGGCGGCTCGACGCGCCTGGGTTGTCGCGCAAACGCGTGCCAGGCTGTCGCGCTGGCGGGAACTCAGGCGTAGGATGATCGGAATCGCATCGTAGTCATGCGGCAGCGGGCCGGTTGCAAGCGGCTCGCCGCATGACGGAAGGAGGGCATCATGAGACGCCTCTATTTCCTCGCTCCCGACACCACCACGGCGCAGGCGATCGTCGACGATCTGCTGCGTGCGCGCATCACGTGGCGTCATATCCATGTGCTCGCCAATCACAGCGTGGGGCTCGATCGCTTGCCCGAGGCTTCGCTGCTGCAGCGCAGCGACGTCGTGCACGCGCTGGAGCGCGGCGTGATGTTCGGCGCGGCGACCGGCGCCATCGTCGGTCTCGTCGCGCTGATATTTCCGCCTGCGAACTTCGATATCACGGGCGGGGTGGTCGTCGCGCTGACGCTCGCAGGCATGATATTCGGCGCGTGGGTGGCCGGCATGATCGGCGTGGACGAACCGAACACGCGGCTCTCGCGCTTTCACGGGCAGATCGAGGACGGCCAGCTGCTGGTCATGGCCGACGTCCCCGGCTCGCGCGAAGCGGAGATCGAGGCGAACATCGCGCAGCATGTGCCGCGCGCCGACGTGGAAGGCGCGGAAGCGACGACGCCCATCTTTCCGTGAAAGTGCCGGGGCTTGATAGCGAATCACGGCGGCGGCGCAGGCCTTGAGCGTTTGCCCACGCCGCCTGTCGTCGAGTTCGCGCCCATTTCATCCGCCTTGTCGCGCCTTTTTAGGGCCGCAGCGTTCAGCCGCTGACCGCCGAGGTTCAGCCGCGCCGCCCGCCCGCCGCCAACGTCCCGCGCCCGCCGCCGGGCCCGCCATTCCCTCGCCAAATCCGCATTTTGACCGGCTTGCGCCCGCGACAAGGCAAAATACGGGTTTTGAGCCCGTGCCGGGCTCGAGTTTCCCCTGCCGGCCGCCTCCTTCCAGGCATCGATCGGGCCTCGTTGCGAGCCCGGCAGGTCGGCTCGCCTTGTCTGCGAGCCCTCAAGCGATATTGGAGTCGTCTACATGCCCGAATCGAAACTGTCTTTCTTCGGCCGCCTTTCGGTCGCGCTGGGATCGTTCTTCGCGATCCTCGGCGACGGCGAGCTCGCCGCCAATGTGCGCCGTCTGCGTGAAGGCGGGCTTGCACCCGCCGCCGCCGCGCCCGCGCCCGCCGCGGCGCCGGTCGCGAAGCCGGCACCGGCACCCGCACCCACCGTCATCAAGGAAGCCACGCCCGACGCCGCACTCCAGCTGCTCGGCCTGCTCCAGCGCAACGCGCGCTTCGTCGATTTCGTCGAGGAAGACATTGCCGGCTATGCCGATGCGGATATCGGCGCCGCCGCCCGCATCGTCCACGAAGGCTGCCGCGCCACGCTGCGCGACCACTTCGCGATCCGCCCGGTGCGCAGCGAGTCCGAAGGCTCGCGCGTGACGCTGCCGGCCGGCTTCGACGCCGCCGCCGTACGCCTGACCGGCAACGTGGTGGGCGAGGCGCCGTTCAGCGGCAGCCTCACGCATCGCGGCTGGCGCGTCGAGGAGGTCAAGCTGCCGCAACTCGTCAAGACGCACGACGCGCGCATCCTCGCGCCGGCGGAGGTGGAGCTGTGAGCGATCCACGTTATTCGATTGGCGTCGACCTGGGCACGACGCATTGCGCGCTGTCCTACGTCGACCTCAGCGCCAGCGATGGCGAAAAGACCCAGCAGGGCGTGCTGAATGTGACCCAGCTGACTGCGCCGGGCACACTGGAATCGCCCGACCTGCTGCCTTCGTTTCTCTACTTGCCGCATGCGGGCGAGCTGACGCCGGGCGACCTCACGCTGCCGTGGACCACCACGCGCGAGTACGCCGTGGGCGAGCTTGCGCGCAGCCGTGGCGCGGGCACGCCGATCCGCCTCGTGTCGAGCGCCAAAAGCTGGTTGTGTCACCCCGGCGTGGATCGCCGCGCGGCCATTCTGCCCAACGACGCGCCGCCCGAAGTCACGCGCGTGTCGCCGCTCGAAAGCTCGGTGCGCTATCTCACGCACCTGCGCGAGGCCTGGGACCACGCGCATCCCGAGGCGCCGTTCGGCGAGCAGGAGATCACCGTCACGATCCCGGCCTCGTTCGACCCGGCCGCGCGCGAGTTGACGGCCGAGGCGGCGCAGGCGGCGGGCTACGCCAACATGACGCTGCTGGAAGAGCCGCAGGCGGCGCTCTATAGCTGGATCCAGAAAAGCGGCGGCGCGTGGCGCAAGGACGTGAAGGTCGGCGACATCATCCTCGTCGTGGACGTGGGCGGCGGCACGACCGACCTTTCGCTGATCGCCGTGGTCGAGCGCGAAGGCAATCTCGAACTGCACCGCGTGGCCGTGGGCGAGCACATCCTGCTCGGGGGCGACAACATGGACCTCGCGCTCGCGCACGTGGTCGCGCGCAAGCTCGCGACCCAGGGCACGCAGGCCGATCCGTGGCAACTGCGCGCGCTGACCTATGCGTGCCGCTCGGCCAAGGAAACGCTGCTCAGCGACGCGACTGTCGATACGGTGCCGATCGTCGTGCCGAGCCGCGGCTCGAAGCTGATCGGCGGCTCGATTCGCACGGAACTCACGCGCGCCGAACTCACGCAGATCATTCTCGAAGGCTTCTTCCCGCAGGTGGACGCGGCCGCGCGTCCCGCCGTGCGTACGCGCGTGGGTCTCACGCAGCTTGGCCTGCCGTACGCGCAGGACGCGGGCGTCACGCGCCATCTCGCGGCCTTCCTCGGCCGCCAGGTGCAGGCGCTCGCGGAACTCGAAGGCTTTGGCGCGCCGCCCGCAGGCGCGAGCTTCCTGCATCCCACGGCGGTCCTTTTCAACGGCGGCGTATTCAAGTCGGCGCTGCTCTCGCAACGCGTGCTCGATATCCTCAACGGCTGGCTCGCGGCCGAGGGCGCGGCGCCCGCGCGCCTGCTCGGCGGTGCCGATCTAGACCTCGCGGTGGCGCGCGGCGCGGCCTATTACGGCTACGTGAAGCGCGGCAAGGGCGTGCGCATTCGCGGCGGCACGGCGCGCGCGTATTACGTGGCCGTCGAATCGGCCATGCCGGCGGTGCCGGGGCTCGAGCCGCCGGTGTCGGCGCTCTGCGTCGCGCCGTTCGGCATGGAAGAGGGCACGGAGGCGGCGCTGCCGCCGCAGGAGTTCGGCCTAGTCGTAGGTGAGCCCGTGCACTTCCGTTTCTTCGGCTCGTCGGTGCGCCGTCTGGATCAGGTCGGCACGATGCTCGACTACTGGTCGCCCGAAGAATTGCAGGAGCTGGAGGAAATCCAGGCCACGCTGCCGACCGAAGGCCGTACGCCCGGCGAAGTCGTGCCCGTGAAGCTGCACGCGCGCGTGACGGAAGCGGGCACGCTCGAGCTCGAAGCCATGCCGAGCGGCACGAACGAGCGCTGGAAGGTCGAGTTCGACGTGCGTGGCGGAGCAGGCGACTGAGCCCGATGAAGCCATACGTCGTCGGCATCGACCTGGGGACGAGCAATACCGTCGTGGCGTACGTGGAGGCAGGCGGCGACGCCATCCGCGTGTTCGACGTCGAGCAGCTCACCGGCCTCGGCGAAGTGGGCGCGGAAAAGATGCTGCCTTCCGCGCGTTATCACCCGGCGGCGGGCGAGCTTGCGGCAGGCGATCTGCGCTTGCCGTGGCGCGCGCCTTCACCAGGTGACGACGCCGTCATCGGCCGCCTCGCGCGCACGCTCGGCGCGCAGGTGCCCGGCCGGCTCGTAGCGAGCGCGAAAAGCTGGCTCTCGCATGCGGCGGTGGACCGCCTCGCGCCGATCCTGCCGTGGGGCGCGCCCGACGACGTCGCCAAGGTCTCGCCGGTGACCGCGAGCGCGAGCTATCTCGCGCACGTGCGCGCCGCGTGGAACCATCGTTTCCCGCATGCGCCGCTCGAAGATCAGGACGTGGTGCTCACCGTGCCCGCCTCGTTCGACGACGGCGCGCGTGCGCTCACGCTCGAAGCGGCGCGCATGGCGAAATTGCCGGCGCTGCGCCTGCTCGAAGAACCGCAGGCCGCGTTCTACGACTGGCTGTATCACCATCGCGCGACGCTCGACGCGGAGCTGGGCGCGTCGCGCCTCGTGCTCGTGTGCGACGTGGGCGGCGGCACGACCGACCTCACGCTCATCAAGGTGCAGTTCGAGGGCGGCGAGCCGCAGCTCACACGCATTGGGGTGGGCAATCATCTGATGCTCGGCGGCGACAACATGGATCTCGCGCTCGCGCATCTGGCCGAAAGCCGGCTCGCGAACGCGCAAACGCGCCTGAGCGCGGCGAGCCTTTCGCAGCTCGTGGAGCGCTGTCGCGTCGCGAAGGAGCAGTTGCTCGACGCGAGCGCGCCCGAGTCCGTGCCGATCACGCTGCTCGGCGCGGGCGCGCGGCTCGTGGGCGGCGCGCGCACCACTCAGCTCGGCCGCGAGGAAGTCGCGCAGATCGTGGTGGACGGCTTCTTCCCGATGGGCACTGCCGGCGACCTGCCGCGCCGCTCGCGCGCGGCGATCGTCGAGTTCGGCTTGCCCTATGCCGCCGATCCGGCCATTACGCGTCATATCGCGGCATTCTTGCAGCGCTTCGCGGCGCAGTCGCGCGAGGCGCTGGGTTCTTCCGGCGCGGCCGTTGAACCGGAAGCCGCGTTGCCCATGCCCGACGCGCTGCTGCTCAACGGCGGCGTGTTCCGCGCCCGCTCGCTCGCGCAGCGTCTGGCCGATACGCTCGGCGCGTGGCGCGGCGAGCCGCTCAACGTGCTGCAGAACGATCAGCCCGACGTGGCTGTCGCGCGCGGTGCGGTCGCCTATGCGCTCGCGCGCTCGGGCAACGCGCCGCGTATCGGCGGCGGCTCGCCGCGCAGCTACTTTCTCGTCCTCGACGAAGGCGCGGCAGCCGATGCCGCTGCGCGTGGCGTGTGCGTCTTGCCACGCGGCACGGAGGAAGGCCACGAACTGCATCTGGACGACCGCACGTTCGCGTTGCAACTGGGCCAGCCGGTGCAGTTCCACCTCGCATCAACGGTGGCCGACACTGCGTGGCAACCCGGCGAGCTGGCCGATCTCGCGGCGGGCGACTTCGTGCGCCTGCCGCCACTCGCAACGGTAGTGCCCGCGGGCGGCGACGCAAAGGCGGCGCGCGAGCGTCCCGTCAAGCTCACGACCGCGCTCACCGAAGTCGGCACGCTGGAGATGCACTGCATCGCGACCGACGACGCCTCGCAGCGCTGGCTGCTCGAATTCGCGCTGCGCCGCGCGGAGCACGAGGGCGGTGTGGGCGCGGCAAGCGGCGAGTCGCGCCATGCGGGCCTCGACGAAGCGATCGAGGCGATCGAGCGCGTGTTCGGCGCGCGCTCCGCCAAGGTCGACGCGAAGGAAGTGAAGCGCTTGCGCGGGCATCTCGAAGAGCGGCTCGGGCCGCGCCAGAACTGGGACGGCCCGCTCCTGCGCGAGCTGTTCGGCGCGCTCTGGGAACGCGCGGGCAAGCGCCGGCGCTCCGCCGATCACGAACGCCTGTGGCTGAACCTCGCCGGCTTCTGCCTGCGTCCGGGGTTCGGCTATCCGCTGGACGAATGGCGCGTCGAGCAACTCTGGTCGCTCTTCGACGACGGCATCCAGTTCGTGGGCGAAGGCCAGGTGTGGTCGGAGTGGTGGACGCTCTGGCGGCGCGCGGCAGGCGGCCTGAACGAGGCGCAGCAGGACGAGGTGCTGGCGGCGATGACGTACCTCGAAGAGGCCGCCGGCTCGAAGCGCCACAAGCTGCCCTTTGACGCCGCGAAGCTGGGCGTGCCGGACATGATCCGGCTCTATGCGTCGCTCGAACAGATTGCGGCCGAGCGCAAGGTCGAGATCGGCGAGCGGCTGTTGCAGCGGCTCCAGAAGCCTTCCGAGAATCATCAGACGTGGTGGGCCGTGGGCCGCATCGGCGCGCGCCAGCCGTTCTACGGCAGCGCGCACGGCGTGGTGCCGCCGCAAACCGCCGCGCTCTGGCTCGACGCGATTCTCGCGCTCGACTGGAAGAAGATCGAACCGGCGATGTTCGCCGCCGCGCAAATCGCGCGCATGACGGGCGACCGTTCGCGCGACCTGCCCGCCGAGTTGCGCGAGACCGTGGTGCGCCGCATGGAGTCGGCGAACGCGCCGCCTGGGTGGGTCACGATGGTGCGCGAAGTCGTCGCGCTCGACACGGCGGACACGGGCCGGGTGTTCGGCGAGGCGCTGCCGGCGGGGCTGAAGCTGATCGCGGGCTGAGCGACGCGTGACTTCTGCAGGAAGCGCGGCGCGCGTATGATCGAACGCCTGATTCCAACTGAAATACAGCGGACTGATCTGCCCATGAATTCTCCTGCCGATGCTTCCTCGCCGCGCGCCTTGCGCGCGCTCTCGCCGATCGAGGCGCGTATCGTCGGCGTGCTGGTCGAAAAGCAGCACACGGTGCCCGACACCTATCCGCTCTCGCTCAACGCGCTCACGCTCGGCTGCAACCAGAAGACCGCGCGCACGCCGGTCATGAACGTGAGCGAAGCCGAAGTGCTGGCCGCGATCGAAGACCTCAAGCTGCTGAGCCTTGTGTTCGAAGGCAGCAGCAGCCGCGTGCCGCGCTTCGAGCACAACCTGAACCGCGTGCTCGGCGTGCCGAGCCAGGCCGTGGCGCTCCTGACCGTGCTGCTGCTGCGCGGCGCGCAGACGGCGGCGGAATTGCGCCTGAACTCGTCGCGCCTGCACGGATTCGCCGATGTCTCGTCGGTCGAAGGCTTCCTGGAAGAACTGACCGAGCGCGAGCCGCCGCTCGTCGTGAAGCTGCCGCGCGCGCCGGGCGAGCGCGAAAGCCGCTGGATGCATCTGCTGTGCGGCGAGGTCAACACGGCGAGTTTCGTCGCCGCGGGGACCATCGCGCCCGGGGCGCGCGAGGAGGCCGGTGAGAGCGTTTCGCTCGCGGACTTCGAAGCGGTACGCGCCGAACAGCAGCGCCTCGCCGACGAAGTCGCACGCCTGCAAACGCTCGTCGCGCGCATGGCCGCCGAACTGGGCATGTCGCTCGACTGAGCATCGCCACCTCCGTCGCGCCATGGACGCCGCCGCCGCCACCGCCCAGCGCCTGCGCCAGGTGCGCGACCTGCCGTGCCCGCGCGGCCTGCCGTTCATCGGCAATCTGCATCAGCTGAACGCGCCGAAACTGCATCGCGTGCTCGAACAGTGGGCCGAGGAACTCGGCACGCCGTATCGCTTCCAGATCTGCGGCATGCCGGTCACGGTCTGGAGCGACGCGGAGCTGAGCCAGGGCGTGATGCGCGAGCGTCCGCATCGCTACCGGCGTTACGCGTCGCTCGAACCCGTGCTCGCCGAAATCGGCTGCAACGGCGTGTTCTCGGCTGAAGGCGCGGCGTGGGAGCCGCAGCGCCGGCTCGTCATGCAGGCGCTTTCCATCCCGCACCTCCGCGCGTTCTATCCCACGCTGCAAGCGATCACAGCGCGTCTGCACGACCGCTGGCAACGCGCGGCCGAGCGTGGCGGGGTGGTCGAGATGACCGACGACCTCAAGCGTTACACGGTGGATGTGACGAGTGCGCTCGCGTTCGGCGAGGACCCGCGCACGCTTGAACAGGAGCGCGGCGTCATTCAGGAGCATCTCGCGCAGATTTTCCCGACGCTCATGCATCGCGTGAACGCGCCGTTCCCGTACTGGCGCTATGTGCGTTTGCCGCGCGACCGCCGCACGGACCGGGCGCTCGCCGAAGTGCATCGCACGATACGCGGCATGATGGCGCGCTCGCGCGAGCGCATGCGCGACGAGCCGTCCGATGCGCCGCGCCATCTGCTCGAAGCGATGCTCGCGCTGCGCGATGCGCCGGGCTCCGACGTGACCGACGACATCATCGCCGCCAACGTGCTCACGTTGCTGCTGGCGGGCGAGGACACCACGGCTAATGCGCTCGCGTGGTCGCTCTACTATCTAAGCGCCGACGAACCGCTGCAGCAGCGCCTCGCGAGCGAAGCGCACGCGGTGCTGGGCGCACACGCAGTGTGTCCGGACTATGGCCTCGTGAAGGACCTCGACCTGTTCGAAGCGGTGTGCAGCGAAACGCTGCGCTTGCGTCCGGTGGCCGCGATCATGGCGTTCGAGCCCGTGGAGAATGTGCAGGTGGGCGACGTCGCGTTGCCCGCCGGTTCGAAGATGTTCTTTCTCACGCGACCGCCCATGCTCGACGCGCGCCACTACGCGCAGCCCGGGCGCTTCGATCCTGACCGCTGGCTGCGCGGCAACGCGGCTTGCGCGACTGACGCGCGCGTGCACGATCCGCGCGCGTGGGTGCAGTTTGGCGCGGGGCCGCGCGTGTGTCCGGGGCGGCATCTGGCGGCCATGGAAATGCGCCTCGTGCTCTCCACGCTGATGAACCGCTTCAAGGTGACGCTGGCCGCCGATCCCGCGACGATCGAGGAGATCACGGCGTTCGCGATGGTGCCGAACCGCATGCCGGTGCGGCTGGAATTGCGGCCAACGGTTGTCGAGTCGCTTCGACCACAGGCGACATATCAACCGGGCCGTGACTGACGTCTCAACCTTGCGTGATGAAGGTATGGACGTGGGTGTTGAAGAGGTCGGGATGCGTGCCGTTCATACCGTGCGTGGCGCCCTTGATCGTGACGCGGCGCGCGAACTCGATCCACTCGTCCAGCGCTTCGACGTTGTTGCGGAACATGAGCGGGCTGCGCTGGCCGTCGATCAGCAGCGTGCGGCACTTGATCTCGCCGGCGGCGCGCGGCGCGTAAGGCGGCAGCGGGTCCTGCAACTGCTTGGGCAGCGTCGTGGCGTTCGCGATGGCCATCTGGCGAAACGCCGCCGAGCCTTTCTTCCAGGCGCCCGGCACGCTCACGGAGTCGACGAACAACTCGAGTCCCGCTTCGACGTCGCCGGCATGGATGAGGTCGGCGGCGCGCGTGCGCAGCGCGTTGGTGGCGGGAGGCAGCGCGGCTTCGTCGTCGTCCACGCGCGAGAGCGGGCCGCCCGGGTCGGCCAGCACCAGCGTGCGCACGAGGCGCGGATAGCGGCGCGCGAGATGCCACGCCACGCAGCCGCCACGCGAATGGCCCACGAGGTGCACCGATTCGAGACCGAGCGCGGTGATGAAATCGGCCAGCTCGGTGACGTGGCTCTCCCAGCCGAAATCGCCCTGGATGCAGGCGTCTGCCGCGGGCCAGTAATGGCTCAGGCTCGGCGCGATGCAGCGGAAATGCTCCGACAGGCCGTTGAGTTGCGGCGTCCAGTAGCGGTAATCACAGAGCGATCCGTGGACGAACAGCAGCGGCTCGCCATCGCCGCGCTCGAGGAACGGCAGGGCAATGCCCGAGTGCAACGTCGCGTACGACAGGTCGGGCGCAGCAAGTAGGGAGGGATCGATGCGTTGGTTCAAGGAGTGGCTCCGAGCGTATGAGCGTCACTTTGCCGCAACCGAACGATTAAGGGAAACTCAATAAACTGAAGGAATCGATAAGGTTTTCTGATTCGAAAAAGAGGCGTAACGCGGCGAGGCCTGTCGCGCGGGGCTGTTCTCTTTCAGTGCTGAAAGCAAGCGGGTGCGCCCACGCCGCTGGCGGCCTGGGGCGCGGCGGCCGAATCGTGGGTTGTCGCGGCGCCGGCCGCGTTCGCGGCGGAGGATTTACGTCTTCGGTGCGACGAGATTGGCGTCGCGCGCGAGCAGCCAGCGTCCGCTCGCATCCTTGCGCACCAGCGTGAGCGTGTAGCCCGCACGCCGCATGGGCTGGGCCGCGCCCGGCGGGGTAATGGAAATGTCGATGCGATTGCGTAGAAAGGCCCAATCGCCCAGTACCTGCAGTTCCACGATCTCGGCCGTGCCTTCTATGCGCATGTCCTGCTGCGCTTGCGAAGCCGCGGCAAACTCGGCCTTGCCGAACGGCTCCTGGCCGGGCACCGTGAACACCACGTCGTCGGTCATCAGGCTCAGCACTTTGGCGGTGTCGCCGGCGCGGCTGGCTTCCATCCAGGTTTGCACCAGCTCGCGAATGGCGCGTTCGTCATCGGTCATCGTGGACTCCCTCGTGTTTCATTTCTACGGTTCTGGAATGCGCCGCGCGGCGCCTCAAAACGCACTGCGATACGCGAACAGGCCCGGCAAGCCGCCGGTCATGACGAAGAGGACGTTCTCGCCGCGCGCGAAGCGTCCCGATCGTGCGGCTTGCACGAGACCGGCGAATGCCTTGCCGCCGTACACGGGGTCGATCAGCAGGCCTTCTTTCGAAGCGACGAGCCGCACGGCCTCGCGCATCGCGTCGGTTGGAATGCCGTAGCCGTCGCCGAGCTGGGCTTCGTCGATCACGATCGAGCGGCCCTCGATGCGCCGCGCCGGATCGATCAACTCGAGCGTCTTGCCGGCCTTTTCGAGCGTGGCGGCGTGGGCCTGCTCAGCCTTCGCGAGCACGGTGTACGCAAGCACGAGGCTCGGGTCGAGGCCCAGCGCCGCGAAGCCGGCGGCGAGCCCTGCGTGCATGCCGCCGCTGCCGTTGGGCACGACGATGCGCGCGAAGCGCAAGCCCTGTGTATGGGCCTGGGTCATGATTTCGGCCGCGCACGCCGCGTACCCCAGACACCCCACCGGGCTCGACCCGCCCAGCGGGCACACGTAGACCTTGCGGCCCTGGGCGCGCAGCTCGTCGGCGCGCGCCTGGGCGAACTCCAGGGCATTGGCCGTGCCGGAGAGGTCGTGCACGCGTGCGCCGAGCAGGTCGTCGAGCAGGATGTTGCCGTTCTCCAGATACTCGAAGTCGTCGCGCGGCACGGCCCGCGTGAGCACGAGTTCGCACTGCAGGCCCGCTTGCGCCGCCGCAGCTGCCGTCAAGCGCGCATGGTTCGACTGGCGCGCGCCCACGGTGACGATGGTGTCCGCGCCCGCAGCCAGCGCTTCGCCCACCAGGAACTCCAGCTTGCGCAGCTTGTTGCCGCCGCCGCCGAGGCCAGTGAGATCGTCGCGCTTGACATAGACATTCACGCCCCCAAGTTCGTGGCTTAGCCGCGGCAATGGCTGGATCGGCGTGGGTCCTTCCAGCAGTGCGCGGCGAGCATGCCGCGAAAGATCGAGCTGATACGGGGACGCGGAATGTGTCACGGCATTCGTTACGGTAGTCATCGGGCTCTCGCTGTCTCGCAGTTTGAATGGGAGTGTGGCTGGCGGCATTTGCATTTGCCAGGCGTCGAATAATAACCAGGGTAACGCTCGAATGATGCGCAACGCCTCAGGGTTCTCACGTCCACGTAATTCCGTATTGCGTCGCAGCAAGGAGGTTTTTAGACTGATTCTTATCCAGGCAATCGTCCGAGACGATATTCCCACCACGGGAGGCTTCAAATGAATATTTTTCAATCGCCGAGCCAACCATCGAGTCCGAGGCTGCACGTATTCGAACAGGAGGGCGGCTGGCACTGGGGTATCACCATAGAGCGTTCGGCAGGCGGCGGGTTCAAGGTCATCGCGTACAGCGAGAAGACGTTCCGCGCCGAAAACGAAGCACAATCCGACGGCGACCGCGCCCTCGTCAATCTCGCCGAACTGGTTTGAGCCGCGCGCCGCGCGGCTCCGTGTTTTCGCGTCTGCGGCACCTTTCCTCGCATCCTTCCACGTTTGCGGCCCGCGCTCCCCGCGCTGTGCCGGAATCGATGTTTCTTTTCGTCTGATCGCTTCGCCTGCATGTGCTCATGCCGCGTCCATCGGCCTCAGTGACCGATCGTGCGACGTTTGCTAAAAATCAGCGCGCAATCTCATGTGCCCCGGTATCTTGAAAAATTGCCCGAGAGGGCTTTTCAGACCGTTCGCGTACGCCGTCACTCTCCCTCATGACCTCACCCGCGCAGCGCCCCTCGCCGACACTTGCGCCCGATCTGCAACTGGGCGAACCCATGACCGATACGATGCATGCCGAGTTCGTCGTGCTGCTCGACGCGCTGGCGCGCGCGAGCGACGAAAGCTGGCTCGGCGCGTTCGACGCGTGGGCGGCGCATACGAAGCAGCATTTCGCACAGGAAGAAGCGTGGATGGAGGAAATGAACTTCGGTCCGCGCCATTGCCATGCGGGCCAGCATCGGCACGTCCTGAACGTGGCAGGCGAGGTGCGCAGGCAAGTCGCCGACGAGGGGCGCTTCGACACGGGGCGGCAACTGGTGGGCGAACTGCACGAATGGTTCGCCTGGCACGTGAAGTCGATGGACGCGCTCATGGTCGAAGCCCTGCGCGAACGCGGCATCGCGAAGGTCGATCAGGCCGATCAGGCCGATCAGGCCGATCAAGCCGTCTGAGTCACATTCCAATCGTTCGATTCATGCAAGCAGATATCGTAATCGTGGGCGCCGGGCCGGTGGGGCTGTGTCTCGCACGCTCGCTCAGTGGTGTTGGCCTCAAGATCGTCGTCGTCGAGCAGCAGCGCCTCGCCGACATCAACGAGCCGCAGTTCGACGGGCGCGAGATCGCGCTGACCCAAAAGTCGGTGCGCGCGATGCGCAGGTTCGGGCTTTGGGATCTCATCGACCCGCACTCGCGTGCGCCGCTGCGCAGCGCGAGGGTGTTCAATGGTCCCTCGCCGGGGGCGCTCGAGATCGGACACGATCTGAGCGGCCACACGGAGCTGGGCTGGCTGGTCTCCAATCACCTGATTCGCAAGGCCGCGTACGAGGCGCTGCGGCAAAGCACGGCGGAGCATGGCGACGTGACGCTGCTGGCGGCGCAACAGGTCAGCGCGGTGAACGCCGGTGAGGATCAGGCGAGCGTGACATTGGAGAGCGGTGAAACGCTCTCGGCGAAGTTGATCGTCGCGGCGGACAGCCGCTTCTCGTCCACGCGCAAGATGATGGGCATTGCTGCCAGCATGCACGATTTCGGCAAAGCGATGCTGGTTTGCCGCATGACGCACGAAGCGCCTCACGAGCACGCCGCGTGGGAATGGTTCGGCTACGGTCAGACGCTCGCGTTGCTGCCCATGAACGCGGAGCGCTCGACGAACGCGCATCAGTCGTCGGTCGTGCTCACGCTGCCCGTGGGCCAGGTCAATGAGATCGCCGCGCTTGCGCCCGACGCGTTCGCGCGGCATATCGAGGATCGTTTCATGCACAGGCTGGGCGCAATGAAGCTGGCGAGCACGCGGCATGTGTATCCGCTCGTGGCCGTCTATCCGGAGCGCTTCGTCGGCAAACGCTTCGCGGCCGTGGGCGACGCCGCGGTCGGCATGCATCCGGTGACCGCGCATGGGTTCAATTTCGGGCTGCTCGGTGTGGAAACCTTAGGTAACCGGATCATCGAAACGCACAAGAGCGGCTTCGACATCGGGGCTGCCTCGGTTTTGCAGCGCTATGAAACCCAGCACCGCCGCGCGACCAAACCGCTCTATCTCGCGACCCGGTTCATCACCGACGTCTACACGAACAACAGCGCGCCCGCGAAACTGGCGCGCGACTTCATGCTGCGCGCGGCTTCGAAACTGATGCCGTTCAGGAAGGCCATCGCCGCTTCGCTGACCGGCTGACTTCACGCGCCCTCGCGCACATCGACCGCAACGATGCGCTCGAGCACGGCCACCGCGTTCGCTACGCCGTTTTCAGCACGCATCGTTTCGCCTAGTGCGCGGGCGCGGCTGCGCACCGTATCGCTGGCGGCAAAGTCGAGTGCGTTCGCGAACGCTCGGGCAGCGGGCTTGCGTCCGTCGACTGCCGGCGGGGCGACGCCCGCCTCGCGCAGACGCTCCGCCCAGAAGAACTGGTCGCCCGCAAACGGCGTAACAATGGAAGGCACCCCGGCGCGTGCTGCGGAGTGCGAAGTACCGGAGCCGCCGTGATGAATGACGGCGGCGGTGCGCGGGAACAGCCAGTCGTGCGGCGTATCGCCGACGACGAAAAAGTTTTCGGGTAGCGCCTTCGGATCGATGCCGCTCCAGCCCGGGTAGAAGAGTGCGCGCCGGCCCCGCATCGCTTCGATCAGGGCATCGAGCAGCCGCGCATTGTCGAAACCCGTCATGCTGCCAAAGCCGATATAGGCGGGCGCGTCTCCCGCAGCGAGAAAGCGCGCCAGCGCGACCGGTGGCGTCCATGCCGGGCTCGGCGCAAGCCACTGTCCGCAAAGATGGGCGTTGGCGGGCCAGTCGGCGGGCGCGCCCAACAGGTTTGGCGAGACGCCATACACCATCGGGTGGTCCTTCCATACCGCCTCGCGCGGCGGCAGGCCGAACGTCGCGCGCGCGGCGTTGGTCCTGTCGCGGAACGCCTTCCAGAGCAGGCTGTTCACAAGACCGTGGCTGGCGCGGTTGAGCACGCGCGGCACCCACCTGGGCGGCAAGAACGGCGAGGGGAAGGCCGCAGTCGGCGTGAGCGGGATCATGCCCGAGCCGATGCCTTTCGCGCCCAGATACTCCGCCGCGGAAAGCCCCACGAACGCGGCCAGTCCGGCAACCAGAATCGCATCGCAACCTTCGCCCGCCTCGACGATGGTGCGCATCCACGACTGCGCGTTTTCGTTGGCGATCTTCGCGAGCGCGCGTGCGGTCTCGTTGAAGCCGCCGCCCTTGGCGACGACGCCCGCGATCGCGTGGTCCGGACGCAGCATGCCGCGAATGTCGCCGGCCAGCGCCGTGGCCGGCACGCCGAGTGCATGGGCGCTGCCAAGCGTGGCGGCGTCGGCGAGCAGGCGCGCTTCGTGCCCGGCGTCCATCAAGCCGCGGCACAGCGCGGCGAACGGGCGCGCATCGCCCTCGGTGCCGTAGGTCGCGATCAGCAGCTTCATGGGGCCTTTTTCCTCGATTTCGGCACGGCCTTCCGGGGAGCAGTCCGGGCCGCCTGCGCGGGCAGGGCCGCGCCATGGAGGAACAAATCGATCGCAGCGGCAAACTCCTTGCGCAGTTTCAGGCGCGGTTCGGCGAGCCAGCGCAGCATGGCGCCGAGGTAAAGGTGGTGGAACGCGAGGGCTAGCCGCGCCGCGTCGAGATCGTCGCGCAGTTCACCTTGCGCCTGCGCGCGCCGGACGAGCCAGCCAAAGGTATCGGCGATGTCGCTGAGCTGCTCGCTGTCCCGCGACGGCGAAGGTTCCGTGCCGATGCCGAGAAAGCGAAACCGCAGGTAAGGCGCGAGGTAGTCCGGGTGCGCCTCGCACCAGCTCGCGGAATGATCGAGCACGAGCCGCGCGCCAGCGGCGAAGCCCGGTGTGTGTTCGAGCCTCGCGTGCAGCGCCGCGAGATTCGCAGCCAGTTCGAGATGCAGCCAATGGGCGAGCACCGCCTCTTTCACCGGGAAATGGTTGTACAGCGTGCCCTTGGCCACGTCCGCTGCGGCGGCGATCTGCTCCATGGTCACCGGTTCGTAACCGTGAGTTTCGAACAGCGCGGCGGCGGTGCGCGCGAGATGCTCCAGGGTCTGGAGGCGTTTGCGGTCGCGGCGGCCTGGCGAAGCGGGCGTGGGCGTGGACATGTGAACGGTGAATAATATTGAACGACGTCCAACATTATTCACCGTTCACAAATCGTCTGCAAGTATTGCCCGAGGGGCCGATCAGTGATGCCAGAAGAGGGGATCCTGACGGGAGCGGCTGTCGCCTGCCTGCGCATACTGGCTTTCCCGTGACCATGTCCGGCCATTGCGCTTGCCGGCGGCCGGCTGGTGCTCGGTGCTGGCGAGCGTGAGCAGGTGCCTCGCTTCGCGGCTCGATGCGTCGACTTCCACCGCATGCCCCGCGTCTTGCCGCACGCAAGCCCATTCGCGCTCGTGCGCGCATTGCCGCGCTTCGCCGATCAGCGCGTCGCGCTGCTGCTCGCGCGCGACGAGGTCGGCTTGCATCTGCTGCGCTTCTGCGTTGCCGGGCTCTACGGCCAGCGCACTCGTGAGCGCCCTGCGTGCGGGCCAGAGGCTGTTCTTGTCGAGATTCAGACGCGCGCTGGCGAGATTGCTCGCGACCTCGGGATGCGCACTCGCATAGTGCGGCGCGGCGGCCGGGCGTGAGACGGCCGGCGCATTCGCCTGGGCGACGCGGCGCTGCGCCGCGTTCGCACGCGGCAGGACAGCGGCCGGCCGGTTAGTCAGCGCGGTGACGGCGCCACTAGTGCGATTGCCCTGCGTGCCCTGCGCGCCCTTCAACCCGCTCACGGACCCCACGATCACCTGTGCGCCGAGCTTCGGCGCCCATTCGCTGCGATGCACGAACGCATAGCCGGTGAGCGCGATCGCGAGCGCGCCGAGACCCGCCCAGGCATAGCGCGGCAGCCGCTTGCGCTCGGCGACGTGTTCCTCGTCGATCGAAGGGTACTCACCGTCGTAGGGCCGATTGGCGCCAAGGGCCAGGTTCGCGCGCAAGCGCTCGGCAACCCCGTGCGCGCGTTCGTCCGGCAGGCCTGCGCTTGCGGCTGCGATGCGGGCCGCGGCGGCCACTTGATTCGCGCCGCATTGGGGGCAGAGTGCGAGCGGCGCATTGAACCTGGTCCCGCAGTAGGGGCACTCCGACGGATCGGAATCGTCGTGACCAGGGGCGTTGAGCATGGGAGGAGCGCGCTTTCGCTTCGATTGACGAATTGCCGCAAAACCGGTGCCTGATTTACGCACTCATTTGAATATGGGCCAGTTCGCCGTGAAGATCAATCGGCGGATTCCGCCAGCCTGGCGGATCTGGACAGGCGACGCGCCGGCGAGCGGCACCTGCCTTATGTGCCTGATGGCTCCACGCAGCCGATGATCGTAGCGATGGCAGTGGCATCCAGCGTCAGGCCGATATGCCCCACGCCGGGCACGATCGTGACCGGCACGTGCGCGCCGGCTTCCTCGAACGCCGCCGCGTATTCGCGGGCGTGAAAAACCTCGTCGTCGGCGCCGGCCAGCACGTGCAGCGGCTGCCGCGCGCCGCGTATGTCCGCGCGGTAGTCGTCGTGCGGGCGGAAATTCTGCATCAGGTTGAACGAATACTGCGGCGTGAGTTCGTCGCGGACCTCGGGCGCGAGCGCATAGGCGATCGTCGGCAGATGATTGAAGACGCGGATGCGCAGACCGTTGAGCAGGCGATCGTGCCCTTGCGTCCCGATTCGCCGTGACCATGATGCGCGCCGGATTGCGGCGCCGTGCCGCTCAAATGAACAGCGAAATGATGCCGCCGAGCGTAATGCCTGCCGCGATCCAGCGCCCAAGCGTATAGGTGTGGTTCGGGTCGGCTGGCGCGTCGGGACGCTCGAGCCCCAGCGCGCCATAAACGAGCGATTTCATGGGCTGCGCGTTGGCCGACGTCGCTGTCGCGCCGGATGCGTCGCTCGTGTCGATGGCATCGCTGGTATCGTTCGTGTCGCTCGTGCCGGCAGCATCGCTCGCGTCGGCCGCAGCGTCGTCGCTGTCCGCGGTATCGTCGGTCGATGCGGCCGCATAGCCTTGCGGCGAAATCTGTACGGCATCGTCCTGCGATGTGGACGGCGCGATGGTCGTCGACACGTCGCTCGACTGCGCGCCGTCCTGTTCTGCCTGGTCTGAAGCCGCGCCCGCACGGAGTGTGTTCGTGTTGGCGCTGCCGTTGGCGAACTGTGTCGCCGCCCCGATTTGCATGGTCGACTCCTTTCGACTTCCTTATGCCTGCAATAATCGCAGGTCCAGCGCTGAAACGACTCACGAATAACGCTGAAAAATTCGCGATATTCCGCGGCCAATTCTTTTGCCCAGCCTGCGACAATATCGGTATCCGCAACGTCGTGCGCGTATTACCGGGCGACGTCTGCGTGATCCTCCCCACCCGCAAGAAGAAGTACGCCTCGACGTCGAATGTGGATGAAGTCTCTGCGCCTCACAAATCCGTTCACGTTCGCGAAGAGGCGAGCTTGAAGCGCCCGTCACGTCGCGAGATTTTCGAGGCGCTTTATCGCACGCACTATCTGCAAGTCCACACGCGCCTGCCCGATGCGCTCGAGCGCGATCACAACGACGACTATTCGCAAAGCGGCGCACAGATCGCCTGGGAGATCTGGCAGGCCGCGCACTCACACGCCATCGAACTTGCGGCGCAGCAATGCGAACTGCGCCAGAATCAGCATGTTCATCAGGATCACAAAGCAATCTGCCGGATTTGCGCGTGCGATATTCGCGCTCTGCAGGCGGATGCAGAGCGCGATGAAGATGTGGCGTAAGGAACGTGCCGCTTTGACCTAGACGGGGACCGAAGCGACGAGGCGCAAGCGGTTCGCGGACCGCTTTGGATCGAGGGCGCGCGTGACTTCGGCGATCGTGTCGCGCATGGTTTCGCGCATGGTGCCCGAAAGCTCGCCGAGCGCTGCTGCGGCGCGGCCTCGCGTGGCGGAGGTGGCTGCAGGGGTATCGGTTTCCGGCGTGCGGCTCGCGCGAGCGGCGCGCGTCATGCCGGCGCGCGCGGGCGGCATGCAAATGCAGCAAGCGGTGGGTTTGTGTGCGTCGCGCACGTGGCGCACGAAACGGCCGGAGCAAACGGTGCAGCTCGACAGCGTGAGCAGGCCGCCTTCGAAGAAGCGCAGCAGCGTCCACGCCCGCGTGAAGCTCAGCACGCGCTCTGTTTCGGCGCTCTCGCAGTGCTCGAGATAAAGGCGGTACGCACGCGTGAGGGCGTCGAGCCGGCTGCATCTCGCCCTATCCGTAAGAAACAGATAGATGTTGTAGAAGAGCGACGCATGAATGTTCGGCAGCCATGTGAAATACCAGTCCGCCGAAAACGGCAGCATGCCCTTGGGCGGCGAAGCGTTCTTGAGTTCCCGATAGAGCCTGATCAAACGATTGCGCGAAAGCGTCAGTTCTTTTTCGAGCACAGGCATGCGTGCGCCCAGCTGGATCAGCTCGATTGCGCGCAGCACTTCACGCGCTTCTTCGGTCACACTGCCTTTGTACATGACGTGGTACTCCGAGAGGCAGCCGACGACCGCCACGGTGGCCCAGGCGAATGCCTGAATTCACGGGCGATTATAAAAGCGCGACAAAGAGCGTCAAGAATAATATTTGGAAAGGACTTGAAATATCCATAAAGAAAATGCCCCGCGCAGCCGTTATTCAGGCATGGCTTGAAACCGGAAATAACCGCGCATTACCACGGGAATTACCTGTTTTGCGTAGATGGAAAGATCCGGTAAGAATATAAGTACAAACCGGCGGAAAATATCGGTGCGCAATGCCCCGTGAATCGGAAAGAATTATTACGGCGTTTTGCGCTTTTACCTTTTCAGGCGCATCTGCCGGTAAACTGCGGCCTTTCCGAACGCATGCGACGCGCGACGTTGCAGCGGCCCGCGCGAACTGCGGGTTCCCTACCTAAGCTGCCAACCGATGAATTTGCCTTTCTCCGCCTACACTTCTTCGTTCGCGCAGGCGCGTAAGCGTTTGCCTGTGGCCGCGACCGGCAACTTCAACCGCAGTGGCGGCGCGCTCGCCAACCCGCCGCGCCGCGCGCTGCTCAAGGGCACAGTGAGCCTGCTGGCGCTGAGCGGTTGCGCGGGCACGTTGCTGAGTGCGTGTGGCGGCGAATATACGGGAGGCGACGGCGCGCAGGATGCGCCGACGCCCGTCATCGGTTCCGTCGCGAACTTCCGCGATCTGGGCGGCGCCGCGCCGGGCTACTCGACGAGCGACGGCGCGCACGTGCGCCGCGCCTTGATTTACCGCTCCGACGCGCTCACGCCGAACGCAGCCGACGCCGCGACGCTCGAGCGCATGGCGCTGTCCAACATCTACGATCTGCGCACGCCTGCGGAAATCGACGCGGCGCCCGACGTGACACCCAGCACCGCCAGTTACCTCGCACTCAATGTGTTGGGCACGCTCGAGCCGCCGTCGTTCGTGGGCATGCTGGCGGGTGAACTCGATGCGGCGATGCAAATGCATTGGCGCGCGCTCGTAACGGGCCGCACGCAATGCTCGGTCTACGGCGCGCTGCTCGAACATATCGCGGACGCGCCGGGGCCGCTGCTGATCACGGGTGGCACAGGCGTGGACGTGGTGGGCTGGGCGTGCGCGCTGTTGCTGCTGATCGCCAACGTGCCGCTCGAAATCATCGTGAAGGATTTCATGCTGACCGACGCGTGGCGCTCGACGGGCGCGGATGCCGCCAATCTGACGCCGCCCGTGCAGGCCAGCTATCTGCAGGCCGCGTTCGACGCGGTGCAGGGCAGCTACGGCGACCTCAACCGCTATCTCACCACAGGGCTCGGCCTTGCGGCCGACACGGTCAATCGTCTGCGCGGCCGGCTTGTGGTCTGAGCGGCGCGCAGCGTCGAATCAACGGGGGTATAGAGGGCAATTAGGGACTTACACCGTTGCCCGTGCATCTGCCGGCAGCGCGATACGCACGCGCAGCCCGCCTTCGGGGTGATTGGACAACTCGCAGCGGCCACCCTGATTGCGCGTGAGGCGCGTCACGATGGCGAGCCCCAATCCGCAATGGCCTTCACCACCGCGTGCTTCGTCAAGGCGTACGAAGGGTTTGAGCGCCGCGGCCACGCGCTCGGGCGGGATGCCGGGGCCATGATCGCGCACTTCGACGATCCACTGCGCGCCTTCGCGGCGCGTGGCGATTTCCACGGGCGGCACGCCGTGTTCGAGCGCATTGTCGACGAGATTCGACACGAGCCGGTCGAGCAGCGTGCGCGGCAGCCGGAACGCCGAGCCCGCGCGCAGATCGAGCCTGAAGAGCGCATCGTCGTCGTCGCCGGCGTCGGAAAAGAACTGCTCGCGCAGCAGCGCATCGACTTCCACTTCGGGACCCGCTTCGGGCCGCTGGCGGGCGAATTCCAGAAACTGCTGGACGATATCGTTCAGCGAATCGACTTCGCGGATCAGTTGTTCGCGCTCGCGCTCCGAGCCCATCATGCTCGCACGCAGCTTCAGTCGCGTGAGCGGCGACTTGAGATCGTGAGCGACGCCCGCGAGCATGACGGCCTGATCGTCGTCGGCTTCGTTGAGCTGCTTCATCATGCCGTTGAACGAGCCGATCAGCTCGCGCAATTCGCGCGGCCCGTGCTGCTTGACGGGCGCGGGACGATGGCCGGTACCGAACGCGCGCGCGGCCTGGGCCACGAGCGAGAGCGGACGTTGCATCTGCCACATGGCGAGCAGCGCGAGAAGCAGCGAGATGGCGAGCATCGAGCCGAACAGCGGCAGCAGGTTGCGCGCTGGCGGCAGATCGACGGGCGCGACGATCCACGTGGGCTGGCCCGCGAAACGCACCCACAGGGCTTCGCGATGGCGCAGGTCGGCGAGAATCTCGGTGCCGGGCGGCAGGTCGCGCAGCAGTTGCTTGCGCAAGTCGGCGAGCGGCTCGCGCCTGGGCACTTCGAGCCGCACGTCGGCGGGCATATTCCAGGTGGGCACAAGATGCACGCGCAGCGCCGGCGCGAGGTCCATTTCGTTGGGAGGCGTGCTGGGTGCCGCGCTCGTTGCCGTACCGGGCGCCGCGCTGGTTGCGGCATGCAGCATGAGCAGCAGACCGCGCTCGAAGCCTTCCACTTCGTGGCGGCGCGGCTGCGGCGCGAACACGATGAACCAGCATGCCTGGATGGCGAACAGCAGGAGCGCGGACATCAGCGCCATGCGCCCGAACAGCGTATTCAACGGATTGTTCATGCCATTACGCGTTCAGGCTGGGGCCGCTGTCGTCTGCTGGGGGATGGTCGATGTCGCCTTCGATGCCGACCCCGCTCTGCGGCACGAACACGTAGCCCTTGCCGCGCAGGGTCTGCACGTAGCGCGGCTGCGCAGGATTGTCTTCGATCACGCGGCGCAGGCGCCAGACCGGTACGTCGAGACTGCGCTCGTTGAATTCGAGGCCGTCTGCGTGGAGCAGGTCGTGAATCAGCACGCGTGAAAGCACGCGGTACGGATGCTCCGTGAAAATCTTCAGGAGCACGAACTCACTGCTGCGCAGCGGCACGCGCTCGCCGTCACGTTCGAGCGTGCGCGCCATGAAGTCGAGCTCGAAGGCGCCGAAGCGATAGCGTTCGCGCGCGACGGGTGCGCCCGCGGGGCCGTTGCCGCGCCGGCGCAGCACGGTCTGGATACGCAGCAGCAATTCCTGGGGATCGAAGGGCTTGGCGACGTAGTCGTCCGCGCCCAGCGTGAGACCCGCAATGCGGTCGCCCACTGCGCCGCGCGCGGAGGCGAAGATCACCGGAATGTCGTCACCCTGCGCGCGCAAGGCGGCGAGGGCGCGCAAGCCGTCGGTGCGCGGCATCATGACGTCGAGCACGACGACCGAAGGCCGCTCGCGTTCCAGCCGGGCACCGAGATGCGTGCCGTCGTGGAGGACGGAGGCCTCGAAACCGTTGGCCCGAAGAAAGCTGGAGAGGAGATCGCGCACGACCGGATCGTCGTCGACGATGAGAACGTGTGGACTCATCGCCATATTTTATTTGATATCGACAACCGGCAGAACAGCGCGCGACCGCAGATTTCTTGCCGTAGCTTACATGGCCTCTTACTTCATGGCGACGGCGCCTTGCTCGATGGATGCCTGCGTCGCGTGCGCGGATTCCGTCGACGCGACGGATGCGCAGTTGAGTGCGCTCACGCCCTGCTGTGCACTCGCCTGGTCCGCCGCCGGCTTCGCAGCGGCTTCGGTGGCCGCGGAGCTCGCGGGCTGCGCGGCCGGCGCGTCGATCGACGCCATGCCTGCCGCTTTGGCGAATGCCGAGTTCGCGCCAGCCATCTTCGCGGTCATTGCCGAGACGTCGCCGGACGGTGCGGCTTCCTTCTGGGGCAGGCTGTGCGCGTGTGCCTGCGCTTGTGCGAGCCGCGTCTGGCGCGCGTCGGCGGCGACGCCGCTCGGCATCTTTTGCAGATGCAGCGGCGCATCGGCTTCGGCAGCCGCGACTTTCGCGCCCGCTTTCTTCTCACTTTTCGCGCTGTCCGCAGAGGGGGCGGCCGCTGCGCCAACTTCCTTCGGCGCGGGCGGGATGCCGTGCATTTCGAGCACGGCGTCCTGCGCGGACGGGGCCAGGTGCTGGTCGACGACGCCTTCCTTCACGCGGCGCACGGCGGCCTGTTTACCGTGCTTGAGATCGCCTTCGAGCTCGGCGATGCGGCGGTCGTACCAGTCCGTCACGCACGCCTTGTCCTTGCAGTTGTGCTGGCGCCATTGCCACTGGCTCACGCGGTCGGCTTCGAGCGCGGTCGTGTCGGTGCTCGCGTCGAATGCGCTGCGATAGAGCGCGGCCAGTTTGTCGTCGAGCGCGGAGAGCGTCGGATCGTTGCACACGAGCCGCTCGGAAACGGACGCGTTATGCGGGCAGTGAAAGCTTGCAGCGTGCGCGAACGGCGAGCCAGCGAGCGACGCGAACAGCGCGATCGCAGCAGCGTTCAGGCCGCGCTTGAAGAAGGGGGCGCGACGGATTTTCGGTTCTCGGTTCATGGCAGCCATGATGATGTTGAAATAGCGGGAGAAAGACAGGAACAGGGTGTGGCTCGTCCGGCGTCGCAAAGGCGCGAGGCGCCGCAGTGAGAACCGCAGCGAGAACGATAGCGCGGGGAAGAATCCGCAATGTCTCACTCAGCGGGGAGAATGCAGGAGCGCTTACGAAACATTACACACGCAGCCACGCGCGGTAACGGGCAAAGGTCGACAAGCGCTTGTGGCGCGCGCCTCTGCGTTGAAAGGGCGCG
Source organism: Paraburkholderia sp. EG287B (assembly GCF_040965595.1). Classification (NCBI taxonomy): domain Bacteria; kingdom Pseudomonadati; phylum Pseudomonadota; class Betaproteobacteria; order Burkholderiales; family Burkholderiaceae; genus Paraburkholderia; species Paraburkholderia sp. EG287B. Next base: position 200,078 of record NZ_JBFRCG010000009.1, read on the forward strand.
CACGAGCGCCGTTCAACCCCTTACCGAGCGGGAGGTTTTTGAAGAAGTGGAAAGTGACATTCAACATTGACCGATGTCCCGGCCATCGCGCGCATTGCTTTGCACCGATCATGCGTGGCGAGTCCTGCCGGGAACGTGTCAAGTTCCGCGCAGCCCATCAACGCATCGGGTATCCGCTCCCATGCCACATGAAATCGTGTCATCCGTCAGCCGTGCGAGGGCGCGCGCGGTGAAACTCGGCGCCGCGAGCGCCGCGGCGCTCGCGCTCAACGGCTGCGCATGGACGCTCATCACCGCGGCCGACGCGACCGGCTCCGTGATTCAGGCGGGTTACGCGGTCGCGTCGAATTACTCCTCGCCTAAATTCGTGTCGGGGCGGCCGGTCAATCTCAGTTCGATCTGCATCGAGAACAATCCCATGGTCACGTCGGGAGACTTCGTGCCATCGCTGCAGCTCGTGCTCGCGCAGCGCGGCGTGACTTCGGATGTCTACGGCGCCGGCACCGAGCCGGTGAGTTGTGAAGGACGCCTCGTGTACAACGCATCGATCGAATTCGGCAAGCCGACGTTCAGCGACGAAAGCCGGGCCTATCTTTCGACGATCAACCTGACGATCTTCATGCATAACCATATTGCCGTTACGGGGCGTTACGAAGTGCGCGGTCTCGGCACCGACCGCTATTCGAGCGCGGCGGTGAAGCTCAAGGGGCTGTTGGACAGCATGGTGGTCGACCAGACGCAATTGAGCAATTCATTCCAGTCCGCCTCGAGCGACCAGTAAAACGGGTGTCCCGCGCTATGCGCGGGAAAGGATTGGTAAGGCTGCGGGCCTGTACCGGCTCGTTCTCGTCCCTTACGATTTACGCATGGCAAATAATATCTTTCTCGTCGACGACGATCCGGTCGTGCGCGACGTCACGGCCGAATATCTGCAGATGCGTGGCTTTACTGTCACGACGCTGCCTTCCGTGCGTGCGATGCAGGAGCGGCTGCGCTCCGAGCGGCCGCAGGTTGTCGTGCTCGATATCATGATGCCGGAAGTGGATGGCATCAGCGCGCTGCGCGCCTTGCGCGAAAGCGGCGACGACTTGCCGGTCATCATGCTCACCGCGCGCAACGAAGTGATCGACCGCGTGCTGGGCCTCGAATTCGGCGCCGACGACTACGTGGGCAAGCCGTTCGATCCGGGCGAGCTGGTGGCGCGCATTCGTTCAGTCATGCGCCGGCGCAGTATTGCGAACCTCACGGGCGCGCCGGAGAGCCGGGAATCGTTTCGCTTTGGCCCTTTCGAACTCGATTTCCGTTCGCGGGAGCTGTATCGCGACGAAGTCCGCATGCCGCTGCGTTCCAGCGAATTCGCGTTTCTCAAGCTGTTCGTCAATCACTCGATGACGATTCTTTCGCGCGAGCGCATTATCGAAATCGTGTATGGGGAGGCGGGGCGGTATCGGAACCGCAGTCTCGATGTCGCGATCTGGCGTTTGCGGCGGCTCATTGAAACCGATCCTTCTGAGCCGCGGTATCTCCAGACCGTTTGGGGCCATGGGTATGTGTTCGTGCCGGACGGCGAGGTGGGGTTTGCCGAGCGGTTTGGTGAACATGCTGTTCGGGAGCCGGGCGGTGAAGGCGGCAGTGAGTATGCCGATGAGTTTGACGGTGAAATGGCTGATGATGAGGAAGACTGAGTTTTTTTGCGCTCTGTTTTAGGACGTTGGCCTTTCCTTGTTTTCGCGTCGGTATGCATGCGTTGCCCCTGTGCGGGGCGGCACGAACCTGTCCGCATTTTTGTGGGCGAGGCGGTTAAAAAAACGTTACCCGCGCGCCCGCGTAAACCGCTCGCCAAACAGGATGGCAAACTGGTTCATCGCAGATTTCCAGTCATAGGCATGGCGCACGGACTTTGCAAGCACGTTTCGTAATGCCAGCCACAGCAGCTTGATGGCCGCTTCGTCATTGGGGAAGTGCCCGCGCGTCTTGATGATCTTGCGCAACTGCATGTTCAGGCTCTCGATGGCATTCGTCGTGTAGATGACCCGGCGTATTTCTGGTGGAAACACGAAGAACGGCGTGACGTTCTCCCACGCACGCTGCCAGGATTGCACAATGGTCGGATATCTGGTGCCCCATGGGCCTGCAGCGAATGCCTCAAGCGCCTGCTGCGCGGCCTGCCCGCTTGCGGCCGTGTAGATCGGACGCAGCGCCGCGGCGATAGCCTTTCGGTCCTTGTAACTCGCGTATTCCAGGCTGTTGCGTATCAGATGCACGATGCAGGTCTGCACGGCGGTGCGCGGGTAGGCTGTGCCAATCGCATCGGCCAGCCCCTTGAGGCCATCGACCACGGCGATCAGGATGTCCTGGCAGCCGCGCGTCTTGAGTTCATTGAAGACCTTAAGCCAGAACTTCGCGCCTTCGGTGTGCTCGATCCACAAGCCCAGTACGTCACGCTGGCCGTCGGCCTGAATGCCCAGCGCGAGATACACGGCCTGGTTGCTTACCACGCCGTCGCTGCGGATCTTTACGCGAAGCGCATCAAAGAATACGACCGGATACATCGGTTCGAGCGGTCGGTTTTGCCAGGCGAGTGTCTCGGCCATCACCTCGTCGGTGACCGAGCTGATGAAGTCGGGCGACACCTGCGTGCCGTAGCTTTCGGCCAGAAACGCCTGGATTTCGCGCACGCTCATGCCGCGCGCGTACATGGCAATGATGCGCTCATCAAAGCCGGTAAAGCGGCGTTCGTGTTTGGGGATCAGTATCGGCTCGAAACTGCCGTCACGGTCACGTGGCAGATCGACCCTGAGTGGACCGTGGTCCGTGATGATGGTTTTGCCACTGGCGCCGTTACGCTCGTTGGTCTGGCCATCCGGCCTGGGATCGCCCGATGGATACCCCAGATGCAGCTTCATTTCGGCGCCCATGGCGCGTTCAATGACGGCCTTGTTGAAGGCGAGCATCAGGTCCTTGACCTGCGCGGGTGTCATCGGCCCCTTGACCAGTTCGTCCAGCAGCCCTTCAGGCAAGGCAGGCAGCGGCCCTCGGGCCGCTGCCTGCGAAGCGACAGTGCGTCGTTTCTGCTTCTTGTCCATCGGCATATCCATGATTTTTACCTCTCATGATATGCCTCGCCCACAAAATGGCTACAAGGGCTCCCCGTCGGTTGCAAACCCAACGTTGCTTTGATGTCTTTACGTACTGCGCTGCTTCGCTGGTGTAAGTGAGAAGGTGAAGGACTGCAATGCTACAGACGGTCATATTGGACCAATGGTCCGGACCCTGATGAAAGACGCGCGCGAGGACCTCGTTCGGATATCGGGATTGAGCTCCCTGTATTTTGTCCAGGTACGCCCCGCGCGGGTCCAACCCGCTTCACATCACCGCTGGCAGTGCAAAGTGATCTTTTATCCAGTCATGTGTACTATCGTGGTGTTCGTGTTAGTTGTTGGCAGATTAGCTCCGCACGTCACGCTGCCACTGGCTCGCGCCTGAAGTCGCCGCCGTACTTCAGAACTGCCCAGGCCATCCGCGCATTCTTGGCCGCGATGGCGACTGCTGCCCGCCAGTAACCGCGGCGCTCCACCAGGTTCCTGGCCCACCTGCTGAACCGGTCTTGCTTGTCGCCCAGGTTGGCCATCACGGCACGAGCTCCCAGGACCAGCAGACTGCGCAGATACGCGTCGCCTGTTTTCGTGATGCTGCCCAGCCGGGCTTTGCCGCCACTGCTGTGCTGTCCTGGTGTCAACCCAAGCCACGCCGCGACCTGTCGGCCATTCCGGAAGTCATGCCCGGCACCAATGCTGGCCAGCAAAGCGCTGGCCGTGGTTGGACCGATGCCACGTAATTGCATCAGCCGCTTGCTGCGCTCATCTTCCCGGGCAATCTCGCCAATCGCGCGGTCATATTCGCCCAGCCGGTCCTCGATGTCGCCAGCATGCTCGAGCAAATCGCTGATGCACCGCCGCGCCCAGCCGGGCAACGAGTCAAGGTGAGTCGCGATGTCTAGCCGTAGCTTTTCCGGGCTCTGCGGTAGAACCACTCCGAACTCCGAGAGCAGGCCACGCAACCGGTTGTAGGTCGCTGTTCTTTCCTCGACAAATCCCTGTCGCGTCCGATGCAGGCAAAGCGTAGCCTGCTGATGCTCGTCCTTGAGCGGCACAAAACGCATGCTGGGTCGCGTCACCGCCTCGCAAATAGCGGCCGCATCAGCCGCGTCGTTTTTGCCGCGCTTGCCGGACATCCGGTAGGGAGCGACCAGCTTTGGCGCCATCAACCTCGCTGTATGGCCGCACTTCTGGAACACGCGTGCCCAGTAGTGTGCTCCCGAGCACGCTTCCATACCGATTACGCACGGCGGCAATTGGGCGATCAATGCACTCAGCTGGTCGCGAGATACACGAGGTTTGATGAGCACCGCTTTGCCGGCGTCATCCACGCCGTGGACGGCAAACACGTTCTTGGCAAGATCGATCCCGACGGTGACAATTGGCATGGACTTCCCCTCCTGTTGGCGTTGATGTAGTTCGACACTCCATCATGGCACTTCGATGCCGACTCGCGGCTTCCGCCGCAGCCTCGGGACGGGGAAGTCCCTTTCATTCGGATAGGCCCGGCGGCACTCGCATACCACCACGAAAACAAGAAAACAACCAAACGCGAAAGCAAACAAAAAAACTCAAAACGTCAGCACACTAAGAAACATCCGCTGCAACCACCCGACGGTAGTCGCATCATTAAGCAACCCGCGCCCCACCTGCTCGATCCGTGCATTAGCAATCTTCCCCGACTCAACGTAATTATCGGCTTCCACATCGTTAGGATTAACGATCCCGGAAAGCCGCAGCCGTTGATGTTCACCGCTCATCGCGATGATCTTCTCCCCGGAGACGACCAGATTGCCCGTAGGCGTTTTACTGATGACCGTGACCGCCAGCGTGCCGGTCATGTCGCTCGAAAGCGAGTGATTGCCGCTGCCGTTGAACGAGGTCGAAGCCGAGCCGATATTGAACAGGCGCGCGAGCCGCGCCGCCGCGCCGGTCGACTGGTCAGCAGCGGTGGCCGTGATGTTGCTGTCGCGCTTCGCGGCGGCACTGGCGACATCGTTGCCGCTATAGGTTTCGGAGAGCCGGATCGTGAGCACATCGCCGATTCGCTGCGCACGCGGTGTTTCGTACAGCGAGATGGCGGTGCCCGACTGATAGATCGCGCCGCTGGTATTGACGTTCAACAGCGGTTCCGCGAGCGGTGGCGTCATGGGCGTGTTGACGATCGACTCAGGCGTCGCGCAGCCAGCGAGCGCCGTGGCGAGCGACGCGCACAGCAACACGTACGGCAGGCCTTTCGAACGAGTCGTGCGGCATGCGCCTGAAAGTGAGGATTCCGATTGATCGAATGGCATGGCGATGGGGCGAGTGCAAGTGTGATTCATCGGATTTAGCGATTTCAGCGGATTCGTCGAGTTCGTCCCGGCGACGGGTTGGCGTGCATCGTTTCAGCCTTCATCGAACTGGCTCAGCTTGAGCGTCTTCTCGCGGCCTTTGCCACGCAGCGTGGCGGGCTTGAGGAGGTAGGTGAGCGTCGCGCGCTGGCTGTCGGGCAGCAGGCAGATGGTGATCGTGCTCGACGCGTTCTCCCACACGAGCAGCGGCAGCGAAGCCGCACCAAGCACGCGCGGCGCGCCGTAGCGCGAGGCGAGCAGGTTGCGCAGGTCGAATGCCGTTGTCGAGTCCACGACGAACGACATTTCATAAAGCCGCAGCGGATCACCGGCCGATGCGTGCGCAAAGCGCAGGATATGGTCCACCGCGGGCACGCCGTCCACGACCGCGCGCGAGGGCGTCCAGCCTTGCGCCGTGTGGTGCGCCCACCGGCACGCGACCGTCTGGCTCGTATAACTCTTGACCATCATGCCGATGTCGCTGCCCGCGATGTCGGTCTCGCAAAGCAACTCGCTTTCATGCGGCGTCGCACGCACCATCTCCGACTGCCGCAGCGCGCTCAGCGGCGTGCCGAGCACAATGCCGCGAAACGCAAAGGGCGTGTCATCCGGCGCCGGAACGCGCGGACGGGCGGGCGGCGCAATGGGCGCCGTCCTTCGTTTTTTCGCTGGCGGTGTGGACGGTTTTGCTGCGCTTGCCGCATGCGCCGCGTTCGCGGCCATCACAGCGCTCGCTTCGCCAGGCGGGGTCGCCGGCGCGGGCGGCTTCGGCGCGACGTACGTTTGCACGCGCCCTTCGTAATGCGTGTCCGCATGCGCGAGCGAGAGCGGCGCCGCGAGGCTCGCCGCGCTCAAAACGAAAGCGATCAATGGCGCCCGTTTCATCGGCTGGTCCTCGATCAGTCGACCGCCGCCGCGCACGCGTCGAACGGCACGGCTGCGGGGTGGCCGACCAGCGGCACGATCTTCAGCGTGGCCGATGCGACCCGGCATGGAAAGGCCACCACGGCACAGCCGTCGAGCGGCAGCGCGAGGCAGGCGAGGGCGACGGCCGACGCGGCGCGCACCAGATGCGTCGACATGCGGGATGTCAGGCACAGGGGCGAGCGCCGCGTCGACGGCTCCCGTGACGGCGAAGTGGTCATGCCGAAGTGTTGATGTTGTGGCCGAGCGGACCGACGGGCATCGCCGGATTCACGGTTTCCTGCTGCGGAAAGGGGTTACCGGCGGTGCCTCCCGTGCTGGAGTTTTTGGTGTTGCGGTTTTCGCCCAGCGTCGTCAACGAGGACGTGTGCGCGATACTGCTCGAACCGATAGGGCTGGTCATGAAGGGCCTCCTTGGCGCAATGGAACAAAAAAGGGGCGCGCCGAGAAGGGGGAAGCGCGCCCCGCCTTACGCCGATCGGGGGGCAATCGACGTGCGGCGAGGCAAATCTTCGCTTCCAGTGCGTTCGCATGAAGCAGGAATCAGCGTGGCCTTTGGCCGATCGCTTACGAGTCCTTCCAGGGGTATACGAATGTGCAAGTTTGAAAGGCGGGATTTCGGCGGGGGAACCGCTGACGAGGCGCCGAGCCGGGCTGGAACGGAGGAAATCCGCAAACGCGATTGGCGCGCGCCGTGTAAGGGTTGGGGAGGGCGAGGAAGGTGAATCGAGCGCGCGTTCCCAGGCTGCCTGGGTCAGCAGCCTGGGATCAAATAAAAGAAGAGGGAAGGAGGTCGCTTCAAACCCGCTTCATGCGCTCCCAGCCGTGGCGCACGGCGGTCTTGAACTTTTCCCAGCCGTTTTCCGGGTAGCGCGACTCCCAATCCTTGCGAGCACTGGGCTCGATGCCTTGCCAGTCGTGTTCGCGATACCGTTCGTTTTGGCTCAGCGTTGCGCCGTGCTCGTAAGCTGCGCAATATTCTTCATAGGACATGCCGGAGTTCGCGTAGTTTGCCTCATAGTCTTTGCGGGCTTCCGTCTCGTAGGATGTGTCGTCGAGCGGGGTGCCCATGACAGGATCGCCCACCAGGCCTCTAGCCGATGTCTGCGGCGCTTTGGCCGCGCTCGAGGCACGTTCGGGTCCCGTCGCCGCGTGCGTCGTGACCTGCTGCATGCCGCTGACAACGGTTGGTACTGCAGAGGAAAATTCCGCATGCCGTTTTTCGGCTGCCGCTTCGGGCGATGTCTCGTGCAAATTGTCGCGCGCTCGAGCCGTGCTCCCAGAGGGTGCGATGCCCGACGAAGCGTTGTGCCAGGCACGGCTGCGCTCCTCGATGTCCGCTGCACCCGCGCTGCGCATCACTTCGCGTGCCAGATTCACCTGCATTTCAGACACGTCCGCACTGACCACGGCTCCGCCGCGCCGGATGAACTCGCGGTAATCCTCGGTCACCGGCGGATACGCGCCGTGCGTGAAGAGACGCGCAAACAGGCGTTCGAGTTGATCAAATACTGGCGTGGGTTGTTCCGCATTGCTCCCGCCGGATGCATAAACTCGCGGCCCTTTTTCCACTGGTGCCTCGACCGACATCGAGTAAATGGCGATGTCGGCTTGCGCGACGCCTGCGTCGCCAAGCGCCTTTTGCGCGGAACGCGCGCTCCCATAGCTGTCGTAGACGCCCAATACGGTTTGCCTCATGACTGTCTCCCTTCGCTCTCGACGGGCGGCGGTGCCGCCGCGTACGAGGCGTGGGCGCAACGGTCATGCCCGATTGCGGGAGCAGACGAGACGGGCGATCTGGCACCCGGGAGCAAGTGCTCGGCTTCAGCGGGTCCATGATGGACCCGCGAACGACATCAACTACCCGCGATCGTGTCGACCGGCTTGAAATCGCCGTGCTGGACCTTGTAGATGGTCACGGGCGCGTCCTTGAGGTCGCCGGTCGAATCATACGAAATGGTTGCAGCCGACACGCCCTTGATCGACAGCTTGTCGAGGTACGGCCCATAGACCTTCGGATCGGTCGAGTTCGCGTCCTTCATCGCGGTGAGAAGCGCCATCGTACCGTCGTACGAGTACGGCGAGTACGTGATCGGGTCTTCACCGAAACGCGCCTTGTAGCGCGTGGCGTAGCTGGCGAAGCCGGGCATCTTCTCCTTAGGCAGGCCGCCCATGTACACGATCGCGCCTTCGGCCGCGCTACCGCCAATCTTGAGGAAGGTGGGCGAGCGCGACATTTCGCCGGTCACGAACGCCGCCTTGATGCCAAGCTGGCGCATCTTGCGGATCATCGGCGACGATTGCGCATCGCCGCCGCCATAGAACACGGCATCCGGATTGAGGCCCTTCAGGTTGGTCAGGATTGCAGAGAAGTCAAGCGCCTTGTCGTTCGTGTAGTCGCGCTTGACCACCGTGCCGCCGGCGGCCTCGACGGCCCTCGCGAACTCGTCGGCAATGCCCTGGCCGTATGCGGTGCGGTCGTCGATGATCGCAACGCGCTTGTAGTGCAGCGTCTTCACGACATAGGAGCCGACGATGCGGCCGGCCTGCGCGTCGCTCGTCAGCAGGCGAAACGTCGTCTTGTAGCCGCGTGCCGTATACACCGGCGAGGTCGCCATTGAGATTTGCGGCAGGCCGGCGCGGTTGTACAGATCCGAGGCGGGAATGCTGGTGCCCGAGTTGAAGTGGCCGATGATGCCGCTGACGCCGTCGTCGATCAGACGTTGCGCCACCACGGTTCCCGTGTGCGGGTCAGCCTGGTCGTCCTGCGAGTCGAGTTCGAACGAGACGGGCTTGCCGCCGATGGTGGGATGGGTGGCGTTGAAATCGTTGATGGCCAGCTGCACGCCCTTCTGCATGTCAGTGCCATAGTTCGACTGAGCGCCCGTGAGCGGCGCCGCGAAACCAATCTTGACGACATCGGCGTGCGCGGCGACACATGAAAATGCCCAGGCGACTACAAGTGCGGAGTGCGTTACCTTCAATTTCACTTTTCACTTCCCCTCAGGTGCAATTTGGGCAATGCCGGACGCTCCGTGCTGCCGTGCCGGCGAGTGCGATATGGAGTTGTTGCGGAGCACGCCTGTGGGTTTCGCGTTGCCGCGTAACGTGGCGGGATCGGCGATTGCAGTCTAGGTAGCGAAAATCAGCGCGTCTTGCTCGATTGGCGTGCGACTCGTGACGATTTCTGCATAGTGGCCGGCGGGGATGCACACCAGGGTGCGCACGGGTAGCGGCCGCGCGCAAGCCGTGCGTAGTAGCGGGTGGTGCAATCGGCACAGCGCGGCAGCGCGCGCCCGCGCTCGTCAAGGCGCGATCGTATAACGCAGGATCCGGTCGCGCGACTGCTCGAGCAGGCGCGTCATCGCAGCCGCCGCAGCGTCGGCTTCGCGCGCGACGATGTGCCGGCGCACGGCATCGTGGAGTTCGAGGTCTTCGCTGGGCTTCGCGGCCTGGCGCTGCATCATTTCCGACGACACGCGCAGCGCGGCCTTGATGGCGTTGCCGATCGTGATGAACATGCCGTTCTGCGAGGCCGTGATGATGGCGAGATGGAACTCGAGATTCGCGTCGGCGGCCGCGCGTATGTCCGAGGCGCCATGCTGGGCAGACTGGCTGTAGGCGCTTGCCAGTTCCAGGTAGCGGCGCTCGATGATCTGGAAGGTCTCTTCCTTGCCGTGGCGCGCGGCGAGAAAGCTCGCGCGCGGCTCGAAGCAGATGCGCATTTCGAAGATGTCTTCGACGATCTTCGAGTCGAACTGCGCATTGAGGCGCCACGCGAGCACATCGCGGTCGAGCAGGTTCCAGTCGGAGAAGGGCAGGACACGTGTGCCGATCTTGGGGGATACGGCAATCAGCCGTTTGCCCGCCAACTGCTTGATCGCTTCGCGCAGCGTGGTGCGGCTCACGCCGTATGCGCTGCACAGTTCGCTTTCGACCGGTAGCGCGTCGCCGGGCGCAAACTCGCCCGAGACCACGCGCATGCCGATAATCTTGGCGATCTGCGTTGTTATATTGCCAACGATCGGTTCGCGCTCGAACATCACTTCCCCTTCATGGACGTCGTGCACAGCGTGTCCGTGCTGTGTTATCGGGCGGTCGTCACAATCACGTTCCACGAGCCCGGTTTGAGCTTCGCGCGCACGCGTTCCCCCTCGACCGACACGGCGCTGTTGACTGCAGGCGCCACCGTCGTCGGCGCCTCCACCGTGTTCACCGCTTTCATGTTGGCATGATACAACTCGAGCGCGTGATCGAGCGTACGTTCCTTGCCGAGTCCGCGCAGTTCGATATCGAGTTCCATTTCGTCGCTCAGGTGGCGGTTGAGCGCGAAGAGGGTCGTCGTGCCCGTGGCGCGATCGTCCACCACCGCTGCGCAGAGATAGGGAATCTCCGGAAAAGTTTCGGCTTCGTAAGTGGGGGAATCGATCACCGGTTTGAGCACGCGGCCATGGCCGAATTTCGAGGCCTGCGCGAACGGATGGAAGATGGTCTGGCGCCACGCGCGGCCGCCGGGCTCCGTCATGATCGGCCCGATCACGTTGACGAGTTGCGCGAGACAGGCGGTTTTCACGCGGTCCGAATTGTTCATCATGGTGATGAGCGCGCCGCCCACCACGAGCGCGTCTTCGTGGTTGTAGACCTCCTCGATGAGCCGCGGCGCCTCGGGCCAGCCCGGCTTGCGCAGGTCGTTGATGGTGCGCGCCTTGTACCAGACATTCCATTCGTCGAATGAAAGCATGATGCGTTTGGACGAATGCTTGCGCGCGGCCACGCTGTCCGCCACCGAGACGATTTCCTTGATGAACAGATCCATCACCTCGATGTTGCCGAAGAATTCCGCGGTCGAGTCGCGCCGGTTCTCGAAGTAAGTATGTAGCGAAATGAAATCGACCTGCTCGAAGCAATGATCGAGCACGCGGTCCTCCCACGTGCCGTAGGTAGGCATTTCGTGCGTGGAGGAACCGCACGCGGCGAGTTGAATGGTGGGGTCGACCGAGCGCATGAGCTTGGCCGTTTCGAGCGCGGCGCGTCCGTATTCTTCGGCCGTCTTGCGGCAGATCTGCCACGGGCCGTCCATTTCATTGCCGAGACACCAGAACTTGATGTCGTGAGGCTGTTCATAGCCGTGCTCGCGGCGCAGGTCGGAGAGCGCCGTGCCGCCCGGATGATTGCAGTATTCGACGAAGCGGCGCGCCTCGTCGGGGCCGCGCGTGCCGAGGTTCACGCCGTACATGGGTTCGATGTCGAGCGAACGGCACCATTCGATGAATTCGTTCGTGCCGAACTGATTGGTTTCGGTGGAGTACCACGCAAGATCGAGGCGGCGCGGGCGTTTTTCGCGCGGACCCACGCCGTCTTCCCAGTTGTAGCCCGAGAGGAAATTGCCGCCTGGGTAACGTACGATCGTCGGGCCGAGTTCGCGCGTGAGTGCCATCACGTCCTTGCGGTAGCCGCGCTCGTCGGCGTCCGGATGGCCCGGCTCGAAAATGCCGGTGTAGACGCAGCGGCCCATGTGCTCGACGAATACGCCGAAGAGGCGCCGGTCGAGTTCGGAAATGACGAAGTCGCGGTCGACGATGAGGCGGGAAGCGATCATGGTGTTCCTCTATCCATCCTGTAGCTATATGAAGTGAGGCGGCCGCGCCGGGCGGGCGCGGACCTCCGGTGGCGTTATCGCGCGAGCAGGGCGTTGGTGCGTTGTTCGGCCTCCTTCTGGACGTCGGCGACCGACTTGCCCGTCGAGAGCATGTTGCTGATCTCTTCGCCCACGATCTGCTGGATCGCGAACTGGCGCGGCACCGTGTTCGGCAGCGCGTAACCGGTGGTCGAGATCTCCTTGATTTCCGCGCGATGCGGCAGCGCGTTGAACGTGGCGCTCGTGATGATCGACTGGCGCGCGGGCAGATGGCCGGTGCGCGCCCAGTCGCCGTCGTGGTCGTAAAGGAACTTGAGGAACACGAGCGCGGCATGGCGCGTCTTTTCGTCCTTCGCGCCGCCCTTGAGCATGACCCACGAGTGGCCGTCGGCCCACACCGCCTTCTTCTGATACAGATTCGGGAACGGCACCACGTCGTAGCCGTTGGCGAGCGGGGAATCGGGCTTCTTCGCGAGATTCGTGAAGTCCTCGATCATCCACGTGCCGACCATGAGCACGCCGGCCTTGCCGTTCTCGAACGCCTGGTTGGCCGCGCCATAGTCGAGCCCCGGCGTGACGTCGCCTGCCTTCATGAGCTTGTCGTAGAGCGTGAGCGCGTTGGCGGCGGCCGGCGTGTGCATGTCGATCTTCGTCGGGCCGGCAGGGAACAGCGTGCCGTTTTGCTGATAGACCCAGGTGTCGAACGTGCGCGTTTGCGCGGCCGATTCATTGGCGATCGGCACGGCGAAGTAGGGCAGACCCGTCTTGTCCTTGAACTGCTTCGCCTGCGCAAGCAGTTCGTCGGGCGTCTTCGGCAGGATGGGCTTGCCGCTCGCGTCGACGAGTCCCGCCTTCTTGAACAGGTTGACGTTGATGTGCCAGAGCCACGAATGGGTGTCGAACGGCAGCGCATAGGTCTTGGCGCCGAACGTCACGGCGCGGTGGGCCTGGGGCGTGAAATCGTTGGTGTCCACGCCGACCGACTTGAAGCCGTCGTCGAGCGGCTCGACCAGATTGCGCTTCACGTAGTCGCCCAGGACCGCCTCGTGCATGACCGAGATGGTCGGCACGTCGCGGCTCAGAATGCGCGCGTCGATCTGCGTGTAGTAGGGCGCCCACTCGATGATCTGCGGCTTGACGACGATGTCTTCCTTGTTCGTCGCGTTGAACTGGTTCACGAGCGTCGTAATGATGCCGCACTCGCCAGAGGCCTGGCTCACGTCGTTGACCTTGCCGTATTCGGCGTCACAGGCGCCGAAAAAGCGCGATAGCGTGATTTCCGTTTTGGCCTGGGCCGGCGCCGTCAAGGTCGCCGCGAGGCCGAGCGCAGCCAGCGTGAGGACGCCGCGCATCAACGATCTTCTCATGTCTCTCTCCTGTGCGAGACCCCGCTGGCACGCTGTTCACGCGCACCCAGTGGATCACTTTGTTTGTACTGCGAATCAAGGGCGACCGGTCGACGTGTGGTTCGGGGTCACCGCCTACCGAACTGCGGTGCCGGCTACGGCCGCCACGATGTACTTCTGGAAGAACAGATACAGCACGAAGATGGGCAAGCCGGCAAAGACGGCCTGCGCCATGAGGTAGCCGATGCCCTCGGACTGCGCGAAATTGCCCTGCGTGGAGGCGAGACCGATCGTCAGCGTGTACATCTCGGGCTTGGATGCGGAGACGAGCGGCCAGAGGTAGTCGTTCCACGCACTGAGAAACGTGAAGATGGCGAGCGTTGCCTGTGCCGGCAGCGAAAGTGGCAGCACGACGCGCCAGAACACCTTGAAGCGCGAGGCATTGTCGAGCAAGGCGGCCTCCTCGATCTCGATGGGCACGGCCTTGAAGTACTGCGTCATGAGATACACGCCGAACGGCGAGGCAAGGCGCGGCAGGATCAGCGCGCCGTAGGTGTTGTGCCAGTCGAGCGTGGCGAAGATATGGTGCAGCGGAATGACGAGCGCCTGCTCGGGCACCGCGAGTCCGCACAGGCAAAGCACATAGATATAGCGCTTGCCGGGAAACTCGGTGCGCGCGAAGCCATAGCCCGCGAGCGAGGCGATCACGAGCGTAAGCAGCGTCTGCCCGATCGAAACGATGAGGCTGTTGACGAGCCACCCGCCTACCGCCGACGTGTTGAGGATGTTCGTGTAGTTCTGCAGCGTGAAGGGCGGCGAAAAGAGCACGTCGGTGTGCCGTTCGAGAAACGCATTGGGCTTGAACGAGAGGCACAGCACCCAGACGAGCGGCGTGATCCAGAAAAGCGCGAGCACGACCACGGCGCCCAGCATCAGGCGGTCACCCATGCGGCCCGTCAGCGAGCCGCGCGAGCGCGTGTCGAAAGCGAGCGTGCTCATACCTTCTCCTTCTTGCGCAGAAGCCAGGCTTGCGCAACCACGCCGATCAGCATCAGCGCGAACAGCACTTGCGCCGCCGCTGCGGAATAGCCGAACGACCATTGGCGGAAGCCGGTTTCGTAGATGAATTGCACGAGCGGGCGCGTGGAATTGTTGGGGCCGCCGTCCGTGAGCAACTGGGCCTGGCCGAACAACTGAAACTGCAGCACCGCCTCGATCACCGCCACGAGCGCGACGGTGCGCCAGACAGAAGGCAGCGTGATCTTCGTGAACGTGCGCCAGCGAGAAGCGCTGTCGAGCGCCGCGGCTTCGTAGAGCTCCTGCGGAATCTGCTGGAGCGCGGCGAGGAACAGCATCATCGGCAGGCCCATGATCCACCAGACCGTGACGACGGCGATGGCGGGCAGCGCGGTGGCCTCGTGCATCAGCGGAACGAATTCCGGCAAATGGAGCGCGTGGCTCAGGTCGGCGAGCAGGCCGTTGCCGGGCATCATCACGAGCTTCCAGACCAGCGTGACGATTGTGACCGATAACACGGAAGAGCCGAAAAAGAGTGCGCGCAGCGCGGCGCCGAAGCGCCCCGGCCGGTTCAGCACCAGCGCGAGCGCGAGGCCGAGCAGCACGAACACAGGAACCGTGAGGATGACGAAGTAGAACGTGTTGCGCAGAGCCCCGCGGAAGATCGGGTCGAGGGTGAGATCGAGATAGTTGCGAATGCCGATGAACTCGCTCGTGCCGGCGAGCAGGTCCACGCGCTGCAGGCTCAGCCACCAGCCAAGGCACAACGGGACGATCAGCAGCAGCACGTAGACGATCACGAACGGCAGCACGAACAGCACGTTGGACCACGGCGCGCGCAGGTTGCGCCGCCGGTCCTCGTGCGTTTCCGGAAGCGGCATGGCGAGCGAGCGGTTAGAGGCCATGCCAGGCCTTGCCGGTTTCATCGAATACATGCAGGTGGGCCGCGTCGAGACTCATGCGGATGGTGTCGCCCGTCTCGATTTCGAGCTCGCGTGCGCGCGGCAACTCGGCCACGAGCAATTGTCCGTTGGGCATGCTCACATGCGCGAGCGAGCGGTCACCCAGCCGTTCGATGACTTCGGCACGGCCGACCAGCGGCCCTTGCGGATCCAGCAGCACGTGTTCGGCGCGCACACCCAGCGTGAGCTTGCCCGCCGGCAAGCTCGCCGCGGCGATCGCGGTGGGCGCCTCTACGCCGTCGAACGGCAGGGCGACGATCAGCCGGCCGCCGTTGTCGCCAACACGCTCGACATCGATAAAGTTCATCGCGGGCGTGCCGATGAAGCCCGCGACGAAGCGCGTGGCGGGCCGCTTGTAGATGTCGAGCGGTGCGCCGATCTGCTCGATGCGCCCGCGGTTCATGACGACGATGCGCGTGGCGAGCGTCATGGCTTCCACCTGATCGTGCGTGACGAACACCATGGTGGAGTGCAGGCGCTGATGGATGCGCGCGAGCTCGAGGCGCGTGCGGGTGCGCAACGCGGCGTCGAGGTTGGAGAGTGGCTCGTCGAAGAGAAATGCTTCGGGTTCCTTGACGACGGCGCGGCCGATGGCGACGCGCTGGCGCTGGCCGCCCGAAAGCTGGGCAGGACGGCGCTGCAGCAGCGGGCCGAGTTCGAGCATGCGCGCGGCCTCGTTGATGCGCTGGTCGACTTCGCCCGCGCTCACGCCCGTATTGCGCAGGCCGAACGCCATGTTGTCGTACACGGTCATGTGCGGGTAGAGCGCGTAGTGCTGAAACACCATCGCCACGCCGCGCTTGCCGGGCGGCTGGTCGTTCACGCGCCGCTCGCCAATGCTGATCTGGCCGTCGCTCACGGTTTCGAGCCCGGCGATCATGCGCAGCAAGGTGGATTTTCCGCAGCCCGAAGGGCCGAGGAAGACGAGGAACTCACCGGATTGAATGTCGAGGTCGAGGCCGGTGATCACCTCGGTTTCGCCATACCGCTTCGTTACGCCGCTCAGTCGGATGCCCGTCACGGTGCCTCCTGTGGAGTAGTCTCGTACCGCCGCTTTTAGTGCGTTGATATTATGAAAAGAGTGACGTCCTAACCCATTCGTGTAAACACTTAATCATTCGATATCCCAAATAATGGGTTTATGCGTATTGCATCGATGGGGGGCGATTGCGCGGGGCGTAATGAAAAGGAATGCATGGCATTCGTGTATCGCGTGCCTATCAGAACGGGGGAGGGCTAGCGAAATGTTGGCGTGCGTGGCAAGGCAACGCAGAAATGCAAATCGCGCGACCATTATTTTCACCCATTAAGCCAAAAGTGCGCCGTACTCAGTGCGACGAAACATATATCGCATCTGCAAACGGCTCCGGAATGGCAAAGCTTGCGCGCATACGCTTCGTTTCCGCCGCAGGCGTCAGGCCAAAGAGTCTTTTGAACTCCCTGCTGAACTGGGACGCGCTTGTGTAACCCACCGCGAGGCTCGCCGCCTCGGCGGTCAGGTCCTGGCGGACCATCAACAGGCGAGCCTGATGCAAACGCGTCGACTTGACGTACTGCATCGGCGAAACCTGGGTGATCGCCTTGAAGTGGCTATGGAAGCTCGGAACGCTCATGCCCGCTTCCTGCGCCAACTGCATCACGTCCAGCGACTGTGCATAGCCGGCATGGATAAGACGTAGCGATTTGCCTATGCGGCCGAACTGACCGCGCATCGCCAAAGCCTCGCGCATCGAGCTGCCTTGTGCGCCTGTGAGCACGCGGAAATAGAGTTCGCGCAGCAGGCACGGGCCCAATACCGCGGCTTCGAGAGGTCGATGCATCGCTTCGAGCAAGCGCAGCACAGAGGCCTGCATTGCGTCATCCATCGGCGTCGACATCATGCTTTGAGGCGCTTGCACGCGCTCCGCTCCGCCTTCGCGATCGATCTGTACCGCCAGTTCCGCGGCCAGCGTGAAATCGAGGTGCAAGTAGAGCGCAAGCAATGGCCGCTGCTCGGTCGCATCGGTTTCCATGCTGAATGGAACTGGCACGGACACGGCGAGATAGTGCTGTTCATCGTACAGGTAGAGATGGTCGCCGAAATAGCCTCGCTTGCGCCCCTGACAAACGATCACGATGCCGGGGTCGTAGAGCACCGGCGTGCGTGACAATGGCCGGTTCGAGCGCAGGATACGCACGCCTGGCAGCGCGGTGAGGTTGTAGCCCTCCTCGGGCGCCAACGCGCGAAGCAACGCAACGATGCGCTTGCGGCTTCGCGAGGGGTCAGGATTGGGGGTAGAGGCCCGGTTCGTGCTCATAGTTTTAGGCAAGAAAAATAGCGGAATCTCGCTTGGTTCGCTCCGCGCTTCAGACTAGTATGCACTCACCAGACAACGTTCGGGAGAAGCTTCAATGGAGTCCAGCAAAATTCTGCTCATCACTGGCGTGAGCAGCGGCTTTGGTCGCGCGCTTGCGCAAGAGGCGCTAGCGGCAGGCCACAAAGTCGTCGGTACCGTGAGAAGTGTCGAGGCGAAGCGCGAGTTCGAGTCTCTCTCTGCAAATGCCGCATACGCACGCGTGCTCGATGTGACCGACTTCGATGCGATCGACGGCATCGTCGAGGAAATCGAGGCGAGCGTCGGACCGGTCGACGTGTTGGTCAACAACGCTGGCTACGGGCACGAAGGCGTCATGGAAGAATCGCCCCTCGCCGAAATGCGCAGACAGTTCGACGTCAATGTGTTTGGCGCGGTCGCCATGATGAAGGCGGTTCTGCCTTTCATGCGTGCGCGCAGGCGTGGCCACATTCTGAACATTACGTCGATGGGCGGCTATATCACCATGCCGGGCATCAGTTATTACTGCGGGAGCAAGTTCGCCCTGGAGGGTATCTCCGAGGCGCTTGGCAAAGAGGTCAAGGCTTTGGGTATCGCCGTGACAGCCGTTGCACCTGGCTCCTTCCGCACCGACTGGGCCGGTCGCTCGATGCAACGAACGCCGCGTTCGATCCCGGATTACGACGCGATTTTCGACCCCATCCGCAAAGCGCGTGAGGAGAAGAGCGGCAAACAATTGGGCGATCCCCAAAAGGCAGCGCGCGCGATGCTCGCCGCTATTGCCGCGGACCACCCGCCCGCGCATCTCCTGCTCGGTAGCGATGCACTGGGGCTCGTGCGGGACAAGCTGTCGGCGTTGCAAGACGAAATCCGTGCCTGGGAGAGCGTGACGGTCTCGACTGACGGCTGAGGATCGCGGGAGTACCCGATCTTCTCACCCGGCATGAGAATGCTGGCATTCCGTTGCAAACCAATGGTCGACGCGGTGCTGCGCAGCCTGAAGATCCTCGGGGTAATACGGGTCGTTCCACGGTGATGGGTCGTAGCCCGCCTTCCTCAACGCCGCAACCTCGCTTTGGTGTTGCGCTATCGTGGGAGGCGCGTTGCTCCTGAGCGTGGCCAGATCACGGCACTCCGTTGCGCTCAGATGTGGCCCGCTTTGTGGCACGCCGCCGGCGGCGCATCCCGCCAGCAGCAGCGCCAGCGCAGTCAGCGTCAGGCGGCTTTTCGGGCGGCTTTCCATAGCGCATCTCCACGCGTGTGATTGGCGCGACGAGCGGTGCGATGCCGTCCGTCGCGCGTGATTTCCGCGTTTATTTTGCCTTAGACCAGTCGCCGTGAGAGGCGCAGTAGAAATCGAAGAAGGCCGGCAGCCAGTGGAACGGGAGGCGCCTAGTTCACGCGATCGCCGCTCCCTGGATCGCATCGACGAGCTGCGCGTTGCTGCGGGCGCGGCCCGCGATGCCCCAGGAGCCGTCCGCCGCATAGACGATGTTGGTCCAGATGTGATCCCGCCTCAGGCGCCCACCGGCCGCCTGTTCGAGGA
Source organism: Paraburkholderia sp. EG287B (assembly GCF_040965595.1). NCBI lineage: Bacteria > Pseudomonadati > Pseudomonadota > Betaproteobacteria > Burkholderiales > Burkholderiaceae > Paraburkholderia > Paraburkholderia sp. EG287B. The sequence goes on from NZ_JBFRCG010000009.1 coordinate 219,257, forward strand.
TCGCGGTCGCCTTTTCGGTGAAAGCCTGTTTGGCCTCGGGCGTCGCCAGCGCGATCTGCGGCAGCGTGAGTTCGACGAACGCGGCGGCGGCAGGCTTGCCGGCCGAAAACACGCGTGCGGCCGGTATGACGTTCAGCGTTCCGATCACATTGGGCGTCATGAACGCGTTGCCTTCGAGTTGCGCGACGCTCAACAGTGCCTGTGTCAAGGCGGCGAAGGTGTGGGCTTCGGCCTCTGAAAGCGAGCCACGGCAAACGCTGGCTCAAGACCTTCATCGGCTTCTATCTGGGCCCGAAGCGCACTTGCGACATCGGCGAAAGCTGCGCGCTGCCGAGCTTTTCGCCCGAGATGGTGCGCGCCGACGGCGAGACTCGCGAAGCCTATGAGGCGGAGCTGCGCCGCTTGATCGAGGAGGTCTCGGCGGGGCTGCCCGACGAAGCCGGCGTGGCGCGCGACGACAAGGCGATCGCGCTGCTTGCGATGTTGTCGGGCGGAGTCACGCTGGCGCGGGCGGTGCCGGATCCGGCTCTGTCGAAACGGATCGCCGACGCTGTCGAGCGCTCGGCGGTTGCGCTGACTTCGGCGCCGCGCAGGCAAGGGTGAGGGGGCGCAGAAACGAAGACACGTGCCCCATAGGCCGTTTGCCTGCCAGCGCCAGACGAAGCCGCCGCGCCAGTTGCGTCGTCGACGGCAAAGCAATGCGTTCGGGCACCGCGCGCGGCGCCCGAATACGGATTCTCTAGTAGCCGACCGTAAAGCGCGCGCGCTCGTGTGCTGGCTGTTCCAGTTCGTTGACCAGAGCAACTGCGTAGTCCTCAAACGAGACCCAGCTCGTGCCCCGTTCATCGACGAGGAGGTCATCACCGCCCAGGCGGAACTTGCCCGTGCGCACACCCGGATCGATCCGCATCGGCGGGCTGAAATACGTCCAGTTGATATCCGACGCTCTCAACGCCGCGAAAGCCTTGATATGGGAGGTGGCGATCGGAACCAGTCTCTCCGGCCAATGCCCGGATTCGAGCACCGTTACGCCCGGTGAGAACCAGAGCGAGCCGCAACCGCCTGCCATGATGAGGCGCGGAACACTGGCCTTGCGAACCGCGGCAATCGCCCGCTCGGTCACGTCGGCCAGTTGATCCGTGTAACTCACATCGCTGAAAAAGCGTGCGTCGTCCTTCGGAGGTCCGAAGGCGCTGACTACGGCATCGGCCCCGGCGATGATCTCTGCAATTCGATCTGCACTACTGAGATCATCGCGCACACTATTGATGCTGTTGGGAAGCTTGTCCGGATTGCGTGCGACGGCCGTGACTTGATGTCCGCGGCTGATCAGTTCGCTGAGAACCGTGCGGCCGACCTGACCCGTGGCGGCGAGAACGACGACTTTCATGTTCAATGTTCCTTGAAGATTGGCATTTGGTTGGTTGAATGGCTACGTGGCCCGCGATGGCGGGGCACGGTGGGGCTGCGCGCTACTCGGTATGGCCCGCTGTCTCCAGCGCCGGATAATCGACATAGCCCGCTGCACCGCCGCCATAGAAAGTCGCGCGGTCAAAGTGGTTGAGCGGCGCTCCAAGCCGGAGCCGCGCGGGCAGGTCGGGATTCGCGATGAACTGCCTGCCGAATGCCACCGCGTCGGCTAGCCCTGCCTGGATAGCGTCATTCGCTGACCCCGCTGTGAATCCGCCGGCGAGGATCAGCGTTCCTGGCCAGTAGGGGCGGAGCTGGCTGATCTCCTGCGGGGTATCGATCTCCATTCCGACGCTCGTGCGTGCCTCGATCAAGCTGACGTAGGCGATACCGAGTTTGTTCAGGCGTGTCAGCAGATATCCGTAAAGCCCGACCGGATCAGAATCGCCCACATCGTTGTAGGTGCCGAACGGTGACAGGCGAACGCCGACGCGATCGGCGCCCCAGATCTCGATCAGCGCTTGCGTTACCTCGATGAGCAGCCGGGCTCGGTTCTCAACCGATCCGCCGTAAATGTCGGTGCGCTTGTTCGAGCTATCGTCCAGAAACTGCTGCAAGAGATAGCCGTTTGCGCCGTGAATCTCCACACCATCGAACCCGGCCGCCATGGCATCGCGCGCGCCTTCGCGCCAGGCCTCGATGATCCCGGGAATCTCATCCAGCTCGAGTGCACGCGGCGTTTCGTAAGGCACTGGCTTCCATTCCGGCGTCAGCGCAGTTTGACCGGTGATCGCGATCGCCGACGGTCCAACCGGTAGTTCGCCATTCGGCTGAAAGCTCGAATGCGACGAGCGCCCTGTATGCCACAGCTGCAGAAAGATGATTCCTCCCTTGGCATGTACCGCATCGGTCACTTTCCGCCAGCCAGCCACTTGCTCTTCGGAATGAATGCCAGGGGTCGCCGGATAACCCTGCCCAGAGGGAGTCACTTGCGTGGCTTCGGCGATGATGAGTCCGCCTTCGGTCGCGCGTTGGCCGTAGTACTCGGGGGCGAGCGCGTTGGGAACATTCCCGGCGCCAGCGCGCATGCGCGTGAGTGGCGGCATCACGACACGATGGGCCAGCTTGTAACGTCCGACTTCAAGCGGTGTGAAGAGTGATAACAGGGGCATAAGAGGATCCTTTGCACAGTTGTTCGGCAACAAATGACGCAAACCCGAACAGGAATTTCAGTGCCGGTGCCGTCGAGATGCACCGAGCGGAAGTGGCCTAATTAAGTATGACCAGTCGTCTTAAATTAGTCAACGGCGCTCGTTGCATTATCGAAGTTGGCCGGATACTGTCGGCCTGTGCTGAATCTCCCACTCAGCGCATAGTCTGCTGATAGGCAGGCGTGTCAGGAGGGGTGACGATCGGCGGACCCGCGCCACTGTGCTTGACAGTCGTCTCGGAGGCGTTACAATTAAAGACGACCGGTCATTTATATTTGATGGAATCTACGTCGATGGAATCGAAGACGACTCCGGCCCGCCGAGGCCCCAAGCCCAACGTACATACCCGTGACGATCTGCTTCGAGCAGGGGTCCGATTGCTGCACGATTCCGGCTACGCCGCGACGGGTATCAAGGAAATCGTCGATGCAGCCCAGGTGCCCAAGGGGTCCTTTTATAACCACTTCGACAGTAAGGAAGACTTTGGGGGCGAAGTGGTCGACGCCTATTTCGAGCGAGGCCACGGCGAACTGCGTGCGCTCTTGACCAACGAGAGCATGCCGCCGCTCTTGCGCTTGCATACCTATTTCGACGAGCGGATTCGCGGTTATCGGGCGGGCGGCTATTTGCGGGGTTGCCTGATGGGAAACCTCAGTCTCGAGGTCGCGGATCACAGCGCATTAATCCGCGAGCGGCTCGCAACGCACTTCAAAACATGGGCCGGTCTCCTTGAGAGTTGCATTGCCGAAGCGCAGGTGACGGGTGCCATCGGCACCCGGCTGCCCGCGCCGTTACTCGCCCAGTTCGTTTTGAACAGCTGGGAAGGCGCGCTGCTACGCATGCGCGCGGAGCAAAGCGACGCCCCGCTGTATGAGTTCATGGAGGTCGTATTCCGATCGGTTCTCGCTTGACGCAGCGTAAGAGGTGAAAATGAACCCACTTGAAATGAGCGGACTCGATTTGCTGCGAGCAGTCGTGGCCGGCGACCTCCCACGTTCGGCGATGGCAGAGACCGTACCGATGACGTTTCTGGACGTCGATCCAGGCTATGTAAAACTTTCAGCCCGCGCAGGGAAGCAACATCTCAATCCTCCAGGCGGCGTTCACGGCGGCTTCGCGGCAACTGTACTCGACTCCGCGACGGGCTGCGCTGTTCATTCGACGCTGGAAGCGGGCGTCGGATACGGCACCATCGATCTGCAGGTCAAGATGTTGCGCCCCGTACCGATTGATCAGGATCTGGTGGCTGAGGCTCGCTCGGTCCACATCTCGCGAAATATCGCGACCTCGGAGGGTACGTTGAAGTCTTCCGATGGAAAGCTGTTAGCGACTGCTACTGCAACCTGCTTTTTGAAGAGAGGGCACATCCCGACTCTACCCATCGAGCCGGGCGCGAGCATCACTCGCTGATGCGGAAATACTCGCTTGGAACCACTCCAAGCCGGTGCGGCTACGTTGGGCTGGATGGCCGACAACTTCGGCATCCCGGCGGTCTACAAGCTTTGCGCCTGGCTCCCTTTCCGGGCATCGTCGGGTCTTCCTGCCGAAACAGGCGGCTGCAGTCGATTCCGCGCAGAACCGGTGATGAAAATCGTGGATCTGGTGTACTTCGTCGGAGTGATTGGCACTTTCGCACTAAGCCCTGGCCGGTATCGCTCGCAAGTGCGGGGCAAGGTTTGATGCATCCGGGAGGCTCCTTGCGTCGATAGCGGCCTGCGTCATGGCCGAAGCCGCGGCGCGGTCCGACCGAGCGAGTGAGTCTTGGTCATTTCGCCTGGACATGGCCCGCGAGCCACCTTGCAATCGGTTTCCAGTTTTCGCGCAGGGCCCGCTGGCCCATGAAGAGCCCGATATGCCCACCGTTCGCAACGGCTTCGAATATCTCCTGCGGGTTCGTGCCCACTAGCGATTTCGCGGCGAACACCTGAGCCTTCGGCGTAATCTGGTCATGCTCGCCCGCCAGCAGGTAAGTGGGGCATGTGATGTCGTGCAGGTCGAGTGTCTTGCCAAGCGCCACAAATTCTCCCCTCGCGAGCCGGTTCTGTTTGAACAGCTGGTCGATCACCTGCAGGTACCATGTGCCCGGAAGGTCAAGCGTGTATTCGTACCAGCGTTCGAACTGCTCGAACCGCCGCACGTAGTCCGGGTCGTCGATGCGCTCGTAGAGTTCGACGAACTTGTCGAAGTATTGCGCGAGCGGGTGGAGGTTCTTGAAGCCTTCGAGCATGTAGCGACCCTGGAGGAGCCCGTCACCGGACTGGACGAGATCCTCGTAAAAGCGCATGGGCAGCGTATGCGCCGCCAGTTTGATCGCGCCGTCGCCCGCATCGGTGTCGATCGGCGCGCCGGCGATCACGAGACGCACAACTTTCCCCGGGAAGCGTGCGGCATACATGGCCGCGCACCACCCGCCCTGACAAAGACCCACTAGCTGGACACGGTTGCCCAGCTCGTGCACGCACAGATCGATCTCAGCGAGATAGTTGCCGATGTTGTAGAACCGCATCTCAGGCGTCGCACTGCGCCAGTCGGCGGCGTACACGCTCGAGCAGCCGTTGGCGAGCAACGTTGCGATCAGGCTCTGATGCGCCTGAAAATCCGCGATCGTCGATGAGTGTCCTGCGTATGGGGGAAGCACCAGCACCGGTGTCCCGGTGCCTTGCGAGAACTCGCGCAAGGCCAGGGTCGGCAGGTCGAGAGCGACCCGATTCCTGGTGGTCCATTGCGGCGGCTCGTTGCCTGTCTGGGTCTTTTCGACTTCGCGCAGGAATCGAACCGCTTTATCCACGGTTTGCAGTGCCGTTTCTTCAAGCTCGAGCGCGAGGCCAAAAGGCCAGAAGAGCGGAACGCCGACCTCGGGATACGGGTGTGCTTGCTGGATCTTTTCTCGCATATCCAAACCTGTCCGGTCCCGGCGTCGTTCCACACATGCACGCAAATCGTGTGCCGCTGGACTCGGGAGGATCCGCACCCGCCAGCGCAGAGTGTCTTGCGGTCATGAAAGCGTTCACGTGTGACGTCGGTCGTGCACGCGGCAGTCGATCATGATGAGGAACCAGGGCAAATGGTTCGCTAACTCATCGCCTGGACGGATGCCAACGCGTCGCTATGATGGTTCGGTGTGGCAACCGCCCTTGGTCATTTGACCGGCCCGTTGGGGGTCAGGATCGGTGGTTCGATACCGCCCGTATCCACGGCGAACCCGCCCCAGGGACCCGAACCGGGACTCGCGCCGATGTCACCCGGCGGGCTGTACTCGCTGCTGACCGGTATGGCGGCTGCCGTAGCGCGAGAGCCGGTCCCCGTGCCATTGACGCCTGGCGGGCCGTAGCCGGTATCCGAGGTAGCCGTCGCCGAGGCGTTGGTGCTGCCGCCAGCACCCGTTACCCTCGGTTGGCTGTAAGTGGCCGGCGCGGCGCGCGCTATGGAATTTGCACCTGGCGCGGTACGGGGCAGCGCCGCGACCACGTTCTGCCTCATGCGCAACTGGGCGAACCTGCTTCCCAGGACGCTGGCCGATGCCACGCCGGGGCCGCCTGCACTCGCGTTACCGCCGCCGGCGCCTCCACCTGAGCTACCTGCGCCGGAGCTTCCTGCGCCGTGACCGCCACTCCCCGAACCCGCACCACTGCCGGCACCGCTGCCCCCGGAACCAGAGCCGCTGCCACCGGAACCGGCGCCGCCACCGGAACCAGCGCCGCCACCGGAACCGCCACCGCCACCGCCACCGCCACCGGAACCCGCACCGGCGCCGCCACCGCCACCGGCACCAGCACCGGCACCGGCACCAGCACCAGCACCGCCACCGCCACCGGAACCAGCGCCGCCACCGGAACCGGCACCGGCACCGCCACCGCCGCCGGAACCAGCGCCGCCACCCGAACCGGCACCGGCACCCGCACCGGCACCGGCACCGGCACCACCGGAGCCGGAACCGCTGCCCCCCGAGCCCGCACCGTTGCCTCCTGACCCGGCACCATTGCCCCCGGAGCCCGCACCTGCACCTGCACCGTTGCCACCCACACCCGCGCCGACGCCCGCACCGACGCCTGCGCCGCCACCCACACCTGCGCCGACGCCCGCACCGACGCCTGCGCCGTTGCCACCCACACCTGCGCCGACGCCGGCACCGACACCCGCACCGTGGCCGCCGTTGCCATTGCCATTGCCGTTGCCGTTGCCACCCGCACCCGCACCCTGGCCACCGCCGTTGCCGCCCCCACCCCCACCGTGGCCGCCACCGCCACCGTTGCCGCCCGCCGCTCCATAAGCCGCACCGGACAGCGCTAAAACCACCACCCATGTCGCCGTGTGTTTCGTCGCTCGGTTCATCGTCCGCCCCTTTCCTCGTACAAACCGCTTCGAAAGTGCGCCGGTGCAGCGCTCAAATTCTGCGCGTACGCCAACAGCCGCCTCGCGCATACGATGTGCCACGATGAGCAGGGGAATCGATTCTAGTAAGGAGAACTACGAACGATGCGTTGCATCGCCCGATGCAGCCGGGATCACCCTGGCGTTCCCTGTACGGTTGCGCGATTTCGCCGACGGCATTTTGAAGAATCGGCACCGGCAAAGTCTCCAGGCGTCATGTACGCATCCGGCCAACACGTCATGCGTGGAATCCATGTCGAGCGCCGGACTTGAATAAGAGTCTTTATCAACCGCCGGGAAAGCATGATCCGTGCGCACGATCCAGAGAACAGAGAAGAGGAACTCGTGGATGCGAGCCACCGAATTCCTCGGGCTTCATCGTGTCAGCTGATGCATACCGTGCCGGTACTGCCGTCCCGATCAGCGCCTGGCTTTCCCGCTTTGCGCATATTCGCGGATGCGCGTGGCCAGCGCCGGTATGCCAGCATTGCGGGCCACGTAGTGGGAAAGCTGGCGTGTGGCCAGATCGACGGTCACCTGATCGTCGGGCGCCTTGGTATACGGTCCGTCGACGGCAGCGTGATATTCGATGCGCAACTGGGTGTCGTCCGCGACGATGCGCAAATACCCGTAGTTCTGGTCGTCGTAGTTCTCGATGACCACGGCATCGGTGCTGTTCGTTGCGGCCTGGATCAGCTGCGGCGCACGAAGCGGCGGCTGTCCGTTGGTGGTCAGTCGCTGCACGTTGTGTCCGCCGTTGCCGCACACGATGTACGGAATGTGGGTGCCGTCCGGACGTGTGCGCGTAAAGCGCTGATAGTTGTGCGCGTGCCCCGCGAGATCGGCATGGGGCCATACGCCCACCTCTGCGCAGATCGCATCGATCTGCTGCTGCATCTCGACACTCCAGCCGTGACGTCCGCGCGCGACATAGGGCGGATGATGATGCGCGAACAGCAATGCGCCCGTATAGCCTTCCTTTTTCACCCGCGTCAACGCTGCCTTGAGAAATTTCAGCTGGCTCTTGCCGATTTCGCTGTTCGAGATCACGCCAGGATCTTCGAGCGTATTGCTATACAACGCGATGATGCGCACGAACGGCGCTTCGAATGTAAAGAAGACGCCAGGTTGAATTTGCGCAGTACGTGAAAGGTTGCCGGCATCGGGCGAGACCTGAAAGCAGTCGGAGCAGAAGTTTCGCAGAAACGCCTGCAGACTCTTTTCATGCTGCAAAGGCGAGATCATTCCGTCATGATTGCCGGCGACGGCGAGGATCGGCGCGTGATAGTCGCGATAGGGCTCGTAGAACTGGTCGTAGTAGTACTGCGCTTCGCCGAAGCTGTAGACGATGTCGCCCAGCAGAAAGTTGAATTGCGGCACTTCGGCAGGATCGGTTTCGTCGAAGTCGCTGACCATCTTGTCGGAGACTTCGTTCTGCGTTTTCGGTCCGCGGGTGCTGCCGCAGTCGCCCGTCGAGTGAAAAACGATCTGTCCGTTCGTGTTGATCTGGTTGAGGATGGCCGGATCGTTGTCGATCACGTCCGCGAGTGTCAGGCGAGGCTCGACGCCGCCGCGCGGCGCAGGAAACGGCAGAGCCTTGAGTTTGTGCTCGCGGTTGAGTTCGTCGATCATCCGGTAGGCCGCCACATCGGAGGCGTGCCTGACGATGAAGGTTTGCGGATCTGGCGTCGGCTGCGGCTGCGAGAAGACGGGGGCGGCGAGAACGCGGCCGTCGCCGCTGTCACTGCCATTGCTGGCTGACGTTCGAACTGAGCGCTTCTTTGGCATGTTCTATTTCCTCCAATCGCGGTTGAAAGGCGGGACCGCGTTTGACCGACGCGATCCCCTGCCGAATGCACCGGGTGAGACGGTGGCTTGCGGGAGAGGTTCAGTCGTAGTCGTTGCAGGTCGTAACAGGCGATTTTTTTCTCCGCTTATACTCACTCTCGCCTGAATGACTCACGCTCAGGTCCCACGCTGCACGCCGAGAAAAAAACACGACATCAGTCGATAACACGGCACGCGATTCAAGTTTCGTAACCGCGGTTCTTACATAACAGGTGGGACCTTTTATGCTAAATCGTGCTTTTGGCGCAGTGATTTCATCGTTGCTCGTGGCCGGCGCGGCCGCTGCACCCGTCATCGCGCATGCCGACGACAGCTTCGCGCAGGACGACGGCGCGTCGCATGGCCGTGCGGTCAAGGTGATGATCATTTCGATGTTCGGTCCGGAAGGCCAGGTATGGCTGGATCATCTCGGCCCGTGGCAGGACATCACCGTCGCGGGTCTGTCCCCCGATTACCCGGCCGTGCACTGCAACCGCCAGGATGTCTGCGTGATGACGACAGGCATGGGGCACGCGAACGCCGCCGCGTCGATCATGGCGCTCACGTTCTCGCCGCGTTTCGATCTGCGTCATACGTACTTCATGGTGGCGGGCATCGCCGGGATCGATCCGCTTCAGGGGACCGTCGGTTCCGCTGCGTGGGCGAACTGGCTCGTCGATTTCGGCATTCAGTGGGAGATCGACGGACGCGAAATTCCGGCGGCCTGGAACACCGGCTATCTCGGCATCAACACGACGGGCCCGACGCAGAAGCCGCCGCTCGACTATCGCACCGAAGTGTTCCAGCTGAACCCGGCGCTCACGAACGCGGCATTCGCACTGTCACACAATGTGACGCTGACCGACGACGCCCAGGCGCAGGCTGCTCGCGCGAAATACAGCTATGCGCCCGCAAACCGTCCGCCGACCGTGATCCAGTGCGACACGCTGGCGGGCGATACCTGGTGGTCGGGCACCGACCTCGGCGAGCGAGCGCGCCAATGGACGAAGATCCTGACCGACGGCAAGGGCACCTATTGCACGACGCAGCAGGAAGACAACGCCACCTTCGAGGCGCTGACACGCGCGGCGAACGTGCATCGCGTCGACCTGAACCGTGTCGCGGTGCTGCGCGCCGGCTCGGACTTCGACCGGCCGTATGCGGGCCAGTCGAGCGCGGATAATCTGCTTAACTACGCGTCGCAAGGCGGCTTCACGATCGCGATCGACAATCTGTTCCTCGCGGGCAATCCGCTGGTGCAGGACATCGTCACGCATTGGGGCGAGTGGCGCAACGGCGTACCGCAGCGGTAACGCATTTGCGGTGCGGTGAGGCGGGCCGGGTGCCGGCCCGCACGCGCGTCGAGTGTGTGCACGATTGAGTTCATGTGCGGCCTCGTGGGCGGTGGTCGCGTGTAAGCCAGCACAGACGGGGGGGTCTTGCGGTGCCGGCATGCCGTGTCACGGGATCTGTCCGATCCTTCCCAGTTCCCAACTTTGTTCAACTTTTCCTGGCGTTCTTTCGGATGCCTTTCTATTGTCGCGTCACAGCCCGCCGGGAATATTCGAAGTGCCTTCTCGTTTACGCAGGACGCGAGTCGCGCGAAGCAACGCTGCGCGACCCGTCATGATCGATCCGGTCGATCGTGCGCGCAGGAGGTGTCAAATGGAAACTTGCGTTCGTTCTCCGCATTCAGTTCATCCACTGGCTTCGACGGGCTGGCGAAAGCGCCACGTGCATCCCGCTTTGGGCGTCGAAATGCGTGTGGAACCGCTCACGTCGCTAGCGAGCCCCCTACCGAAAATAGAGGAGGTTGACCCATCGCGATTCTGATTGCGCGTTTGCACAATGAAGACGTCGCGTGCGTGAAAAGGGTTCATCGTGAACGGTTTCACCAGCTGGAGCCTGTCGCTCCTTGATCGCCGCGGCACACGGAATACGGACTTCAGCGCTCACCGCCGATACGACGCATTTTCTCGACGCGGCGCAGGAGTGGCAGCCATGACAAAGTTACTCGTCAGCCATGCAGCATGTCATCACTGGCTGTTCTGTGGCTGGGCACTCGCATTCGTATTGCTGGCGTTGTTGCCGGCGACCATCGCACACGCGCTGCCGATCTTCGCGCGCCAAACCGGCCAGAGTTGTGTGGCTTGCCACGCCGGGGGACAATTTCCCGAGCTCACGCCTTATGGGCGGATGTTCAAGCTCACCGGCTATACGCTGGGTGAACGCACGATTCCGATTGCCGCAATGGCAATCGGCGATCTGAGTCAGACGCGAGTCAATACGGATGCGAGCGGCAACACCATCAACACCAAGAATGGTCTCCCGATTTTCGACTTTGCGAGCATCTTCCTTGCCGGAAAGATCACCGACAAGATTGGTGCCTTTACGCAGTTCACCTACACGAACTACGACCATCAGAATGGCACAACGAACAAATGGGAAGGCCACTGGGCATCCGACAATACAGACTTCCGGTTCGTGGACCGGATCATGGGCGAAGCGAACGACCTGATCCTCGGAGTCACGCTGCACAACAATCCAACCGTGCAGGATGTCTGGAACTCCGCGCCGGCATGGGGTTATCCGTACATTTCATCGACGATCAGTCCGGTTGCCAGGATCCCCAATCTTCCGGTTATCGAAGGCAGTCTGGCGTCGCAGGTGGCAGGCATCGGCGGCTACCTGTACTGGAACAAGATGGTCTACGCCGAACTGACCGCGTACAGCACGGCCGATGGCATCTGGTCGTTCATGAGTCACGGTAACCGGGAAGGCAACGCGGCTCACCCGCAAATATATCTGCGCGGTTACAACCCGTATGCGCGCATCGCCCTGACGCGGGACTGGGGACCCCATAGCGCAATGGTCGGCGCGTTCCTGTTGAACGTGAACATCTATCCGAACGACTCCAACCAGTTCCCGATCTTTACGCAGGGCGTGACGCGCTTCCGCGACTACGGCGTGGATGCGCAGTACGAGTACCTGCTCGAGCCGCACACGATCACCGCGCAAGCCCGCTATGTGCGTGAGAACGTCCACGATCCGAACAATCTGGTCCTGAGCGACAGCGCGTCGGGGAATCTCGACTCGTTGAGGATCAAGGCGTCGTATGTGTATCAGGCCAGGTACGGATTCAGTCTGTCGTTCTTCAATACGACGGGCAGTCCAGACAGCACAGCCTACGCGGCCAGCGCGAACTTCCACCCGAATACCCAGGGATGGATGCCGGAGATATTCTGGATACCGAATCAACGCATCCGGATAGGAATTCAGTACACGCACTACACCAAGTTTCTCGGAGCCACGTCGAACTACGACGGCGCCGGACGCAACGCGAGAGACAACGACACGCTTTTCATCTATGTGTGGGCTGCTTCATGGTGATGTCCTGTGGTTACAGAGCACCGCAAAGGCTGCAGCAAGGAGGTTGTTGCCATGAACAAAGTGACGCATATCGTCTCCATTGGGATGCTGCTGTGCGGGTCGGCGTGTCAGGACCTCGAGCATTCGCGACAGGTCGACAACCCGCAGGTGCGCGGAAAGACCATCGCCTTGCAGGTGTGCTCGAACTGCCATGGTGTGAACGGCGTTTCGGTGTCGCCTACGTTTCCGAAGCTCGCCGGGCAGCGCAAGGAATACCTGGTCGATCAACTGACGGACTTCAAGAGTCATTCGCGCGCCGACCCGAACGCGCAGCGCTTTATGTGGGGATTCACCCATTTGACCGACGCGCAGATCGACGAGCTCGCCACGTACTTCTCGAGTCAACCCGCGGTCCTCGGTGAAGCGAGCGATCTCGCGCTCATCAACGAAGGCAGCGCAATCTATCATTCGGGCCTGCCGGACAAGGGCGTCTCGGCGTGCATGGCGTGCCATGGACAGCATGGCGAAGGGATCAATCAGTTTCCCCGGCTTGCGGGCCAGCATGCGGACTACGTCATGAAGCAGCTCAAGGTCTTCCAGCAAACGGATACCCGGCCTCGTGGCGCGGTGATGAAGGCGGTGTGCGCCAACATGTCGGATCGGGACATGCGTGCCGTCGCGGCGTACGTCGAGGTGTTTCCGCCGGAAGGGCAAGCGTCCGCTGGTGCGCCAGACGATCGATGAGCCAGCAGGCGCGCAGCCCCCGACCCTTCGACGTCGTCTTTGAACAGCGAATGCCATGAAATCATCCTCACCGTCTTCCGATGCTGCGGTGGCGACTCCAGCGGCACGACATCGGCCTCGACCCACGTGGCGCGCGGATCAAGCGAGCCTGCTGTCCGACGAGCGCTCCTTTGCGAGGCGCCTCGGCGCTTTCGACTGGCTGTTTGCCCTCGCGATGCTTGCAGGCGCAGGCTTTGCCTTGTCACGCTACCAGGCGTACATGAGCGCCTATGACCGGCTGGTGCTGGTGTGCTCCGTGCCGGCTTTCGTCATGCTCGGCTGGCGCTGGAAGCCCGTGCGGCTGCTGATCGCCGCAATCGCAGCGCTGTCGCTGTTCGCGATCCAGCTTTACCAGGGCGACCTGGGGCGCGCCGACAGCACGTTCTTCCTCAAGTATTGGCTGTCCAGCCAGTCGGCCATTCTCTGGATGAGCGTGCTTTTCGTGCTGGCCACGCTGTTCTACTGGCTGGGCATGCTGTCGCGCTCGCCGTCGGGCGGCGCGATTGGCTCGAAGCTGACGTGGGCCGCGGTACTGATGGGCTTCGTCGGGATGATGGTGCGCTGGTATGAGTCGTACCTGATCGGCGCGGATGTCGGCCATATTCCGATTTCGAATCTATATGAAGTGTTCGTGCTGTTCAGCCTGATCACGGCACTTTTCTACCTGTACTACGAGGAGCACTACGAGACGCGCTCGCTCGGCGCCTTCGCGTCGCTCGTGATCAGCGCGGCGGTCGGGTTCCTGATGTGGTACTCGATCGCGCGCGATGCGCAGCAGATCCAGCCGCTGGTGCCGGCGCTGCAGAGCTGGTGGATGAAGATTCACGTCCCGGCCAACTTCATCGGCTACGGCAGTTTTGCGCTGTCGGCGATGGTTGGCGTGGCATACCTGCTGAAGGAGCGGGGCGTGCTGGCGGACCGGCTGCCGACGCTCGATGTGCTCGACGACGTGATGTACAAGTCGACCGCTGTCGGCTTTGGGTTCTTCACCATTGCGACGATTCTCGGCGCGCTGTGGGCTGCCGAGGCGTGGGGCGGCTACTGGAGCTGGGATCCGAAGGAAACGTGGGCGCTGATCGTCTGGCTGAACTATGCGGCCTGGCTGCATATGCGGCTGATGAAGGGGTTGCGGGGCCATGCTGCCGCGTGGTGGGCGCTCACGGGCCTGCTGGTCACCACCTTCGCATTCCTGGGGGTGAACATGTTCCTGTCCGGGTTGCACAGCTACGGCCGCCTGTGAGGATAACGAAGGAATGCGACGACGCATGAAGCCTCCGTGCTCGCCACAAGGCCCCATCAGGGTTTGAGCTTCGCGAGGCGCGGTGCGAAGCGGCACATGGCGAGGGGGAAGAGTGCCAGGACGGCGCCGGCAAAGAATGTGGTGGGCGCGCCGTGCCGATCCCACAACCAGCCGGCAATGACGCTCGCAATCAGCATGCAGATGCCGCTGGCGAGATTGAAGACGCCGAACGCCGTGCCCCTGAGCGACTGCGGCGCGGTTTCGGCGACCATCGCGGCGAGAATGCCTTGCGTGAGCCCCATATGCAGGCCCCACAGTGCGACGCCGATGAGCACGGTGATGATCGATGCACGCGCGCCGAGCACCAGATCCGCCGCGATCAGTGTGACGATGCCGAGCGCAAGCAGAACACGGCGGTCGGTTCGATCGGACAGCGCGCCCGCGGGGTACGCACTGAGCGCATAGGCGAGACTCATCACCACCATGACGCCGGGAATCCACGCGATATCGATTCCCGTCTGCTGCGCGCGCAGCACGAGGAATGCTTCGCTGAAGCGCGTGAGGGTGAAGGTCGCGCCAATCGCGACTACGAACCAGTAGCGCCCTGGAAATTCCCGCAACGCCTCCCAGCGCAGCGGTGACCGGAAGCTGCGGGGCGCCTGTTCATGGGCCGGCTCCTCGATGCCGAACACGATCAGGGCGAGCGCAATGACGGCTGGCACGACGGCGAACCAGAGCACGGCGCGGATGTGATCCGAGAACTGGAGCATCAGCACGATGGCCACGAGCGGCCCGGCGAACGCGCCGATCGTATCCATCGACTGTCTGAGCCCATAGCACGCGCCGCGAATCTCCGGTGGCGCGACATCTGCGAGGAGCGCGTCACGCGGCGCACCGCGAATTCCCTTGCCGGTACGATCGATGAGACGCGCCGCCGCGACAAGCGCGGGCGTATGCGCCAGCGGAAACAGCGGCTTGGACAGCGCACCGAGCCCGTAGCCGAGCAGCAACAGCGCCTTGCGCTTGCCAAGCCAGTCGCTCACGGGACCCGAGAAGATCCTGACGATCATCGCCGTCGCTTCTGCGGCGCCTTCGAGCAAGCCCAGCGCGCTCACGCTCATGCCCATCGTGGTAACGAGGAAGATGGGGAGCAGGGCGTGAATGAGTTCGGAAGAAAGGTCCATGAACAGGCTCACGTACCCCAGCATGCGTACCGCGCGGGGAATGGGGATGCGTGAGGTTGCGGGCGTCTCAGGCAGCACTGTGCTGGCTCCGGAGATACGTATACTCGTGCCACGTCAGGGCGATGACGACAATGTCCAATGCGGTCACCAGCAGCTCGTGCAGCAAGCTGATGCTACCGCAGTTCTTCCATGCGTTGCGGCTGTGCAGGTCGCGATTGATTCGTGTTTCTGCTTCGTCTGCCCGGTGGCCCGCATGGACGTACCATGGAGTTGCGGCGCGATGGAAACCCGGGTTGCGCTGCGCCCATCAGACGCGTGGAGATGCGCCATGAAGAGCCTCCCGAATATCCGTCCGACATTGACTCCGTTGGCGCTCCTGCTGGCGGGGTGTGTCGTCGGCGGCGTGCCGCAAAGCGCGCAACAAAGCGGGCCACATCTGAGCCCAACGGAGTGCCGTGACCTGGCCTCGCTCAGAAGCAACGCGCCTCCCACGATGGCGCAACACCAAAGCGAACTGGCGGCCCTGAGGAAAGCGGGCTACAACCCGTCACCCTGGTACGACGACCCATACTACCCGGACGATCTGCAGGCGGCGCAGCGCCTGGTCGACTATTGGTTCAACACGGAGTGCCACCCGTCTCCACCCCGGTGAGCAAGGTGGGTTCGCTCCACTCCCCGGCGACAACAGCGAGTTCTGCTACCGGGTCTCTCGCGAGTGACCTATTCTGAAAGGATTACTGGAGGCTGGTTTTTTCTACGCATTCGACAGGAGGTGTGCCATGTCGATGTCGATCACTTTGCAGGAGCGCCTGCGCAGCAAGGGCTCACGCTACGAAATCGTGCGCCACCCATACAGCCATTCGAGCATGGAAAGTGCTGCTGCGGCGCACATTCCCGGCGACCGTCTTGCAAAAACGGTGCTGCTCGAGGACGAGCACGGCTATGTGGCCGTCGTGCTGCCCTCAACCTATGCCGTGCAATTGTCCGAGCTATGGAACAAGACGGGGCGCAGGCTCGGCCTTGCTACGGAAGACGAACTGCGCGAGCTGTTCAAGGACTGCAATGCGGGGGCGTTGCCGCCGATCTGTGCGGCGTATGGCATGAAAACCTACCTCGAGACGAACCTGGCCGGCCAGCCGGACGTCTACTTCGAGGCGGGCGATCACGAAGAACTGGTTCATATGGATGGGGACCAGTTTCTGGCGCTGATGGACGACGCGGAGCGAGCCCATTTTGCAAGGCGCATGCGAGGCATGGGTGGACGCGCGTGAGTGAGTAGTCGAACAGCGTGCGTTCAGGCAGGCGCGGTGCCGATTAACCCCATCGCGCCGGGTAAACGCATGCCCGTTTCGCGCGCATCGGGCGCAAGCGCTTCGTGAAAGAGGCGGTGGCGGCGGAGACGGCCTCCGCCGGCTGGTTGCGCAAGCAACGGTTCACGGCGCCATCCTCGCAATACTCAAGGTGCCAGTTCGATCCCGTGGCGGTTCATCACGGGCTTCATCATGTCCAGCAGATCGGCGCAAAGCGATTTCAGACGTTTTATGCGGTGCTCAAGGAGTTGACGGATGGTGGTTCACTCGTCGGCAACCAGGCGGCGCCTTCCTGATGTCCGTATGTGGCTACAAGGCGCCGCAAGTAGCAGGGCCAAAGTCCGAGCATTCCCGGAGCGCGTCCCGGCGTCGCGCGATATTCACTGTCCTATACTTGGTACTTCCCATTGAGCCACTTCCATGGGCCTGACCGCATCAATTAACCGGGAACAGGAGAGAGAAAATGCCTATCGCCAGACAAATATCGGCCCTGCTCGTCGCGGCATCGCTCGGGATTGGCACAGTCACACCCACCTTCGCGCAGAACGACGCTTCGGGTGCAGCCACTGCCGTAGTGCCGGGGGGCGCGTCGTCCGCGAAGCCAACCAAGGCGGAGCGCAAGCAGGCCCGAAAGGAAGCCCGGGCGAAAAAGAACGCCGAATTGAAGAAGCTTGAAGCTGCGGGCTATCAACCCGGTCGCGCAAATGATCAGAACTATCCGCAGGATCTTCAGAACGCGCAGAAAAAGGCGGGGATTGGGCAGGGCGCCAGTCAATAGCGGCCGAACGCCGTGTCCCTGCTAATTGCGCTGTGAACTGCGCCGGCGGCGCGCTGGTTTTCGGCTGAAAGGCCAACCCATCGTACGAGCAGTCGATCGAGATGGGTCCCCGCCGCTGGCGTAGATCTCCCTCAAAAATCGGCATGCAGGGTAACGTACGCGCTAAGGGGCTCGCCGAGATAGGCGCCGGCCTCATTGGCGGCGATGAAGTAGCGGCGGTTAGTCAGATTGTGGACATTGAGATCCACGCCCCAGTGGTTCGCCTGATAGCCGAACGCCGCGTTGGCGATGACATAGGACGGCACCGAATTGATGTTCGAGATATCGCTGTATACCTTGCTCATGTAATTGATGCCCGCTCCGACGTGAAACCCGGGATGGCCTGCGATCGCGAATGTGTAGGTAGACCACAGATTCGCCATGAACGCGGGCACGTCCTGCGGACGGTGGCCGACCGCCGTTATCCCTTGGGGATTGCTCGTGACATAGGCGTGCTGAGCCGTGAAATTGGCGATCACATGCCAGTGATCCGTGATGCCCGCGTCGAGAGACGCCTCGCCGCCTTGTGTGCGCTGGCTGTCGTACACGACGGTTTCGATGTTGTTGACGGTCGTCGGCGTCGCCACGTTGTCGCGCGATACGTCGAAGAGTGCCGTGTTCAGCACGTATTGGCCGTCGAGGAATGAAAACTTGACGCCTACCTCGTACTGCAGCGCCGATTCAGGCGCGCCGATGCCCGTCTGCGTATTCTCCGAGTTGAAGTTCGTCAGATAGCTTTTCGATATGCCGAAATACGGCGACATCCACGGCGTGAGCTTGTAAAGCGCGCCGATATTCCAGCTCACGGGCGCATCGTTGCGCGAGTAAGTATTGCCGGCCAGTATCGGTACGCCTTCGTTGTCCACCCGGCCGGGCACGGTGATATCCGGTGTCAGCGACGTTTGCCACCAGTCCTTTCGCACACCGACGCGTATCTTCAGCTTGCTGGTCGCATCCACCTGATCGGTGGCGTACAGGCTGTAGAAGTTCGCAACCAGATGATCGTTGTCGCACGAATGCTTCGCATCACAAAGGAAATGCAGGCTCGCAAGCGACGTTTCGGGCGGAACCGGTGCGAACACATCTTCGATATTCGGAAGGTCCGCCGTGGAGCGATCGGTATTGATGGTCTGATGCTGGTACTCGAAGCCAGTCAGCAGCGTGTGCTTGACGCTGCCCGTTGCGAACTTCCACACCGGTTCGAGCTGATAGTCGAGCGTATTGTCCGAATCGTTTTGCTGGCGCAACTGCCGGTTGACGACCTCGTTGCCGACCACCTTCGTCTTCGAACTATCCCCATTGCCAAAGAATTCCAAGGAACGGTGCAGGAACGACAGCCGGTTGTTGATCGTCAGCACGTCGTTGACCTTCCACTCGTCGGTGAGGGTCGGGCGAACGTAACTTGCACGCGCATAGGCGAACGGCGTCGAATACTTCGCGTCGAACGGGACGTTCCGGATGGGAGTGCCGTTGTAATAGATGATGCCGTACGAATCTGGCGTCGAGCGGGAGTCCTGCGCCTCGAGCGAAAAGTCGATCTTGTGGTTGCCGACTTTCCATTCGACTGCAGGACGGATCTCCTTGTCCCAGTACGACAAGCTGCGGTAGCCGTCCGATCTTGCACCTGTCGCGTCGACGCGATAGTTCAAACCGGAGAGGCCGGTCGGCCCCGTGACATACGCGCTGCCCCAGACCGTGCCGAATGAACCGGCCTGGACGCTGCCGCCATACTGAAGCGTGGGAGACGGCGTGTAATGGACGATATTGATCGTGCCGCCCGGCGGGCCACTGCCGAAGAGTGACGAACCCGGTCCTTCGAGAACCTCGATACGTTCGACGCCGTTCAGCGAATGCGAAACGCCGTTGACCTGATCGCCGTCGGAAAACCCGTCGGTGTAGATCTGGGCCTGGAGGCCGCGGATCATGAAGTGATCGAAGAAGCCCTTGGCATCCGGTCCGCCGGAGTTCACCCCGGTGGCGTTGCTGAGGCTCTGCTGTAGCTTCGTGGCGCCTTGCTCCTTGAGCAGCCCGCTGGGGATTTCCTGCACCGTCATGGGCAGGTCGCCGATCGGGGTTCCGGTCTTGCTGACGTCTGCGGTCTGGTCAGGATCGTTGACGTTGTCGGGCGCGGTCGTCGGTCTGGTTGCGCGAACAACGACCGTATCCAGTGTCGATGGCGTTTGCGTTTGCTGGGCCTGTTGAGCTTTCGCTGCACTGGAAAAAGACAGCGTTGTAAACGCAACCGATACGGCGATTGCGATGCGAGACGGGGACGATTTCATTAACGTCATCCTGTTTTTGGGGATTTCTGATAGTTCGTCGCCCCCTATATTCTTGAATGCAAATGACTTGCATATGTAAGCTGCAAATAGACAACGGGAGAGCCGTTTTACGAACGGCCCGCCCGCCACCTCGAAGCAGGTTGGCGAAGCAATGGTCTATGGTTTGGGCTCGGTGACGAATCCGATCTTCGTCAGGCCGCCTGCATAGGCGGCGGACATCACCTGTGCCACCGCTTCGTAGGCCACCTTGCGATCTGCGCCAAGCCGCAGTTCCGGCAGAGGTTTCTCGTGTGCCGCCGCGGCGATCTTCGTGCGCAACGCGTTGGGTGCTACTGGCTGCCCGTCCCATAGCACGGTGCCATTGGCCTCGATCGACACATTGACCTGCGCCGCCTTTGCGTCCTCCTTCTGGCTGCTTGCGTGTGGCAGTTCCACTTTCACCGCATGGCGCAGCGCAGGGATCGTCACCATGAAGACGATCAGCAAAACCAGCATGACGTCGACGAGCGGCGTCATGTTGATTTCGCCCATCAGCCCATCGTCTTCGTCGTCACTAAACGGGGTTATGGCCATTGCCGTATCTCGAGGTCAGTCGCTGCCGGTCGCGAGCCGCAGGCCGCTGTCGTGGACCGACGGCGAGAGGCTCGAACCGGTCACGAAGTACGCGTGCAGCCGATGCGCAAACCGCCTCAGCTTGCCGGCGAGCGACTTGTTGGCGCGCGTCAGCGCGTTGTAGCCCAGCACAGCGGGAATGGCGACGAAGAGGCCGAACGCCGTCATGATCAGCGCTTCGCCGACCGGGCCCGCGACCTGATCGATCGACGACTCGCCTGTCGCCCCGACTGCAAGCATGGCGTGATAGATGCCCCACACCGTACCCAGCAACCCGATGAACGGCGCGGTGCTGCCGATCGATGCCAGGATCGAGAGACCGCCCTGCATTTGGGCGACACTCTCGTCCATCGTGTCTTTTAGACAGCGCGTTATCCAGTCCGACACGTCCATGCGTTCGCGCAAAAGCGGTTGCGTGCTGCGATGATGAGCGGCGGCCTCCTTGCCGGCCAGCGCGAGCGCGAGAAACGGGTTTTCCCGCGCCGTGCTTGCTCGGCCTTCCGATTGCAATGCCCTGTCCGTGAATTCATCGAGTTGTGCGATTGTCTGATCGATGTCACGGGCCAGTTTTTTGAGTCGGATGACATTCCAGCCCTTGACGATGATCACGCTCCATGAGAGCACCGACATGACCAGCAGTGCGAGCGCGATGCCGCGCGACACGAAGTCTCCGGCAGCCAGGAAGTGCGAAATACCATAGTTTTGCATGGTGGGTTCCCTATAAACGTCCGCGCTAGTTGTTCAGGGCGAATACGAAAGGAACAGACGTCGGCACGCGGCGCGGCGTACCGTTCTCGAGATACGGCTGGCATGTGCTGTCGCGCACGGCGGCAAGCGCCGCTTCGTCGAGGCGGCTGTGTCCGCTGCCGCTTTTCAGTTCCACGGATTCGGGCTGCCCCGTCAGTCCGACGATGAATTTCACCATCACCGAACCGGTTTCGCCGCGTCGTTGCGAGAGCGCCGGGTAGGGCGGCTGTGCGATGCTGCAATGCAGATGCGAGATGTCCTGCGGAGCGGCCAGTGCGATTGTCGGGCGGGCGGAGACGGCATCGGGCGACGATGCGGCGGCTTCCGGTGCGGCGGCCGCGGGTGCTGCTGGTGTCGAGGAGGCGGTGGCGCTCGACTGTGCCGCCACGGGTTCGGTTGCAGCAAGCCTGCGCGGTGATGGGGCCATGGTTTCATGCAGCGTCGTCACATGATTCGTTTTCCTGATATTTTGCGGCTGCGCCTTTGGCTTCGCAATGTCGGAGGATGTCGCACGGTGCTCGATCCGGGAAGGATGCGACTGGACGACGGCGGATGTCGTAACCGGCGCGGGGCTCAGCAGTTCGGCCGTGATCGTGCGCGGCTCGGCGGGCGGCGGCACAGGGTCGTTGCGACCGCTCAGCACCACCGCGAGTAGCGCCGCGTGAATGGCAGCGACGACAACGATGGCGCTCGTTGCGCGCACATTCAGTCTGTCGGGCGATGCGGGCTCGCGATCGGCAATAAAAGGCAGCGAAATCTGCATGCGGTAGATCCGGTTCAAGCGGTTCGCTTTATCGAACGTCTGCGCAGAGCGTCGATGTCAGCGGGCGGCGGCTGCCCCCACGGGCAGCCGCCTACCGATGCCAGCTACTGTGCGCCTGGCGCAGCGGGCGTCACGACCCCGTCAACGCAACGTCCGGACGACGTGATTCGCTCAATCGTCATCGTCGTCAGCGGCAGCGACCGTCTTCGCGCCATCGGTCGTGGGCTTCGTATAGACCGAGTGCGGCTCCGGATACGGCTTGTTGCCCATCACGCCCGCCCACAGTACGCGGTTGAACACTTCCGGCGGAACGCGATCTTCCCTGGAGAAGTCGAAGCCCTTCGTCGCGTTCGCCCAGTAGGTCGCGTCATGCAGCGGATGAATGTCCGGACCCTGTGCATACTGGTTGCCGTCGTTGCCGCCCGAGGTTGGGCCGGTCGCCACGTTGCCCACGTTCGTGCCCTTCAGGATCGTCGACGCAACGGCGGTGTAGGTCCACGAACCGTCCGAGCCGGTGTCGAAGACGTCGGCCATCGGTTGCGCATACGCCGTGTTCAGGTCGATGTGCTGGGTGCCGAGCACGTCTTCCATGGTACGGACCGCGTTGACCTGGCTGTAGGCGGTGCTGACCACGGCGTTCTTCTTCACATACGCGCCAACGACATAGGCCGGAGCACGGTGCGAGTCGACGTGATCGGAGCCGGCCTGCGAGTCGTCCTCGACCACCACGATCAGCGTGCTTTTCGCGTACGGGCTGTGCGCGACCGTCTCGATCAGCTTGCCCACCGCGAAGTCGTTGTCCGCCTGCTCCTGCTCAGCGGTACCCATCTGGCCGACGTTCTGCGCATAGCTGCCGGTGTGATCGGAACCCATGCGGACGAATTCAAACGACGGGAGATGGCCGTTCGCGACGTACTGCTGGAACTCGCGGTTCCATTCGAGTTCGCGGAACGTGTCCGGATAGGCCTGATCGAAGCCGCGATAGTACGGGTCCGTCAGGGTGACGAGCGACGGCTTGAGCGGGTAGACCTGAATATTGCCGGAGGCAAACGGGGTGAGGAGGGGGCTGGCGATCGTGCCGATCGAGCCGGTGTTGTTGACCATGCCGCCGTAGTTGCGAACCGTACCGCCGGCTTGCAGCACCGCGTCGTAGATGCTCGCTTTCTGATAGCCGAACGGGGCATCCGGCACCGAGATATCGGCGATCCCCGGCAGCGCGTTGGCCGTGCCGCCCGGCAGCGACGACGTAACCGTGGAATAGGCGCCGCCCGAGGCGGTGTCGCGCATGGCAGTCGTGGCGAGGCCGACCGGCAGACCGCGGTTGGCGCCTTCGGACTCATACGACATGCCGCGGCTCACGCCAGCGTAGTTCTCCTGCTGCGAAACCTCCTCGGTCGGCGTGACGTGCGCATGCTGCACCCACGACCAGCCGTCCATGGAGCCATCGCCCGGATCGGTGAAGTTGTCGATCGTGACGAAGTTGCCGGCGATATTGTGGAAGTTCGGCGTGGTGGACTTGCCGTACATCGTCAGCGAGGGATCGCCGTTCGAGCCGTTGCCGAGGTCGCCGAGAATCTGGTCGAAGGTGCGATTTTCCTTGACGACATAGATCACGTGCTTGATGTGATTGCGCAGGAAATGCATCGTCTGGCGATCGCTTTCCGACTCTCTCGCCGAGTAGTGATTGTTCTCGGCGACCTGGCTGGTCAGCCGGGCAAGCACATCGCCCCGCGGGACCGGTGCGCTCACGAGGCTGCTCTGCTCGAGACCGAACTGGTACTGGGCCGAGGTGCCCGAGGTGTACAGCGGGTTCGGGCCGGTGTTCGACTTGCCGTTGATGATGTACATCTGCGACCCGTCGGCGCTCAGCGTGATGTCCTTGGGCGCATAGGCGGTCGGGATCAGGCCGGTGACGTGGTAGCCTTCGTCGCCATCGAGCGAGATCACGGCGATCGAGTTGTCGCCGTTGTTGACCGCATACAGGGTTCTGCCGTCGCGTGACACGGTCACGTTCACCGTGTCGCGACCGCTGTACTTCTTGTTGTTGCCGTGGCCCTGATCGTCGCCATCGCCGTCGCCGGACTGGCTGGCGATGTCGATCGTCCTCTCGACCCGGTGGCTGGCGGTATTGACGACTGCAACCTGGTCGGTGTTCGCTACGGCGACGTAGAGCTTCGACTGATCCGGCGAGAGGGTCATGCCGTAGGCATTGCCTTTCACCGGGATGCGAGTGATGAATTGCGGGGCGGCCGGGTTCGACAGGTTCAGCACCACGACTTCACGGTCCCGCACCGACGAGATGAACGCGGTGTCGTCGGATTTCAGCGAAACGGCCCACGGGTATTCGCCACCTGCGGCGCCTTGCGTGCCCGACGTGTTGAACGGGCGCAGATCATATTCCGACGTGACCGTGTTCGTCGTCGTATCGATGATGGTAATCGAGTCGTTGTAGTTGTTGGCGACGACGAGGATCCGGCCATTGCCGGAGAGTGCGAGACCACCGGCATTCGGCTTCACACCGTTGCCGATCCCCTTGCTGTGATTCAGGGCGATGGCTGCGGTCTGTGACCATTGGGCCGACGGAAGTGCCGACGGGCGGCTGTAGACGTAGACCGCGTCGTCGGCGCCGCCGGTGCCGTACAGGGTCTGGTTTCCATTCCAGACGAGGCCATCGAACGCGTTGTTCTGGTGGATGGCCTGGACGAACTTCGGATTGGCCTTGTTGGCGCCCGACACGTCGTAGATGAAGATGTACTGGGTCGAGTCGGTCTTGTCGAGCGTGCTGTTGCTGGCGCCCGTGTAGACGGTGTTGTAGCCCGCCGTAATCACGGCCAGCGTGTTACCGTCCGGGCTGAGTTGCGACCGGATGGCGCCGCTGACGACCTGGGTCGGCTTTGCCGCGAGTTGCGGGTTGAGCAGCTGCTGCACAGCGCCCGGAATGGCTCTCGGGGAGATGAACTGGCCCGTCGGCAGAAGCTCCATGTTGCCCTGCGGCGGTGCTGCAAATGCAATACAGCTAGTCAGTAATCCTAATGCTAAGGCAGATTGAACGACGTTACGATTCATTTTGGTTCTCTCCAGATAATCAAAACAGAAACGCCAAATTCGATTCAAACGGAATCATTTGTCAGGTCTGTTGCCCCTGATTGCGGAGACGTGCCAGCGATTGGACCAGGTGGGATGTATTGCAGTGGCGCCATCCCGGCGCTTTCAGCCCGGTAACATTTAGTCAGTTTCGAATGTCAATCGAATGACATGATTCGAGCGTGGATATTCAGAATGCGAATCGTTCTTTATTGCTTCGTCAGTTATTTGCCAGGTTCGATGACAGATAAGTGAAGGTTGTAGAGGCCGCCACCGTCTCGTTGCGTTCGCAAGCAAGGTGCGCGGAAGCTTTTTATGCATGGGATAGCTGTCTGCTTGCATGCGGGTCCCGTGCGTGCGCAGATCGAGGACATGTAGGGTCAATTCTTAAAGTCTTTTCTGTGATGTGCCGTAGATCACGACGTACCGACGCGTTGCCGTAAAGGCAGCCCGCAGCGAATTCCCTAAACAAAAAAGAATAGATGCCGCTACGCCTATAGCTTTCGCTTTCCTTTCTTCATGGTGCTTTCGTTTTGCTTGCCGCGCTGCCGCAGGCCGCTTGGTCGGCGGACAGCATCAACGACTTCAGCGCAGTTCCCTATCTCAACGCACGGCAGAAGACAGCATTCTTTGCGAGCTATCTGGCGGCGCCGCCGCCTAAGGCTATCGCTATCGGCAGCACGAGCGGCATGTGGGCTTCCGGTGGCTTCGATCCTGCGCGCAGCGCGATGCGGCAGCGCTGGAAGGTCTCGCAGTATTGCCAGCTCTTAAGCGGCTTTGGTGCGGTGTGCAAACGGCCACGAGGAATGCCGCACTTATTCGGTGGACGGTGATGTCGTATGGGCCACCAGGTAGTCCGCACATTCAGCGGCATTTTCAGCGAAAAAGGAATCTGAGCGACAAATGGCGACGCCTACGCCAATCGCAAATCCCACAACACATTCAGTACGTGTTGCGTGGAACGCTCGACGTACCCCGCACGATGTGCAATACCGAGCCGTCGCCACAACGCCGGGCGCAGCGGACGCATGACAATGCGACTGTCCGGTAATGGCGTAGTGGCCTCATGGGGCAACAGCGCTGCGCCGTAACCTGCCGCTACCAGACTCTTGATCGCGTCGTTGTAGTTGAGCTGAATGCGCGGCTCAGGATGCTGCCCGCCGTTCGCGAACCACTCCGCAGTCAGACGCGAGAGACGCGTGGTCGCGTCATTGAGAATGAGAGGCTGGGCGGCGAGCCATTCAGGGGTAACGCGGGCCGGCGACCGCCAATGCGCCGGCACGAAGGCCATTACAGGGTCGCGGCGCCAGGGTTTTATCACGAGTCCGGCCACCGGGGGCTGGGGCAGCGCGACCAGCCCGATATCCAGCGTTCCATCCACCAGCCGGGACAAGGTTTCTTGCGACGTCAACACTGCAATCTGAATGTCGATCGCGGGATGGTGCTCGCGCAGGACATCGAGCGCCTGCGGCAGCAGGTGCGCGATCACGCCTGTGGACGCGCCGAGACGCGCACGCCCTTCGAGCCCCTCTACCTGGCGTTGAATATCGTCCAACGCCTGCTCCGCGTCGGCCAGCAGTCGGCGCGCGCGCTCCACCAGCACCTCGCCGATAGACGTCGGCCCCACATGTCCGCGCTTGCGTAACAGGAGTGGGGCCCCAATGCGGTCTTCGAGTTCGGCGATGTGGAGGCTGACCGTTGGCGGCGCCAGGTGCAAGGCACGCGCCGCATCGGCGAATGAACCTTGGTCGGCAACGGCGACCAGAGTGCGCAAGCGGTCCAGACTGATCTCTCGCATGACGGCGTCCAGATTCAGAAAAACTGAATGTTTGCGTTATGAAATTCAACTTTCCCTATTCTATCGGTCCGCGCAACATACGGGTTCGTTTTCCTGTTCCAACCCACAGTCAGCGGAGTCATCCACGTATGAGCTCTCCCGTAGTTTTCATCGACGGCGACCAAGGCACCACCGGTCTGCAAATCCACGAGCGGCTGCGCAACCGGACCGACATCAGACTGTTCACACTTGCCGCCGCGGAGCGCAAAGATTCACGGCGTCGCGCAGAAGCCATCAACGCCTGCGGCATCGCCATCCTCTGTTTGCCGGATGCCGCCGCGCGTGAGGCAGTGGGCGCCATTGTCAATCCTGACGTCCGCGTGATCGACGCTAGCTCCGCGCACCGCACCCAGCCGGACTGGACTTACGGTTTTCCGGAAATGACGCCGGGGCAGGCTGAGCAGATTGCGAACGCAAGTCGGGTCACCAATCCTGGTTGCTATCCGACCGGTGCAGTCGGCCTGCTGCGACCATTGGTGCAGGCGGGGCTCATACCGGGCGATTACCCCATCAGCATTCATGCGGTATCCGGCTACTCCGGACGCGGGCGTGCCGGCGTGGAGGAATATGAGGGGACGGGCGCCAGCATCGCGCCTTCATACCAGGTCTATGGCCTGGAACTCGCGCACAAGCACACGCCGGAGATCCAGCAGCACGCCGCGCTTGCGCAGCGTCCCATTTTCGTCCCTGCGTACGGAGCGTTCCGCCAGGGCATCGTGCTGACGGTGCCGCTGGCGTTGCGGCTGCTGGCACCCGGCGCGGATGGCGCCACGCTACACGCATGCCTCGCACGCCACTATGCCGAGGCAACTCACGTACGAGTCCTGCCGCTGCACGAATCGAGCGCCTTAAAACAGCTGGATCCGCAAGTGCTGAACGGTACGAACGACATGCACTTAAGCGTATTTCATGACGAGGAACACGGGCACGTCCTGCTGTCGGCGGTTTTCGATAATCTTGGCAAAGGCGCATCCGGAGCGGCGGTTCAGAACCTGAACCTCATGCTCACGCGGCAATAGTGGCTGGCCGCTTGAGTTTCCGTTTTCGACGCTGAGATCTCCCGTGGTTTTCCCGGCAGCAGACCTTCCTGTAGCGACGCGAAGGAGCGTACCCTTTCGTTGTGAGCCGACTGATGGCGTCGGCGCGCCACTGCCAGTCTTCTACAGGAGACGACCATGAAAAAGGAGCGAAAAACCGCCCGGCAAATTCTGTCCGGGAACCCCCGGGAGGTGATCTCGGTTCGCCCCGCGGACTCAGTGCTGACGGCGCTGCGTCTGATGGCCGATAAGGATGTCACCACCGTGCTGGTGCTGCAGAGCAGCAATCTTGTCGGCATCCTGTCTCAGCGCGATTACGCGCGCAAGGTCGAACTGGCCGGGCGCAACGCGACAGAGACGAAGGTCGGCGAGATCATGACCACCGAGGTGCTTTACGTCACGCCCGAGCATACCTGTGACCGGTGCCTGGCGTTGATGCATACGAGGCGGATCCGGCATCTGCCGGTCATCGATTCGGGAAAGGTAATCGGCGTGCTATCCAATAGCGATGTCCTCGAAGAATTGATCCAGGAAGACGAACATTTCATCAGCATTCTCGAGCATGACATGCTCTACCTGACCGTCGACACGGGTGGCGCCTACTAAACCACTCGCGGGCGGCCAGGGAGGCGTCAGCTGAATCTCGGTCAGATCACCAGCACGCATTTAGCGATGCGCGTGGTCGATCTGACTTTGTCGCAACGCGCAGCTATTTGAACTTGACGAGATCCTTGAAGATCAGTTGAGCCCAGCTATTCCCCTTGGCCTGGACAAGCGAGCCGCCGTCCTTGAGCGGTCCTGGCGAAATCGGCGCGAAACCGAGCTGTTCGGCCAAAGCGGCGACCGGCGTCACCGGGACCGTTACCCGCGTTTGGTGGCCCGCCGCGCGCGATGCGCGACGCGGGCCATACCAGATGCGCGGAGGCGCGCTCCCGCCGTTTGCAGCGAAGGCAGCGCGAGCGGGCGTGACAATAGCCGCTGGACAATCATCAAAGCCAATTCCGCTTATTGATCAGGAATCCATATTTATATACACAATCTGGATCACTCACTTGCAGCTTTACGGCGCGATTTCAGATGGCCGACAAGCCGCCGTCGACGGACAACTCCACCCCATTCACGAAGCTCGAATCGTCTGAAGCAAGAAACAGCGCGACTGTCGCAATTTCCTCGGGACGCCCCATTTTTCCCCGCGGAATCACGGATTCGAACATCCGTTTCGCCGCCTCGTCGAGAATCTGGTCCTGCATCGGTGTCGCGATCGGCCCCGGGCTCAGCACGTTCACGCGGATATTCCTGCCCTTCAGCTCGTTGAGCCAGGTGCGTGCGAATGAGTGCAACGCCGCCTTGCTCGCCGCATACACGCCGTAACCAGGAAATCCTTTTACCGAAGCAACTGACCCGGTCATGAAGATCGATCCGCCATCGTTGAACAGCGGCAACGCCTTCTGAACCGTAAACAGCGTGCCGCGCGTATTCAGGTCGAAGATCGCATCGAAGTGCTGCTCGGTAATCTCGCCCAGTGGGACGGCTTCGCCCCAGCCGGCGCTCGCATACAGGACGTCGATCTTGCCCTTTTCCCGCTTGACGGTATCGAACAAGCGCTCGAGATCGTCGAGATTGGCGGCGTCGCCGCGCACGCCGGTGACGTTCCGGCCAATCAACTTGACGGCTTCGTCCAGCGTTTCCTGCCGCCGGCCCGTGATGAAAGCATAGGCGCCTTCTTCAACGAACCGCCTGGCGCTTGCCAGCGCCATGCCGCTCGAACCACCGGTGATGACTGCAACCTTACCCTCGAGCTTTCCCATATTGGCTCCTTTCGTGGTGTCGGACAGCGTCTCTGTTCCCATTTGCACAAATCCGCTGTATCTTGTGGATCACTGATCCACATCCCGATTCCGAAGATACGGATCACTGATCCACTTGTCAAGAAAACTATGCGGGCCGACGCCAGAAAAAATTACGACCATCTATTAGCAGTCGCGCGGGACGTCGTCACCGAGCATGGCGCCGATGCGTCCATGCGAGATATCGCCCGCCGGGCCGACGTCGGGTTAGCCACGCTGTTTCGTCATTTCCCGACTCGAGAAGCCTTGTTCGAAGCGTTGCTGCGAGAGAATCTGGACGCGCTGACGCAGAAGGCAGTTGAACTCGAAACGTCGAATCCACCTGACGAAGCGCTCGTGTCCTGGTTTCGCGAAGGAGTGGCATTCGTCCATAGCTATAGCGGCGTTGTCGCGATGATGGCGAGCGCCCACGCGACCCCGGACTCCGCGCTTTACGCTTCATGCGCAGCGGTGCACTCAGCGGGCGAGCGCCTGCTGCTCCGTGCTCAGGCCGAGGGATCCGCGCGTGCCGATGTGAATGGCGACGACCTGTTCGCGCTGATGTCGGCGCTCGGCTGGCTCGGTGACCAACCCTCATTCGCGCCGCGGGCCGATCATCTCTTTCAGGTCATTGCGAGCGCCATTCTGTCCGAGCGGACAAGCGGCGATGTCAGGAAGGCAAGGTGTTGAGTCGGATCGGCGATCGGATGCGCGGGCCCGAGACGTCGCAGATTTGCGGTTAATGGCGTCAGTGCTGGCCCACCATCTCGGGCGTCGGCAGCCGACCGCTATCGCGCCGGCGAGTCGAAATAGCTCGAGTTGTGAATTCAAGTCTTCACCCTTGACCCTTCTTGCTCAGCGTTGACTCAGTCGGGGGCTACGGTTCTTGCAGTATCGGGATAGTGTGTGCACGAATTGGATAGTTCACCAGGTGGGGTTGGAATAGTCTGCGTGCAACAATCTTGACTGCGATCAAGGCATTCAAGAGAGCAGTCAAAAATAGACGGAGACGGTGCGAATGCACAAGTATGAAGATGGATTGCAACGTTGCAATGCCAACTACACCCCGCTGACCCCGGTCGACCTCCAGGTTCGCACGTCCAATGTCTATGCCCACAAGAATAAAAAGGCGCCAGAAGAGACGGTCGCTGGCGGATGGTTCCGCACGGGTGTTCTGACTGCCGATGTCCGAAGTGTAGTGGGTTTCCTTGTGCCCTTATTGAACTCCGACCCCACGTGGAACGCACGCCCGGCGAAATCGTCGCTCACGGCCGCTCACTGCTGGCTTCGATCAAGATTCCCAGGGCGGTTCGCCTTTGTAAAGTACCCAATTCCTCGACAGAAAATTCAGAAATCAGCATTGCGCAAGCAGCCGAATTCGACCTCCGCAATTGATCAGGGCCAGTTCGCGTTGCCGGTAGGGGAGACACGTATGGGTGGGTTGTTTAAAGGAATGTATACTTCTCCAGTAATCTAGTCCTGATCCCCGGTAGCTGAATACTTCTGAGTTATAAAGCCAATGAAACTAAAAGAGGAGTTGCATTCTGAGGCTAATGACGACTCTAGTCCCTCAGCCGATGCCGGGTTATTTCGGACCCGGGATATAGAACAGGCCAGAGATTGGGGCACGCGTACATTCTGCGAAAATGAACTTCGAAATATTGACGTGCGCGGTGAACTCGATGCGCGTCTAATGTATCGAAAGTACGGATCAATCGGCATTGGCCGAATGAGTTATGGCGGCGAACTCAGGATTCGACCGACTACATTTGATGATTTTTATTTAGTACAGGTGCCACTCAGTGGTGGTGAGCATATCACCAATGGCAATCAGTCCGTCAGTTCATCGCCTAAGGTAGGTTCGATTCTTAATGCCGGGCAACAACATGAAATCGTTCACACGACGGGCACCGAAAAGCTGATTCTCCGTATTGATCGCGGTTTGGTGGAGCGCCTGTGTGGGCAGCATCTCGGCAATGATGCGCAAACCCGGGTGGAATTCGATACTGCAATGCCGCTCGATTCCGCTGCCGGCAGACGGTGGGCTTCCACCATGCAGTGGCTCTTCGATTACCTGGACGGTACGCCTTCGTCATCGCCGCTGTTGGCGGCGCAAATCGAGCACATGATCGGCTCGCTGCTGCTCATCAGTCAAGCAAGCAATCATAGTCTGGCACTTAACGAAGATCGGTCGCGCTCCGTGACTCCGGCGTTTATCAGGAAGGCAGAGATTTTTATCGAGGAGCGGGCGCACGAGCCTATTACGGTGGGAACCATTGCGGAGCACGTAGGGGTCAGCACCAGTTCGTTATACACAGGCTTTAGAAAGTACCGGAATACATCACCCATGCATCTGCTGAAGAGCATCCGGCTCAGTCGGGTGCGTGAGCAGTTGTTGAAGTCAGATCCAAGAAATACAACGGTGACGGCAGTAGCGTATCAGTGGGGTTTTGCCCATCTAGGTCACTTCACCACCTATTACAAACGTTGGTTTGGCGAGACCCCTAGCGAAACACTAGCTCGTTAAGCCGGTAAGCAGGGGAGCGTCGCGAACTCGCACCTGGCCCCCCCGACTGAGCGGCAACTGAAGATCTTCACCGAGTGCGGCCAGAATCCGGAAATCGTGCGCCGGCTCGCCAATGCTTTCGACGATCCGAACGCTTGCCCCCTTGTTACTTCGACAACGCTGAACCGAGAATGGAGCGACCCCGCTGGTCCTTCACCGTGGGAATTTCGCCATGCCGTAGACGAAAAGGACTACGAATTTAATAGCTGATCAAATCAAACGCTAACCCAGATGGGGCTCTCAGGAGCCCCGTTTGTGTTTGTAGGGATAAACCCTCGAAACGCATATTGAATGCACAGATGGGATAGGGCTCGTAGTCATTGGAGTGTCGAGTACGCGGTCGGGTAATACGATTCGTCCTGCGGTCACTGCCTTACCTGGTGCGCAAAAAAATTACCCCCTTTACAAGGGCTAGCCCCCTCTGAGGAGACAGACAGATGTCGAACCAAACTGTTGTTCGTCGTCGCGTAGCGCAGCATTCGATCAGCGATTCGCGCTACAACGATGCAAAGTCGCAATCGCAATACCAGCCCTACAAGGACGCAGCTTGGGGCTTCATCAACCACTGGTATCCGGCGATGTTCAGCAAGGAACTGGTGGAAACCACGACCGAGAACGAAGAAGAACTCCAGACGGGCATCAAGGGCATCATGATCGCCGGCGTGCCCATCGTGCTGCGACGCGTCGACGGCAAGGTCTACGCAGTCAAGGACCAGTGCGTTCACCGTGGCATTCGTCTTTCCGAGAAGCCGATGTGCTTCAACAAGGAAACGATCACGTGCTGGTACCACGGCTTCACGTTCAATCTGGACGACGGCAAGCTCTCGACCATCGTTGCCAATCCGGAGGACAAGCTGATCGGCACGACCGGTATCACGACGTACCCGGTTCAGGAAGTCGCGGGCATGATCTTCGTGTTCGTTCGTGAAGACGACTTCCCGCTCGAAGACGTTCCCCCGCTGTCGGATGACCTGCCGTTCCGCTTCCCGGAAAACAACGAGCGCTTCCCGCACCCGCTGTGGCCGGACACGCCATCGATCCTGGACGACAACGCAGTCGCGCACGGGATGCACCGCACGGGCTTCGGCAACTGGCGTATCGCGTGCGAAAACGGCTTCGACAACGCACACATCCTGGTTCACAAGGACAACTCCATCGTTCACGTGAACGACTGGGTGCTCCCGCTGGGCATTCTGCCGGTCTCGGACGACTGCATTCAGGTCATTGAAGACGAAAATGGTCCGAAGGGCATGATGCAATGGCTGTTCACAGACAAGTGGCAACCGGTGCTGGAAAACAAGGAACTGGGCCTCAAGATCGACAACCTGAACGGTCGCTTCTATCGCACGTCGGTGGTCCTCCCGGGTGTGCTCATGGTCGAAAACTGGCCGGAAGAGCACGTCGTTCAGTACGAATGGTACGTTCCGATCACGGACGATCTGCACGAGTACTGGGAAGTGCTCGTCCGCATCTGCCCGACCGAAGAAGATCGCAAGAAGTTCAAGTACCGCTTTGACCGCGTATACAAGGAACTGTGCCTGCACGGCTTCAACGACTGCGACCTCTACGCCCGCGAAGGTATGCAGCACTTCTACGCGGACGGCACGGGCTGGGACGACGAGCAACTGGTGTCGACCGACATTTCTCCGGTCACGTGGCGCAAGCTCGCTTCGCGCCACAACCGGGGTATCGCGAAGCCTGGCAAGGGCGTCTACGGTGCAGTGAAGACTCATAGCACGCGCCTCAAGGATCTCGCGGATGGCAAGCGCCCGGCGTACTTTGTGGATCAAGTCTGGTTCTAAAGCTTGATCGGCACTCGCCGGGGTGCCTGTCAGTTCCCCTTGGCACCTTGCAGCATCCTGATGTCCGGTTACGAGGAGGGAGATCGATGCGTCATGCTATCGGTCTTCATTCTCGTCTCTGTGTGCCATCAGGCCTGGACCTAACTAAATTTATTACCCGTATCCGTCATGAGCAGCCTTCCACGCGACCTGCCTGATTTCGAAATCTACGACCTGTCGTTGCAGATTCGCAGCGGCAAGATCAGTCCGGTAGAAGTCACCAGGGCGATTCTGGCCCGCGTGGAAGCACTGGACGCGAAATTGCATAGCTATGCCCGTGTCACCCCTGAGCTGGCATTGAAGCAGGCTGAGCAAGCAGAGAAGGAGATTCAGGCCGGGGACGTAAGGAGTCCCCTGCACGGTATTCCGCTTGCAGTCAAAGATTTGTTCGATACCAAGGGCATCGTGACTGCCGGTGGTATGCCGATCCATGCACTGCGCGTACCCACGGAAAACGCGACGGTCGTGCAGCGCCTGCAAGATGCAGGGTCGGTGATGCTGGGCAAGCTGCAAATGACGGAAGGTGCCTTTGCCATCCACCATCCGACGTTTCCTGATCCCGTTAATCCGTGGGGCGCCGCACACTGGTGTGGTGCGAGCTCCTCGGGTTGCGGTGTCGCTACTGCGGCCCGTCTGTGCTACGGCACGCTCGGTTCCGATACGGGTGGCTCGGTGCGGTTCCCCAGTGCAGCGAACAATCTGACTGGATTGAAAACCACTTACGGCACGATCAGCCGTAAGGGCACGATGGAACTGGCTGCATCGCTGGATCACGTGGGCCCCATGGCTCGCTCGGCCCGTGATGTGCTGCTCCTTCTCGCAATCATTGGTGGTCACGATACGCAACGACTGCTTGCCACCATCGACGAGCAACGATTCGAAAATTTCCTGAAGGGCTTCAAGGGATTGCGAATCGGCCTGGACGAAGCGTGGATTTCGGATGGCGTCGATCCCGTGATTCAGCGCGCGATTCAGCAGGTCAAGGTCATCCTTGCTGAGGCCGGTGGCGAAATCAAGAGCATCAAGGTTCCGGATACACGGGCGACCAGTTCCAACTGGGAGCATCACTGCGGGGTTCAAACGGCTGTTGCTCATGAAGCGACGTATCCCGACAAGGCCGCTGAATACGGTCCCGCACTGGCCCGTTTGATCGATCAAGGGCGGGAACTGAAGGCTGTGGACTACGAGCGCATCATTCGTGATGCCCAGCAGTTTACCCGCGAGATGGATGCGGTATTCACAGAAGTGGATGCCGTATTGGCTCCGGTGCAGCCCTACGCGGCACCGACGTATGAACAGTTGGCAGGTTTGGCTTCGGATCCTGAGGCTAACCGGCGCCTGATTCAGTTCACGTCGCCGTTCAACGCCTCGGGACACCCCGCATTGTCGGTACCCATCGGATTTACCGGGCAAGGATTGCCCATCGGTGGGCAACTCATTGGCCGCAAGTATCAAGACGATCTGCTGTGTATGGTCGGCATGGTATTGCAGAGTCATAGTGATTGGCATCGTCAGGTCCCGCCTGGGTTGGCTTGATGGATATTGAAAGTGTTTATTTTGCGGATTAAGTCATGACCCAAGCTCATCAGGTAACCATTCACTTCTCAGATGGCGTGAGCCGTACATTTGCCGCCGGGTCGGGTGAAAACATTCTCGAAGCCGCAATCAAGGCCGAAGTGCCCGTGCTGTATCAGTGCAAGGCCGGGGCCTGCGCGTCGTGCACGTGCAAGCTCGCGGAAGGAGAGGCCGTGACGATCCCCGGTGCCAGTTCGACGCTCCTGGCTTCGGAATACGCAGAAGGAAACCGGCTGCTCTGCGTGACGAAGGCCGAATCGGATTGTTCATTCAACGTCGCATACGGTTCGGAAGTCGGCTCGTCGGTCGCCCAGGAGGTGAAGGTCTTCATCGACTCCGTGGAGCGTATCGCACCCAACGTCATGCGTTTGACTGTCGAGCTGGCCGAAGGCAACTGGCTCGAATTCAGGTCCGGGCAGTTCATGCAGATCACGGTACCGGGTCTGGGTGTTCTCCGCAGCTACAGCCCGTCGTCTACGTCGCTGACTCTGCCGAAGATGGAATTTCTGGTCCGGCTGCTGCCCAATGGCGCGATGTCCACGTTCCTCGAAAACGAGGCGCAAGTGGACCAGGTTCTGACGATGAAGGGCCCCTATGGCGCGTTCTTCCTGCGTGAAGAGCATCGTCGTGCGCCGCACATCTTCGTTGCCGGTGGAACGGGTCTGGCTCCGATCCTGTCGATGATCGACGGCCTGAGGCAGGCGTCTGGCAAGAAGCCGCCGATGCTGCTCTCGTTTGGTTGCGCGGTGCCTGAAGCGCTGTTTGCGCTGGATGACATGGAACTGCGTCAGCACTGGCTGCCGACGTTGAAGACCCGCATCTGCGTGGATCGCCACGCCACGGAAGGCCTGCATGAAGGATCGCCGGTCTCGGCCCTCAAGGAAGGCGATGTGACGGATCCGAACACGGTGGCTTATCTGTGCGGTCCGCAGCCGATGATCGACGCGGCGACCACGCGTCTGATCGAGTTGGGCATGAAGCCGGAATTGATTTTCGCAGAGCAGTTTGTTGCATCGAATTGAGGAATGGGCATGCAATTCAATCCTACGAAGCAAATGCCGTTTTCGGCTCAGCAGACCGAATGGTACGAAAAGGCCAAGGCCAACCTGAGTTCGAGGCGTCTTCAAAAACTGCTGTTCGAGCTGACGGACATACACAGTCCTACGGGTTCGACGCGTGAAGCTGCTGACTATATGCAGCGTCACATGGAGTTGATCGGGCTGCGTACGAAAACGCATGACAACTCGGCCATCAGTCGTTCGGTTATGGGTGAACACCGGGGCACCGGTGGCGGCGCGTCGTTGCTGCTTTATGCGCCTATCGACACTCACCTGGATCGCACCAGGGAAGAAGAGATACTTTCGGGCCCCGGTCAAGAAGCGGATTTGCAGCCGCACGCCAGGCAAATCGAAGACTGGGTGTTCGGCCTCGGCGCTTCGAATCCGAAGGGCATGATCGCCACGCACGTTGAAGTGGCAACGGTGGTGCTGGAAACGGGTATTCCGCTGAAGGGCAATCTGCTTGTCGGTATGGCCGACGGCGGAATGCCCGTTGACATCAAGGAGCGTCATTCGGGCATGTCGAATGGCGTGATCAATCTGCTGAATCGTGGCATGTACCCCGATTTCGCAATCATCATGAAGCCGTGGAACTGGGTCTATCACGAAGAACCGGGTATGGCGTGGTTCAAGATCACGGTCAAGGGCACGATGGGCTATGCGGGTATCCCGCACGACGTGCCGGGTTTCCGTTCGTCGGTGGTTCCCGCTGCCACGGTGATCCAGGCGCTGCAAGCCTGGCTTCCCGAATATACGAAACGCAATACGTCGGGCGTTATCGAGCCCCATGGCTGGATTGCGGGCGTTCGTGGCGGTCAGATCGAAAGGCCTGCGTTCCCGTCCGCAGTCACGGAGATTTTCTTCGACGTTCGCGTGAATCCCCGGACGAGCCCCGCTGATGTCAAGGCACAGTTCGCGAATTTTATCCAGGACGTAAAGACTCGCCATCCGGAAATCACGATGGACTGGGAGATGTACGGCTCGGTCCCGGGCGGCACCACGGATCCGGAGAACTGGATTATCCAGTCGGCGAAGCGCGGCTGGGAGCACATCGAGGGACGTCCACATGGCGTACCCGACATGCTGGCCGGTCAAACCGACGGTGCGGCGCTGCGTCGTTATGGTGTGCCGACTGCTCGCATCGGTTGGCCGTGGCCGGCTCAGGGCGCTCCGGTACCGGTTGCCGAGGGTCTGGGCGGCATGGGCGCCACCTATGTTCCGGACCTGATGCCCTGCGCCGAAAAAATCCTGTATGCGGCGATCGACACGCTTACCCGCGACCGGAGCGAGCTTGGCCTTTGAGTTTCTGTGGTCGTAGTTCCATAACCAGAAAGCAAGGAAGGAGACTGACATGAGCAAGAAGCGCATCAAGATGATTTTCCCGGTGCCGATGAGCGAGGCGACTCGTCCGCTAGTGGAATCGCAACTGCCGCCTTCGATGCAGCGCGCGGACATCGAAGTCGAATTCGTAGGCGCCGGTCAGGTCATGACGCTCGCGGATTCGTACCTCGACATGGCAGTCATGGAGATGGCTGTGATTCAGGCGGGCATCAAGGCTGAGGAGCAGGGCTTCGATGCCGTGTGTATCAACACGGTTTCCGATTCGGGCCTCTACGCGCTCCGCTCGCGTCTGTCGATTCCGGTGATGGCCCCCGCTATCACGTCGTTCCATCTCGCGTGCTCGCTGGGTCACAAGTTCAGCGTCCTGACGATGTGGCCGCAGTGGCACGCGCTGTACAAAAAGACGACGAAGGAATACGGCCTGGAACATCGTCTCGCCTCGATTCGTGACATCGGCGTTCGCCCCGATACACAGGAACTGCTGCAGGGCAAGGAAGACATCGTATTCGCGGCCCTGGTCGAGGCGGGCAGGAAGGCAGTCGAAGAAGACGGTGCGGACGTGCTGGTCCTGGGTTCCACCACGATGCATCAGTCGCACGAATACCTGGCGAGGCACCTGAACGTACCGGTTCTGAACCCGGGCGTGGTCGCATACAAGTATTGCGAAATGCTGCTCGATCTCGGTCTGTGCCACAGCAAGACCGCATTCCCGGGCCCGGAGACGAACAAGGATGCCGCGTTCGGCTTCTAAAGCCGTCAAGGATGCCTGCGTTAAGGATTAGATATGACCCACGATAAACATCAGCCGTTCATCGATTTCACGATGGCCGACGCCGCTCAGGCGTTTCGCGACGGAACGGTGACGAGTACCCAGTTGGTACTGGCCTGTCTGGAACGTATCAACGCAGGAAAAGCCCTGAATGCATTCGTTACCGTGGATGCAGAGGGCGCTTTGAAGGCTGCGGCGGCTATTGATCAGGCACGGCAGACAGGGATTCCGTTGGGGCCTTTGGCAGGCATCCCTATCGTGGTCAAGGACAACATTCATAGCGCGGGCATCCGCTGCACCGCAGGCAGTCCCGCTTTCGCGGACTTCGTGCCGGTCACGGATGCACCGACCTTGCGCAAGCTCCGGGACGCAGGGGCCATCGTGCTGGGCAAGACCAACATGCATGAGCTGGCCTACGGGGCGACGGGCTACAACGGCGCCTTCAATACGGGCGCAGGCCGTGGGGTTCGTAACGCATACGACCAGACCAGGATTGCCGGCGGTTCGTCCTCAGGCTCGGCCGCTGCGCTGGGTGCGCGGATGGCACTCGGGGCATTGGGAACCGATACAGGCGGCTCGATGCGCATTCCCCCCGCACTCAATGGCGTGGCTTCGCTGCGTCCGACGTGGGGTCGCTACTCGGGGCTGGGCGTGATCCCCATTGCGAGGACGCGGGATACCGTGGGCCCCATGGCATTGAACATGCACGACGTGGCGCTCCTCGACAGCGTGATCTCCGACGAGTACGCGTTGCCCCACGTGGAACTCAGGAAGCTACGGCTGGGCCTTCCCGCCGAGTTTTGGGCGAATCTCGATCCGGACACGCGCGAGGTCGCGGGCGCTGTGGTGACGCGTCTCACACAGTTGGGCGTGACCATCATCGATCTGGGCAAAACCGGATTGATGGAACTGAACGATGCAGTTGGCTTCCAGGCGGTCGTTGGCGAGTCCAGATCCAGTATGGAGCAGTACCTGAAGGACAACGGTCATCCGATGACGGTCGAGAAACTGGCCGGGAAGATCGACAGTCCAGACGTGAAGTGGATCTATGAAAACTGGGTGCTGCCCAATAAGTTCCCGAATGCCGCAGGTGAACTCATGGATGTGACACCCCTGTACGAACAGGCACAAAAGTCCGGCGGCGGACGTGATCAGTTGCGGGCCAGGTATGCAGAACTGTTTGCCCGGCATCAGCTGGATGCGTTGATCTTCCCGACTACCGCGTGCGTGGCGCCCAATGCTGACGACAGCATTTATGAGGAAGAGAACTTCCGGCGCCTGATCCAGAACACCGAGCCGATGGCGAGCGCCGGGCTTCCGGGCCTCAATCTTCCGGCAGGACTGGGTTCCCGAACGGGGCTCCCGGTTGGCATGGAGTTCGACGGTCCGCAAGGTTCGGATCGACGACTGCTCGCCATTGGCATTTTGCTGGAAGGCGTTTTGGGCGGCATTGCGCGCCCCTGACCGTTGGTTCTGCAAGGATTGAACAGAGATGATTAATGCGCTGAGCTACATCGTGGTCGAGACCCCCTGTATCCAGGAATGGATCGACCAGGTGACGAACCACATCGGTATGCAGGTCGAAGTGACCGAAGCTGGAAAGACCATACGCATTCGCGCGGACGAAAAGATTCAGCGGTTTGTCGTCACCGCTACCGATGGCGAGTCCACGATGGGTATGGGCTTCGAAGTTCCCGACGCCCCGACCCTGATGGCATGCACGAAGGCATTGGAGGCCGCTGGTTATAAAACGACGCCCGGTACGGCTCAGGAAATCGAATTCCGGGGCGTCAAGAACATGGTGCATTTCCGCGACGATGACGGTGTACGTCTGGAGATCGCCTATGGTCTGGCCGAGGCAAATACGGAATTCGTGCCCGGCCGACCGATCGGCGGTTTCCGTACCGGCAACATGGGCCTCGGTCACGTGGCGCTCATTACCGGGCACTTCGAAAAACTCTCGAACCTGTATCGCAACGTGCTGGGCATGCACCTCACGGACTACACCTATAAGCCGTTCAAGGTCGAATTCCTGCACTGCAACCCACGTCACCATACGATTGGCATCGCGCATACGGGTGGCAAGGCCGGTATCTATCACCTGATGCTCGAATACAACGATTTCGATGACGTCGGTCGTGCATACGATACCGCGCTCCTGAATCCCGCTTCGATTGGCGTGACGCTGGGTCGTCACATCAACGACCACGCGACCTCGTTCTATCTCAAGAACCCCGATGGCTGGATGTTCGAACTGGGTTGGGCGACGCGCACGGTTGGACCTGACTGGGAAGTCGAGGAACTGAAAGGCATGAGCCTCTGGGGGCATGACCGGACATGGCTTCCGGACCACAAGCGCGAAGAAGCGCGACAAATTCTCAAGCAACTGGCGGCCGAAGGCATGCGTGCACCGGTTGTCATCCCTGATACACGGAAGGCAAAGTGATGAGCAACGCAAGTCCCGAAATCGCAAATTCACTCACGCTGGGTGACGTGACGCTGAACTATCACGACGTGGGTGAGGGCGCGGGCGAACCGATCCTGCTGATTCACGGCTCAGGCCCCGGCGTCACCGCCTGGGCTAACTGGCGCGGCATTATCCCGGTACTGAGCCAGAAGGCTCGAGTCATCGCACCGGACATGCTGGGATTTGGATATACCCAGTGCCCCGAGCAACTCAAGCTGACTCCCGCTGTCTGGGTGGAATCGTTGATCGCGTTGCTCAACGCGCTGGAGATCGAGAAGGTGTCGGTGATCGGCAACTCGTTTGGTGGTGCCATCGCACTGGCACTCGCCACGGCACATCCCGAGCGTGTGAATCGTCTGGTACTGATGGGTGCGGCGGGCATCAATGCGCCGATCAGCGAGGGCCTTGAAAAGGTATGGGGTTACACGCCCAGCCTGGAAGCCATGAAGGGGCTCATGGAAGTGTTCGCCCACGATCACTCGATCATCACCGACGACCTGGTGCGTATGCGTTACGAGGCATCGATCCGCGCGGACGTGCAGGAACGATTTGCCCGCCTGTTCCCGGCGCCGCGTCAGCAGGGCGTGGAAATGCTGGCCCTTGCTGAACCGGATCTGGCGGCGATCGCGCACGAGACGTTGCTCATCCATGGCCTGAACGATCAGGTGATCCCGGTCGAGTGGTCGCGACGCATGAAGACGTTGCTCCCGAACTCGGCACTGCAAGAGTTTGATCAGTGCGGACACTGGGTGCAGATCGAAAAGGCTGCGCAGTTCACGCACGCTGTTTCGGACTTCCTGCTCAATTAATTAACGGGACAATGATGGAAAATCTCGATATCAAAGGCCGCTGGGCAATTCAGGCCTGGGAACAAATATTTGAGGATGGTCGAGTCACCTACCCGATGGGCACCGAGCTCGAAGGGTTCATGGAATACGGGCCGAACGGCATGTTCTGCGCCATTACCAAAAAGGATCGCGCACCGTTCACGACCGGCGGTCAGTGGAATGCATCGGACGCAGAGAAGGCCCTGGCATACAACACGTACCTGACCTACGCCGGCGCTTGGCGCATCGAAGGTAACGTGGTCACGCACGCGGTCAAGCACTGCCTGTTCCCGAACTGGGTAGGTGGCGAACAGAAGCGCTATGCGGAGCTGAAGGGCGATCTGTTGTCGCTGACCACGCATACGCTGGAAGCGGGTACGTCGGAAGCCCGGGTCGCTCGTCTCACATTCGAACGCGTTTAAGGCCTGTGCATGTCAGTGATTCTGGAATGCCTTTCCCATACGCCGCTGCACGGGTATTTCGATCCGAGGCCCGAAGTCGTTGCCGAAGTGGCCAGAATGAGCGCCGCCGCACGGGAACGCGTTCGCCAGTTCGATCCTGAACTCGTGGTCGTGTTCGCGCCCGATCATTACAACGGCTTCTTCTATGAATTGATGCCCAGCTTCTGTGTCGGCGCCAAAGCCCGCGCTATTGGCGACTATAAGAGCCTGGCGGGGGATCTAGCGGTTCCGGCTGAAGAGGCGAGGGCGATGGTCGAGTACGTGCTGAACCGCGATATCGATATGGCGATTTCGTATCGCATGTCCGTGGACCATGGTGCGGCACAAGCTCTCGAAGAAGTGACGGGCGGCCTCGACAACTACCCGGTCATTCCTGTTTTCATCAACTCGGTTGCGCCGCCGATGTCGCCGCTGCGTCGCTCGCGCATGATGGGCCAGGTGATTGGCGAGTACCTGAAATCGACGGGCAAGCGTGTGTTGATTCTCGGGTCAGGTGGAATCTCCCACGAGCCGCCGATTCCCGAACTGAAGCATGCCACGCACGAGATCTCGGAGCGTCTGATCCACACGGGTCGCCATCTCAGCCCGGAAGATCGGAATGCGCGTCAGGAACGCGTTATCCATGCGGCCAAGGCGTTCACAGCAGGTGAGGCGCCGGGCATGCGTGCGCTGAACCCAGAATGGGACATGGCATTCCTGAAGATGATGCAAAGCGATTTGCTTGCCGT
Organism: Paraburkholderia sp. EG287B; assembly: GCF_040965595.1. Taxonomy (NCBI): domain Bacteria; kingdom Pseudomonadati; phylum Pseudomonadota; class Betaproteobacteria; order Burkholderiales; family Burkholderiaceae; genus Paraburkholderia; species Paraburkholderia sp. EG287B. The sequence continues at coordinate 262,600 of NZ_JBFRCG010000009.1, forward strand.
GGATCGTCTGAGCAATGAGGACGTTTCGCGTGACGCGGGCAAGAGCGCGCACGAGATCCGGGCATGGGTCGCAGCGTTTGCAGCACTTTCCGCGTTTGGCGAGTATGCGGCTGAAATCGACTTCTATCGGGCCATACCTGAGTGGATCGCCGGGTTCGCCTACATGCATGCGGCACCCAAGGCGCAAGGAGAAAACAGATGAGCAAGCAAGCTATCGCGGAACGATTGCGGATTGCAGAAGCGACCCGCCAAACTATCGCTCCGGTACGGGCGGGAGTGACGGTCCCTGCGGTTCATCCGGAAATCGCGCTTGACGATATGGCAACGGCCTATGCGGTGCAGCAGATCAATGTCGAGGCGCGTGTCGCTCGCGGCGAGCGCATCGTGGGTCGCAAGATCGGTCTGACTTCGTTGGCGGTACAGAAGCAATTGGGCGTCGATCAACCGGACTTCGGTGCACTGTTCGCGTCCATGGCGTACGGCGATAGTCAGCCGATCCCGCTTTCGAAACTGATCCAGCCGAAGGTCGAGGCCGAAATCGCATTGGTGCTGAAGCGCGATCTGAAGCACGAGCGTCATACCTTTGCCGATCTGATCGGAGCGACGGACTACGCGGTGGCGGCCATCGAAGTCGTGGACAGTCGAATCCGCAACTGGGACATCAAGTTCGTGGACACGGTTGCGGACAACGCATCGAGTGCCGCGTTCGTTTTGGGCTCGCGTCCGGTCCCACTCTCGCAGCTCGATCTCACCGCGTGCGCGATGAGGCTCGAATCCGAGGGGGAAGCGCTCTCCACAGGCAACGGCGCTGCGTGTCTGGGTAATCCGCTCAATGCCGCGGTATGGCTCGCAAATCGTATGGCTGCACTGGGTGCGCCGCTGCGTGCGGGCGATGTGGTTCTTACCGGCGCGCTGGGACCCATGGTTGCCGTGACCGCGCCCGGCACTTACACGGCGGTAATCGAAGGGCTGGGCTCGGTCCGCGCAACTTTCATCGAGTAACGAATATGGCGAAGAAACTCAGAGTAGCAATCATCGGGTCGGGTAACATCGGCACCGACCTGATGATCAAGATCATGCGCAATAGCCAGGTGCTGGAAATGGGCGCAATGGTCGGTATTGATCCGAAATCGGATGGTCTGGCTCGTGCGCAGCGTCTGGGTGTTGCGGTCACCCATGAGGGCGTTGAAGGCCTCACCCGCTTGCCCGTGTTCAAGGACATCGATTTCGTGTTCGATGCCACGTCGGCTGGCGCTCACGTGAAGAACGACGCCTTCCTTCGCACGCTGAAGCCCGGCATCCGCATGATCGATCTGACTCCCGCTGCAATCGGGCCGTACTGCATTCCTGTCGTGAACGGTGAAGCGAACGTCGATGCACTCAACGTCAACATGGTGACGTGCGGTGGTCAGGCCACGATTCCGATGGTTGCGGCGGTCTCGCGCGTGGCAAAGGTCCACTACGGCGAAATCATCGCCTCGATCTCCAGCAAGTCGGCAGGTCCAGGCACCCGGGCCAACATCGACGAGTTCACGGAAACCACCTCGAAGGCAATCGAAGCCGTGGGTGGGGCATCGAAGGGCAAGGCCATCATTGTTCTGAACCCGGCTGAGCCTCCGGTCATCATGCGTGACACGGTTTACACCCTGTCGGAACTCGCAGATCGTGATGCCGTTGAGGCATCCATTGAAGAGATGGCCAAGGCCGTGAACGCTTATGTTCCGGGCTATCGTCTGAAGCAGAAGGTGCAGTTCGATGAAGTTCAGAACCTGAACATCCCCGGACTCGGCAAGTTGAGCGGTCTGAAGACCTCGATCTTCCTCGAAGTGGAAGGGGCTGCACACTACCTGCCCGCTTATGCAGGCAACCTCGACATCATGACCAGCGCCGGTATGCGTACCGCAGAGCGCATGGCTCAATCCATGATCGGCGCATAAGGGGACTGCAAATGACTCAGGGCAAGAAACTCTACATCTCGGACGTGACGCTGCGCGACGGTTCGCACGCGATTCGCCATCAGTACTCGATCCAGAACGTGCAGGAGATCGCACGCGCACTGGATAAGGCGAAAGTCGACTCTATCGAAGTCGCACACGGTGATGGTCTGCAAGGCTCGAGCTTCAACTACGGCTTTGGCGCACACTCGGACCTGGAGTGGATCGAGGCGGTTGCCGACGTGGTGACGCATTCGACGATCGCGACCCTGCTGCTGCCCGGCATCGGCACCATTCACGATCTGAAGGCTGCCTACCAGGCGGGTGCGCGCGTAGTTCGTGTTGCTACCCACTGCACGGAAGCCGACGTTTCGAAGCAGCACATCGAATACGCACGCGAACTCGGCATGGATACCGTGGGTTTTTTGATGATGAGCCACATGACTACGCCGGAAGCACTGGCCGGGCAGGCGAAGCTCATGGAAAGCTACGGCGCCACCACGATCTACGTCGTGGACTCGGGCGGTGCGCTGTCGATGCAAGACGTCCGTGATCGCTTCCGTGCGCTGAAGGCGGTCCTCGATCCCGCAACGCAGACTGGCATGCATGCCCACCACAACCTGTCACTGGGTGTCGCAAACTCCATCGTTGCCGTGGAAGAAGGTTGTGACCGTATCGATGCATCGCTCGCCGGCATGGGCGCTGGCGCCGGCAATGCACCGTTGGAGGTATTCATCGCCGCAGCAGAGCGCATGGGCTGGAATCACGGCACGGATCTGATGACATTGATGGATGCAGCCGATGACATCGTGCGCCCGCTCCAGGATCGTCCGGTTCGTGTAGACCGCGAAACGCTGGCCTTGGGCTACGCAGGCGTGTATTCGTCGTTTCTGCGTCACTCGGAAGTCGCGGCCAGCAAGTACGGTCTGAACACCGTGGACATTCTGGTCGAACTGGGCAAGCGCCGTATGGTCGGCGGCCAGGAAGACATGATCGTTGACGTGGCTTTGGATCTGCTTAAAGCGAAAAAATAACATCGGCGACGGTTAGCCGTCACGCACGGAGGCGACTCCCTCCATTGCAGAGGGAGTCATATATCGCGGTCCCCAAGGACACAGCGCTAAACACAGCGCCCGTAAATCTGGCGGGTGCTGACAGGCGAGGAGAAACCAGAAGTGAAGATCAAACCATTTGCACTACTGATCGGTTCGGTGGTGGCGATCAACGCCAACGCTCAATCCGTTCAGATCTACGGTCTTATAGACTCGGGTGTCATGTACACGTCGAACGTCGGTGGCAAGAAATTGGTGTCCATCGACCCGGATACTCAAGCACCGGACCTGTTCGGTTTGGTGGGCGGTGAAGATCTTGGCGGCGGCACCAAGGCGATCTTCAAGCTGGAAGGCCAGTTCAACATGAACAACGGCGCCATGATCAACGGTCTGTTTGGCCATACGGCATACGTTGGCCTCAAGGACGAAAAGTGGGGGACGCTGACCGCCGGTAACCAAATCGACTTTATGTTCGATTCGCTGGTTGCACAGCGCTGGGGTCCCGCATTCCCCGTTGTCAACGCAATGAACCTGCGCCAAAGCTCGTTCCAGGGCCTCAATAGCCCGCGCGGCGGTCCCGGCAACGGCTCGTTCGACTTCGACCGTCTCCTGGGCTCGGCAATCCCGAACGCCATCAAGTACACGAGCCCGACGTATAACGGCTTCTCTTTCGGTGGTCTGTACAGCTTCGGCGGCGTCGCAGGCAACTTCGGTTCGAACTCGGCACAGAGCTTCGGTGTGAACTACCGCAATGGTGGCTTCTCGCTGAATGGCGCATACACGTATATCAAGTATCCCTCGCTGAACGACGGTAATGACGGTATTCGCAACTTCGGCGTTGGCGCTTCGTACATCCTGGGCGCTGCTGAATTCGCTGCGCTGTATACGAATACGGCGAATACGCAAAATAGCGCACGCATCGACGTCTACGAAGGGGATTTGACGTATGAACTGTCCACTCCGCTGCACGCTCACTTCTCGTACCAGTACCAAAAGGGCAACGACGTGCTGAACGAGCAGCACGTGAATCAGGAAACGCTTTCGCTGGTCTATCTGCTGTCGAAGCGCACGAGCCTGTATTCGACGCTGGCGTTCCAGCAATCGTCCGGTGGGCCGGCATGGATCCTGATGGCTGCAGGTCCGGCTTCGGGCGGCCGTCAAACTACATTCAGCCTCGGTCTGATTCATTCTTTCTGATCGAGAGCGGACACATAGAGACGGTTCCTGACGCACTGTGCGTCAGGAACATTTTAAGGAGACACGAATGGGCAACGAAGGCCGATACATGCGCGCTGCGCGCCTCCACGACAACACGTCGGGCAAGTTCAGCATCGATACGATTCCGTATCCGACGCTCAAGCGCCCGACCGACGTCGTCGTCAAGCTAAAAGCTTCCGGCATCGTTCCGAATCTGGGCAATGTGATCACCAACTACCGTTCGGAAAAGCCGTATCTGGCGCATGCGGCACTGCCCGCCATATACGGCCTGGACGCAGCCGGTGTCGTGGCTGAAGTCGGTCCGGCGGTGACGGGCCTCAAGGTCGGCGACCGCGTGTACATCAATCCGGGCCGTTCGTGCGGTTCGTGCCACGCCTGCCGCGTAGGCGAGCCCATCAACTGCGAAGCCTACGCATTCCAGGGCTACTTCGGCTTCGGACCGAAATCGCAGTTCCTGTATGAAGAGTACCCGTACGGTGGCCTCAGCGAATACGCTACGGCGCCCGCAGACGGACTGGTGAAACTCGGCGACAAGGTTTCGTTCGAAATCGGCGCGCGCATGGGCTATCTCGGCACGGCCTATTCGGGTCTGCGCAAGGCACAAGTCGCCGCCGGCAAGTCGGTGATGATCATCGGCGGAACGGGAACGCTGGGCCTGTGCGCCACGCTGATCGCACGTGCCATGGGCGCGACGAAGATCCTGGTCGTGGCTCGCAACGAGCAAACGCTGGCCCAGGTCAAGGCAATCGACCCGGCCCGTATCCTGACGTACTCGGTCGCCAACGGTTCGTCGGGCCTGGCTGCATGGGCCAAAGAGCAGACGGACGGCGTGGGCGTCGATTCGGTGGTGGACGCTATCGCTCCGGGTCCGAACATGCAAGTCACCAAAGATGCATTCGGTGCTCTGCGTCGCGGCGGCAAGCTCGTGGAGATCGGTGCCCAGATCAACGAAGTGCCGGTAAACATGCACGAAATGATGTGTTCGGCGTTGTCGGTGATCGGCTCACTCTGGTTCACGGTCGGCGAAGGCCAGGATCTGGTCGCGATGATCGAAGCAGGGACGCTCGATGTGTCGTCTTTCAAGAACCACACCTACACGCTCGATCAAGCAAATGAAGCGCTGGAAGACGCAGCAAAGCGCGTCACGGGCTTCGTCAACGTCGTAGTGATTCAAGACTAGGAGATAGACGAAATGGTACGTCGCGTTGTGACCGGCCAAATCAATGGCAAGTCCGTTATCTTGAGCGATTCCGAAGAACCGGGCCATGCGTTCGCAGCCGTGTCCGGTTTCAAGACCACGCAGATTTGGGCAACGAGTCCCGAAACCGTGCTTCCGCATTCGGCAGGGGACCCCGTTGCCGCCGCCGCCACAGTGATGCCGGCGCTGAACGGAACGCGTCTGATGATCGTGCAGTTCCCGCCTGACGCTGTGATGGCTGATCCCGCGTTCGATGGCGCTGCCGCCGGCACCGAGTATGCGGCGATTCTGCCGGGTCTGGCTGAATGCTTCGAACCCGATGGCTCGGGCTTTCATATCACCGACTCGGTTGACTACGACATCGTCCTCAGCGGCGAACTTTGTCTGGAACTCGATGACGGGGAAACGCGTGTTCTGAAAACCGGCGATATCGTGGTTCAGAACGGTACGCGTCATGCATGGCGTAACAAGAGCAATGCACCTGCCGTGATGGCTTCGATTCTGATTGGAGCCGAGCGGCAGGCCTGACCAGGTGCCGAAGTGGGGGAATGAAAAATGAACGCTCAACAGACTAGTCACAATGACCATCACGCACACCATGCACAGCGAAAGACCAAACGCGTCGAAAGGCTGGAATGGAGCGATGCTTTGCTACTCGGGCATGGCCCTATGGATGATGAACATCGTGAGTTTGTTCAGGTTGTCACTGCATTGCGCAATAGTACGGCGCACACCGCTTTGGCTGCTCTCGATGCAGTGGAGAAACATTTGATTGCCCACTTCGATCTTGAAACTGCGTGGATGGACAAAACGGGCTTTCCCGACGTCTATTCCAGGTGCCATCGAGATCAACACGACGAAGTGCTTGCTTCAGTGTTTCAGGTGCACCAACTGGCAGCTATCGGTCAGATTGGGCTGGGCGCCGTGCATAGGCTCGCACAATCGCTGATGGATTGGTTTCCGGGCCACGCGGACTATATGGACTCGTCCTTGTCCGCGTGGATCAACGGTAAAACGCACGGCGGCCAGGCTGTCGTATTGCGGCGCAATCTGGTGCACGAGGAGCGGGTGCCTGACGAATCACAGGCAGAGGCCGCGTAATTCGCTGTGACAAAACGGAGACAAAGATGTTGATGAAAGGGAAGACTGGTCTGGTGACCGGTGGCGGTTCCGGAATGGGCAGGGCGGCAGCACTGGAACTCGCCAGGGAAGGGGCCGCGGTTGTTCTCGCCGGTCGTGACGAAGACAAGCTGGTTTCCGTCCAGAAAGAAATCGAAGCCCTGGATGGTCAGGCGGCAGTCTTCCGGGCGGACGTTTCGAAGCGAGAAGACAATCGAGCGCTGGTTGAATTCGTGGAAAAGACGTTCGGTCGTCTCGATTTCGCATTCAACAACGCCGGCGGGCACGGGGACTTCAAACCCATTCACGAAACGCCAATCGATGAGGCGGAATGGGTGATCGATCTGAACTTCAAGGGCGTCTATTACGGTGTCAAGTACCAGGTCGAAGCGATGCTGCGTTCTGGTGGGGGCGCCATCGTCAACAACGCCTCGATCTTTGGATTGCGCGGTATGGATGGCATTGCGCACTATGTGGCGGCCAAACACGCTGTGGTGGGGCTGACACGTGCAGTCGCCAAGGAATACGCGGTTCGGAACATTCGCGTAAATGCAGTGTGTCCGGGAGCCACCGAGACGCCGAACTACATGCGCAGCACCGGCGGCGATGTCCATCTGCTGGATGCGATGATTCCGATGCATCGAATCGGTCAGCCGGACGAGGTTGCGAGTGCTGTGATATGGCTACTGTCGGATCAATCTCGATACGTGACGGGAACGACCCTGAGCGTCGACGGCGGCATGACGATCTGACGTTGCAGGACCGGGTTTTGTAGGCGGCGAAAATACGCTTGTGTCTATTTGTATTAATCGGGGAATTGACCTTTGAAGAGCCTCACGATCAAGGCGCGACTGATCGCCGTCATGACTGCGTTGAGTGTGCTGCTGCTAGCCGGGGGCCTGATGGGGCTCTGGAGCATAAGTAGAGTCAACGATTCGCTACACGAAGTCTACGAGGCGAGACTGGTTTCCATTCAACGTATCGATTTAATGAACACAGCGCTGAATCGTCTGCGATTCACCATTGCGTCCTCGGCGCTGGATACGAAGCAAGCGTATATCGATGCGAAGCTTCAGAGCTTCAAGAGCGATATGAAGAGCGGGGATCAAGCTTGGGCGGATTACACGAAGAACCTGACTCCTGAAGAAAAAGAGGAGACTGACGCTTTCGTGCCGGTATTCGGCAAGTTCGTTGTCGGAGTGGTGCAGCCGGCTATGGCAGCTATGGCAGCCCACGACATATCAGCGATTGACGATATCTCACGAGGGCCGTTGGAAGCCCTTTATGAGCCAGTGCAGGATGGACTGGACCGGTTGGTGCATCTGGAGGGCGAACTGGCTAAACGCGAGTACGAGCGCTCGCAGCAAAACTACCAGATCGTGCGAGTCCTCTGTATTGTCGGCGTGCTTGCCGGTGGGCTGATGGCATTCGGATTTTCCGCCTGGTTGATTCGTGCGATTTCCACTCCGCTCAATACGGCGGTGCAGGTTGCGCAGAACGTGAAGAACGGGAATCTGACCCAACGAATCGACACGCATTCTACGGATGAGACGGGACGAGTTCTGGGCGCCCTGGCCGACATGAGCCAGAGCCTGAGTCGCATCGTGAGCGACGTGCGAAATTCTTCGAACTCGATCAGGAACGCATCGGTTCAAATTGCGCAGGGCAATCAGGAGTTGAGTTCCCGTACCGAGTCGCAAGCAGCATCGCTGGAAGAAACGGCCGCATCGGTTGAACAATTGAGTTCGACGGTGCGCCTCAATGCCGAAAACGCGATCCAGGCGGATGCGCTGGCCCGCAGCGCCTCTGAAGTGGCGGCCCGTGGCGGCCAGGCTGTGACGCGTGTTGTCGAGACCATGCAGGACATCAATCGCAGCGCTAATTCGATTTCAGACATCATCGGTACGATCGAAGGCATCGCCTTCCAGACCAATATCCTGGCACTGAATGCTGCGGTCGAGGCTGCACGAGCTGGCGAAGAAGGTCGTGGATTTGCCGTGGTTGCGGGTGAGGTTCGTTCGCTGGCTCAACGTTCGGCGGGTGCTGCAAAGGAGATCAAAGACCTGATCGATGATTCGGTTGGCAAAGTCGGTGCCGGTACGCGTCTGGTTGACGAAGCAGGGACAACCATGAAGGAGGTGGTGCAAAGCATCACCCGGGTAGCGGACATCATGGGGGAAATCAGTTCTGCGAGTCAGGAGCAGGCTCAAGGCATCGAGCAGATCAGCCAGGCCGTGACCCAGATGGATCAGCAGGTGCAGAGTAACGCGGCAATGGTTGAACAGGCTTCGGCCGCGGCGCAACAACTGCGAGACGAATCGGCTCAACTTTCACGGACAGTAGCCATTTTCAACGTTTGAGAACAAATATGAGTTTGCTTTTCAATGAAGTGCAGACCAGCCATGAGGTAGCGGTCGAGGTCGACGGCACCAGGTACAGGGTGCATTACAACGACATCGGGGACAGCGAGGATCCCGTGGTGGTCATGCTCCACGGTTCGGGCCCCGGCGCCACTGGCTGGGCCAACTACTATCGCAACATTGACGCATTTGCTGATGCGGGATACCGCCTGCTACTGATCAATATGCCGGGCTTCGGCAAGAGCGATCCGGTCGTCATCGACCGAGGCTCCCGCTCCGAATTCAACGGTCAGGTCGTTCGCGCGGTTCTGGATCACATTCAGGTCGATAAGGTCAGCGTGGTCGGCAATTCGATGGGTGCCCATTCGGCGACGGCGTTTGCCTTGAAGAACCCGGAGCGGGTCAACCGTCTGGTCTATATGGGCGGCGGTACCGCCGGGCCCTCGATGTTCGTTCCGCAGCCGGCTGAAGGGATCAAGCTCCTGAACTTCGTGTACAGGGAACCCACGCTCGAAAACGTCAAGCGCATGATGAATGTGTTTGTCTACGATGCCTCGGCCCTGACCGACGATCTGCTGCAACAGAGGGTGGACAACATGCAGGCCAGCAAGCACCACCTGGATAACTGGGTGAAGAGCATGGCCGCGAATCCGAAGCAATTCTCGGATTATCAAACGCAACTCCATGAGATCAAGGCGCCTGCACTGATCGTCTGGGGGCGGGAAGATCGCTTCCTTCCCTACGACATGGGTCTTCGTCTGATGGCGGGTCTCCCCAATGCCGAATTCCATATGTTCAACCGCTGTGGTCACTGGGTGCAGTGGGAACACGTGGACAAGTTCAATCGCATGGTGCTGGACTTCCTGTCCAACTAAGCGTCGCTTGTGTGGAAGCCTCCTGGATTGCAAGCGGGGTTCGCCGTCGGCGTCCAGGTTAAAGCTGTGGAGTTGCGCTTGATGCGATAGAGGCGCATCCACCAGTTTCGCCACCGAAGCCCCAGGCCGGGCGTCGGTGGCGCCAGGTACGAACGGTCATGATCCTGCGCGCCCTCCGGATTGCGGTTACAAGCCCCCGGCTACCCCGTACCGGCGCCGGCGATCTGAAACTGAGCGTTTCGAAGCGGCCGCGATTGAGCCATTTTCAACGGACTTAGCGGCACCGATTACGAAGACGTCGTCGCCGCCATGCGCTGATAGACGCGCAGCACCTCGTCGTTGTCACCCGGACGGCTGCCCTCCCAGTACAGTCGCCAGCCTCCGGCGGGCGGCTGTCCCGGCGCAGGTCGACCCTGTTCGATAAGCCAGTTGCAGGATGTGGCCTGAGGGTCCGCGGTGGGCACGTGCATGACCCCGGCGAAGTAATAGAGCATGGGCGCTTCAGACTCGCCGAGCCCGCTGCTCGCCATGCAATCGCCGGCTTTCCAGGCGCCGTTCAGTATGGCACGCAGATCCTCGAACGGTGCGCGATAGCTCTTCGCGACGTCGAGCCAGGGGAGCAGCAGCGTGCTGACGAGCCCCCATGTGACGATGGCGCCCAGGCACCAGCTGAATACGCCACGCCAGTTGCCCGCTGACTTGAGCCTTGGCAGCAGCAATCCCCACCCGAGCGTGAGGGCGAGCGCCGCGATGATCAGCTTCGGCCGAATTGGCATCACCCAGTCGAGCGGCAGCCAACGGCCAAGCAGATGCAGGGCGCCGTGGGTGTCGGGGGAGGCCGTCATCGTCCACCATACGAACCATGCAAGCACCACGAACGCGCCGAACACGATACGGCTCGTCATGTCCCAAACGAGGTGCACCCGTTGCGGCAGATAGCGGACTCCCTGCATGGCCAGCAGGGAGAGCGGGGCGATGAACGGCAGGATGTAGAGTTCGCGCACCGTCGCCGACGCCTGCAGTACCGCGAAGCCGATCCCCGAAAACAGCACCGGCAGCGCAACTTCGGGTTCGCGTAGACGTCGCCATGCGCCGCCCGCAAGCGCCACCACGAGCGCCACGAGCGCGAGCGGCACGACTGGAAAGCCGACGGTCAACGCCGTGCGCAGCACAAACAGGTGCCCGACGTTTTCCGAGCCGAGCTGCGCCACTGAAAAGCCAAAGAAGCGGCCGATGTTGTTGTCCCACAGCCAGATCCTGAACAGCGCTTCGGAGCGCAGATAGAGGCAAAGCGGCCAGATCAGCGCGAACGGCGCGAAGTACAGCACGGAACGTGCCAGTGAGCGCGCAAAGCGGCTGCTGCGGCACGCTGGGTAAAGCAGCATCGCCGCGCAGGTGGTCGCGCCGAACACGAGCGGCACGAACAGGCCTTTCGCCAGAAAGGCGATGCCGACGCCAACGCCGAACATCGCAGCGGCATGCCGGGCAGCGCGCCCTTGAATGCGGCTGTCCTCGCAGTCGCTGGACGCATGCTGTGAAAGGGTGGATTCTGGCCATGCGGGTCCACAGTTGCGGTCTCCATCAGGAGAACGACGCAATCCGCCGCCCATCCGCAAGTGAGCGCAGACAAGCTCGTAAAGTGCGCCGAATGCCAGCGCAGCGCCGGCCATCAGCGCGACATCCGTCATCATGTCGTGGACATGCTTGACGACCACCAGCGTGCTGGCGAAGAGCGCGAGTGTTCCGGCCACGCGCGGGTCGGACCAGCGCACGGCGCCGGTAGCGCGCCGGGCGAGACGCGCCGTACAGGCAAGCGTAAGTGCAGCGAAGGCGACGCTCGCGAGACGGGCCGCGTCGTGCAACGGCAGAAAGCGGCCGAACATCCATGCGAGTGAGGCCGCTACCCAATCGTAGATGGGTGGTTTTTCCACGAAGGGCTGCCCGGCGTTGGTCGGGACGACCAGATCGCCGGTGTCGAGCATGTGCTCGATGATGCCGAACGTGTAGGTTTCGTCCTGCTTCCACGGATCGTGGCCGAGCGTGCCAGGCAGGAGCCAGGCGCAAACGAGCGCGAATGCAAGCAACCCGACGAACCATCGTGAGGCCGCCAATGCCCGCGCGCCTTTGCGCGCACGCGGTAATTCCGGGGTCAATGGCGTGACCGGCGCAGCCGGCCGGTTGCCCGTGGTCAACTCGCGCGCGGGCGGCACGTCGAACCGCGCCGCGCCATGGGAGACGGAAACCTGTTCGATGCTGACCTTGGCGACGCCGGCGTCATCCTTACTCTCCTGCATGTAACTTCTGCTCCCGGCGCGCGACTATCTGGTCAGCACCTTTTCGTTATGGCCGTCGACGGGACAGCTGCCACGAACAGGATTGTAGGCCCGGATTATTACCAAACATTACGGCCCGGTGTAGTGCATTTGAAAGGTTTGCTTCCCACTGTGCAACGAGATGTCTGCGCAAGCCGTCCTGCTTTTCTGATTTATTGGCATCCTAACAAAACGAGCGGCGGCGAGGGTGCGGAACGTCGCGAAGACTCCTGTCATCGGTTAGTCACTCAGGCGATGCATTACCGGTGCAATGAGGCGATTCGGGGCACGACCGCTCGGTGGTTTCTGAAATGCGTTTCTGGTATTTGTCGGTGGGAACAGCCGATGCTGCAAAATAGCCAACTGTTCGGGAAATAGCGATGAGCCGCGTGCTGCTGGCTGACGACGATACAGTCTTTCGTGATGCGCTTCAGACATTGCTGGATGATGCCGGCCATGAAGTCACGACCGCTGGCAATGGCCTGGAAACGGTTTCGGCGGCCCTGGCGGCCACGCCGGAGGTGATCGTCTCAGACGTCCACATGCCCGTTCTCGAAGGGCCGGACGCCGTATCCATGTTGCGAGCCATCCCACGGTTTTGCCATGTTTCAGTCATTCTCATGTCCGGCGACGACACAGACGCCAGTATTGTTGCCGAAGGTTTTCTCCATAAACCTTTCGACCCAGGCATGCTTCTCGATGCTCTTGCGAGCCTTTCAGCGCGCAAGAAGTGTGGAAGCGCAAGCGCGCTCCCGATGTCGCATGGCGTCGCGTACGAGGTGGGCGAAACGGGCATCACATCGGCAATGGCGAATCGGCAGCATCAGCGCGTTGCGCGCGCCTGCGAACTCGTGGCCGAGCAGGAGCGCCGGATATCCGGGCTTGAAGGGCGCGGTGTCGAGACCGAACTGGCAATCGACTTGTACGAGACCATGGTGTGTAGCGCCGCGATGCTGACGCGCTTTGAGCAGATCATGGTGGCCCCGACATTTGCCGCTCCATGCTGAACCTGCACTTGCGATGCAGATTGTCGGCGCGTGCACGGCCCGCGAAGGTGAGCGCGTTTCTCCGACTACTTCACGCAGCAACTCTTGTCGCTGTAACGACCTGACGGCGTCACGTTACGGTTTCACACGCGGGAGCGACACCGAAAAAATGGTCTCCGTCTCACTCGACCGCGTTTCGATGGCGCCGTGGTGAGCCCTGGCGATCTCACTTGCGATAAACAAACCCAGTCCGAGGCTGCCCGATCCGTCGTCTTGATTCTGATCGCCTCGTCCTCGCTCCAGCGGATGAAAGATGCGGGCGAGCGTTGCGGGTTCGATCGCAGCGCCGCTGTTGCTGACGTCAATACGGACATGCGTGACATCGCCCGTCATCATCACGCGCACAGGTGTGTCCTGCGCCCCGTACTTGATGGCATTGAGAACAAGATTTCCCAGCAACTGCTGCAGGCGCTGGCTGTCCCAGACGCCCCGCAAGTCCCCCGCCACGTGCAATTCAATCTTTCTTTCGGGATGAATGGCACGCAACTCGTCGAGTTCCTCGGCAAGCACGTCCGCCAGATCGATATGCGTAGGCGAGACGTTGATGCCCAGGCCCAGTTTTGTCCGGTTGAATTCCGTCAAGTCATCCAGCAAGGCCTGCATCCGGGCCCCGCTGCGTATCAGGCGGCCGGCGGCCTTCGACACGTCTTCCCCGGCACTCAGTGCTGCCAGATACGTTGAGGTCACCCGAATCGCCTGGAGGGGGCTGCGCAAGTCGTGCCCCAGCATGCCAAGCAGGAGGTTCCGGTTCTGCTCGATCTGCATGTTGAACGAGGTGACCGATTCGGCGAGCGCCTGATCGATCGCCTCATTGAAACGAATGATGTCGTCGACGTCGGGCGCTTCCGGCGCGCAGGCGTCCATCCACAGACGAAGCACGCTTGCGCGTAACGCGCGATATTCGGCGACGAGCTGGTTGACCGTGAAGCCGGCCCGAGCCCTCAGAAAACCATGCGTTCGCGCGGAGGATTCGGACGTCCCTATCCGTGTGGGGCCCTGGTCTATCGATTTCTTGCGTTGGGCTTCTCGGGTCTGCGGCGTGCGCAAGTCTGCGGCTACGACGTGCAGCATTTGCTCCGCCTCTTCGCGTAACTCTACCGATCCCATAGCGGTCGACGCCGGCTGCAGGGTGGCTGCGAACGCCTCCCATGCCGCAAGTATCGCTTCCATGTCTCGCACGATAAAGTCTGCAAGCCGCATATCCGCCCCTCCATACGGTAAATGGGCTACTGACGGAGCAATCAGCGTACTTATGTTACGCGCATATTGGTCACGGCCTACAATCGAAGGCGTGCCCGGCTTGTTCGTGACCGGTCTATACGACGAACGCGGGCACGAGTTATGCGGCTCGCGCCGACAGGCGGCGAGGACGCCGCCCGCCAATTGCGGAGGGGAAAGTCATGAGGCCAACCGTGTTAGGCGTGTACGACAGCTACGCGAATGCGTGTTCGGGGCAGCGCGCACTGTGCGAGGCTGGGATAGCGCAAGCGGATATTGCCATCTACTCGATTTCGGTTGATGCTCCTCGCGAAAAGGGGCCACGTGTCTATGTACAGGGTGCTGTCGATACGCACCACCACAAGAAGGTCTTCGATCGACTGGAGCAGTTGTTCACGCGCATCTTCACGAAAGGAGCGTATCCACCGGATGCGGAGGATTACAGGGAGTTCATCCGTCGCGGTGGCACGGTAGTCAGCGCCGATGTTTCCGAATCGCAGGTCGATCAGGCGATTGACACGATGATCCGCATGGGCGCTGCCGACATCGAGGAGCGCGCCAGCGCATGGCACGCCGGTTCTGCGAAGGCGCAAGGTCCGGAACACACCGCGCAGCCAGGCAGCGCCATGACCGGCGAACGCGCCAAGCCGCACGAAGTCACACATGGCTGGCACGGTGACACGCGGGCCGCATCGGCGGCGCGGCCGACGCCTTCCCCGGGCGCCCCTGCCGCAGCAGGGCGCGGTTCGACCCCGGCCGGGGAGAAACAGCCGCACACCGCGCAACCGCACGACGGCAACGCCGCCGTGTCAAACGCCCAGCGTCCGTCGGGGACGGGCTTCATGGGCGACCCGGGACTCGGCGGCCAGCATGACGACCAGCAGCCGTACGACAACGAATTTAGAAAGGACTACGACGCACATTACGCGAACACGGGTGCGTCATTCGACGAGTATCGACGTGCGTATTCACACGGCGCCACGCTCGGACGCGACGAGCGGTTTCGCGGGGCGGACTGGCAGGGCGTGGAAGCAAGTGCACGCGCGAACTGGGAGTCGCGATATCCGGAAAGCGGATGGGAGCGCTTCAAGACGGCCGTGAGACACGGTTGGGAACGTGTCAGGGGCGGCGGCTAGTCTGGAACTCGAATATTTGTCACCTGGCTAGCGGCGCGCCTGGATCTGGATGCATCGACAGATTTGATGCACGCCGCGAGAGCCGGGTCGATTTAGTTAAGACTCCTACTATTTCTGCGAACGAAGCGGCGCCGGGTTCTGGGTGCATGGCGCGCGAGTCCTGTAACTCGTCTGCATGAATGCCCGCGCGAATACCAATCAGCCTGTTCCGGTTGCCAGTCCTGCGCTGCTCCAAACCCGCCCACGCAGGCCATGCTTGCGAATTGAAAGGTGGGTATCCGCAATTACCCCAAGGAAAAGACGCTGGCATTTCTCCGCTGGGCGTACTACGATTGCGCCCAATGTTACCGGTTACAGTAAACGGTAACATTGCGAGGAGCAAAGCCGCGCTTCACCCTGGCGCGGCCGGAAGCGACCACTATTAATAGAACAGGAGACACGAGATGAATCTGGCCACCAACGTGCGAAGCCGCTCCAGGGTTCGCTGGTGGGTTGCTGGCCTCATGTGGGCGGCGATTGCGATCAACTACATCGACCGCACGGTGTTGTCGGCGGCGGCGCCGCGCATCCAGTCGCAGTTCCATCTGAGCGCGGTCGAAATGGGCGTCGTCATGTCGGCGTTCTTCTGGTCGTACGCGCTGCTGCAATTGCCCGCGGGGTTTCTCGCCGACCGGCTGGGCCAGAAGAAAGTACTGGGTTTCGCGGTGCTCTGGTGGTCGCTGGCGACAGCGGCCACGGGCGTCGCGAACGGCTTCAAGTCGCTCGTCGCGTTGCGCGTGGCGCTTGGCGTGGGCGAGGCGGGCGCGTATCCGAGCAACGCGGGCATTGCGTCGAAGTGGTTTCCGCGCAGCGAGCGCGCGACGGTCGCGGGCATTTTCGACAGCGGTTCGAAGCTCGGCGGCGCGATCGCGCTGCCGCTCATTGCCGCTATGCTCACGGCGTTCGACTGGAAGATCACGTTCGCGCTCACGGGTTTGCTCGGCCTGATCTGGTACGTGGTGTGGCAATTTACGTTCAGCGATTCGCCGCGCGACCACAATCGGGTCAACCCCGAGGAACTCGCGCACATCGAGAGCGACTTGCTGGCGGAGCAAAGCGACCGGGCGGCGAGGCCCCCGCTGCGCAAGCTGCTCGCGCATCGCAACATCTGGGCGATGTGTATCGGCTTCTTCATGATCAACTACAACTCGTACTTCTTCATCACCTGGCTGCCCACGTATCTCGTGAAGGCGCGTGGCATGACGTTGATGGAAATGGGCTGGATGGCGTCGCTGCCGCTGCTCGTCTCGATCGTGGTCGAGATTTTCGCGGGCTGGGCCTCGGATCGCGTGTTCGCCTCGGGCAAGCTTTCGCTTACCGCCACGCGCAAGCTCTTTCTCGTGATCGGCTTGCTGATGGCATCGAGCATCGGTTTCGCCGCGTTCGCCGATTCGGCCGCCGTCGCGGTGCTGCTCCTGTGCATCGCGAAGTCGGGCACGACCGTGGCGGCTTCGCAGGTCTGGGCGCTGCCGGCCGACGTCGCACCGCGCAACGCCGTGTCGATGGTTGCGGGCGTACAGAACACGGTATCGAATATCGGCGGCGTGGTTGGCCCGATCGTCACGGGCGCGATCGTCGGCGCGACGGGTTCGTTCGTGCCTGCGCTCGTGGTGTCGTCGGCGCTGATCGGCGTGGCGATCGTCAACTATCTGTTCCTGCTGGGCAAGGTCGAGCCGATTCGTCTCGACGGTGCTTCGCCGCAGCCGCAGGCGCGCGAGTACAGCAACGCCCCCTAACTCCACCGGATCGGCCTTCGTTGTGTCGATGAAAAATTCCCGCTGATCCCCTCGATCCGGAATCTGTAGTACTCCTGTAAATATTAAAACCAGACAGGTTACCTGTATGAAAAAAGCACTTTTCGCAGCGGCCGGGCTTCTGTCCGTCGCACCCGTCGTGGCGCAGGCCCAGAGCTCCGTCACGTTGTATGGTCTAGTCGATGCCGGTATTGGCTACGTCAACAACATCAAGGGCGGCTCGGCGTTCCAGCTGACGAGCGGCCGCCTGAGCGGCAGCCGTTGGGGCCTGAAAGGCAATGAGGATCTCGGCGGCGGGTTGAGCGCCGTGTTCACGCTCGAAGGCGGTTTCAAGCCCAGCGACGGCACGGCCGCGCAGGGTGGGCGTCTGTTCGGCCGCAGCGCGTTCGTGGGCATTGCGAAGAGCGGCATCGGCACGTTCACGCTCGGCCGCCAGTATGAACCGCTGGCGGACCTGGTCGCGCAATACGCGGGTCCGGGCACGTGGTCGCCGTCCACGCACGTGGGCGACAACGACAACCTGAATCAGACGTTCCGCATCAACAACGCGGTGAAGTTCCGCAGCGACACCATCGCGGGCTTCACGGTCGACGGCATGTACGCGTTCAGCAACCAGGCGAGCGGCTCGGCCGGGCAAGGCTTCGGCAACAACCGCGCCTGGGGCGTCGCCGCGAACTACGTGAACGGGCCGCTCTCGTTCGGCGGCGGCTACGTGCTGCTCGATCATCCGAACACGACGACCAACACGAGCGGCGCGATCGGCGGCGCATCGAGCACGGCCGGCGACGACTACAGCGGCGGGTTCTTCTACGGCCTCGATGGCGGCGTGGCCCGTCAGCAGATCGCGGTGGCCGGCGCGAACTACAAGATCGGCAGCGCGATTGCGGGCTTTGCGTTCAGCCACACGGAACTCAACTACAACGACGGTTCCACGCGCAAGTTCAACAACTACGACGCGAACCTGCGCTACCTGCTCACGCCGGCCACGACGCTGATCGGCGTGTACACGTTCACGGACGGCCGCGCGAACGGCCTGCCGGGCACGGGCGGCGCGACGCTCAAGCCGAAGTGGCATCAGTTCACGCTGGGCGTGGACTACGCGCTCTCGAAGCGCACGGACGTCTACCTCTCGGGCACGTATCAGCTCGCGGCCGGCGACGCGTCGACGCGCGCGGGTTCGTCTTACAGCCGGATCGCGGCGATCGCGTATGCGGGCGGCGCGTCGTCCACGAATCGCCAGGTCGACGTGTTCACGGGCATCCGCACGAAGTTCTGAGCGCGCTTTCACGCGCTACAAGCAAAAGGCCTCGCGATGTTGGCGAGGCCTTTTTTGCGTTGTCATCGCGATGCCACGAAACTCAGGCCGAGCCGCGCTCGATCAGCGTGAAACCGACGTCGACTTTCGCGCGCTTGCTCGTGCCGGTCTCGATCTTCTCGATCAGCATGGACGCTGCCAGCTTGCCGATCTTCGTGCCGTCGATGCGGATGGTCGTGAGCGCCGGGTCGGTGTCGGCGGCGAAATTCTGGTCGCCGTAGCCAATCACCTTGAGGCGCCCCGGCACGTCGAGCCTGCGCGCATGGGCTTCCATGAGCACGCCGAGCGCCATGATGTCGGCGCCGCAGAAGATCGCGTCGATCTGCGGATGGTCGTCGAGCAGCTGCGCGAGCGCGCGCCGGCCGTCGCCGAGATGCGCGGGCGACGGCACGGCGGCCACGGGAATCTCGCGCTCGCTGCCGAAGGCTTCGATGAAGGCATTCGCGCGCAGTGTCGCCCGGCGGTCGCCCGGCGTGACGATGGCCGGGTGCCGCGCGCCGCGCTCGCGCAGGTAGCGCGCCGCCGCCTCGCCCACGCGCGTGTGCGAGAAGCCGATCAGCATGTCGAGCGGCGAGCGCGTGATGTCCCACGTTTCGACCACGGGAATGCCGGCCGCGCGCAGTTTCTGCCGCGACGCCTCCGAGTGGATCACGCCGGTGAGCACGATGCCGGCCGGACGCCGGCCGATGATGGCGTCGAGCAGCGCCTCTTCGCGCGACTCGTCGTAGCCGCTCTGGCCGAGCAGCAACTGATAGCCGGCCGTCTCCAGCTCCGCGGTCAGGGCGGCGACGGTTTCCTGGAACACGCTGCCCGCCATCGCCGGGATCAGCGCGACGACGAGATGGCTGCGATTCGAGGCGAGCGAACCCGCGATCAGGTCGGGCGTGTAGCCCGTTTGCCGCACGGCTTCGCGCACGCGTTCCAGCGTTTCGACCGAAACGAGTTCGGGATTGTTGAGGGCGCGGGAAACCGTGACCTTCGTGACCCCGGTCAGACGGGCCAGATCGCTGAGCGTGACCCGGCCGGTGTTCTTGCGGGCACGCCGCGACGCGGTGCCGGCGGCGGGCGGGGCGAATTCTGTCGAGGTCTTGGTCACGGGCGCGGGCGCTCCTGCTGCAAAAAGGTGTTGGCAATTATCCCAAAACTGTACTACGATGACATCTATGTTACCGGTTACATTAACCGGTAACTTTGTTCCAGAACGAAAGGCGGCGCGTTCCCCGGCGCGGCCAGCAACCATCTCGCATGGGACCGGAGCAGGCGCCACTGTGCGCCTTCCGGATCGTCAGCGGAGACAGGCGCATGCTCCAGTCCAACAAGTCCTATAACGGGCCGCTGATCCGGCTCAACCCGAATGACAACGTTCTGATCGCGCGCGAGCCGCTGACGATCGGGCATCAAGTCTCGATCGAAGGCGCCGCGATTCGCCTGCGCGCGCAGGTCGCCGCGGGCCACAAGGTGGCCGCGCGGCGCATTGCGTCGGGCGAGCCCATCCGCAAGTACGACACTGTGATCGGCGTGGCCGCGCGCGACATCGAGCCCGGCGACCACGTCCACACGCACAACATCGCGCTCGTCGATTTCGCTCGCGATCCGGGCTTCGGTCTCGGCGTGAGGCCCGTCGACTACGTGGCGCCGGAACAGCGCGCGACGTTCAACGGCATCGTACGGGCCGACGGCCGCGTCGCCACGCGCAACTTCGTCGGCATTATCGCGTCGGTCAACTGTTCGGCCACGGTCATTCGCCATATCGCCGATTACTTCACGCCCGAGCGCCTGCGCGATTATCCCAATGTCGACGGCGTGGTCGCGTTCGCGCAAACCAGCGGCTGCGGCATGTCTTCGCCGAGCGAGCACTTCGACGTGCTCCGTCGCACCATTGCGGGCTACGCGCGTCATCCTAACCTGGGCGGCGTGCTCATCGTCGGGCTGGGTTGCGAGCGCAACCAGGTCGGCGATCTGCTCGACTCGCAAGGCTTGAAGACCGGCAAGGCCGTGCACGCGCTGGTGATGCAGGATATGGGCGGCACGCGCGCGACGATCGAAGCCGGCATCCAGGCCGTGCAGGCCATGCTGCCCGCCGCGAACGACATCGTGCGCACGCCGGTGCCCGTCAGCCATCTGAAGATCGGTCTCGAATGCGGCGGCTCGGACGGGTTCTCGGGCATCACCGCGAATCCGGCGCTGGGCGCGGCGATGGACCTGCTCGTGCGGCACGGCGGCACCGCGATCCTCTCCGAAACGCCCGAGATTCATGGCGTCGAATACATGCTCACGCGCCGCGCAGTGTCGCCCGAAGTCGGGCAGAAGCTGCTCGACCGGCTCGCGTGGTGGGAGCGCTATACGCGCGGCCAGAACGGCCAGTTCAACGGCGTGGTCGGGCCGGGCAACCAGCAGGGCGGTCTCGCCAACATCTTCGAAAAGTCGCTCGGTTCCGCGATGAAGGGCGGCACGACGCCGCTGCAGGCCGTGTATGAATACGCAGAGCCGATCGATCGCGCGGGCTTCGTGTTCATGGATTCGCCCGGCTACGATCCCGTCGCGGTGACGGGACAGATCGCGAGCGGCGCGAACCTGATTTGCTTCACGACGGGCCGCGGCTCCATGTTCGGCTCGAAGCCCGCGCCGACGCTCAAGCTCGCGAGCAATACGCCCATGTTCACGCGCCTCGAAGAGGACATGGACATCAACTGCGGTCTCGTGATCGACGGCGAACGCACGATCGAGGAAATGGGTCAGGACATCTTCGATCTGATCGTGCGCGCGGCTTCGGGCGAGCGCACGAAGAGCGAACTGCTCGGGCTCGGCGACAATGAGTTCGTGCCCTGGCACATGGGCATCGTAAGCTGAGGGCGCGTCACTGCGCGCCTTGAATCGACATCAATAGAACAGGTAGGGAGACAGCAGATGCTCGAATCTGCGCAACGGCATGGCCGCTCGAAGATGCGCTGGTGGGTCGCGGGCCTCATGTGGGCCGCGATCGCGATCAACTATATCGATCGCACGGTGCTCTCGGCGGCGGCGCCGAAAATTCAGTCGGAGTTTCATCTCGACGCGATGCAGATGGGCATCGTCATGTCCGCGTTCTTCTGGTCGTATGCGTTGCTGCAATTGCCTGCGGGCTTGCTCGCCGATCGCCTGGGCCAGAAGAAAGTGCTGGGTTTCGCGGTGCTCTGGTGGTCGCTGGCTACGGCGATGACGGGCCTCGCGAGCGGTTTTCGCTCGCTCGTCGGATTGCGCGTGGCGCTGGGCGTGGGCGAGGCGGGTGCGTACCCGAGCAACGCCGGGATCGCCACGCGCTGGTTTCCGCGCAAGGAACGCGCGACCGCCGCGGGCATTTTCGACAGCGGCTCGAAGCTGGGCGGCGCGATCGCCTTGCCGCTGATCGCGTGGATGCTGGCCGCGTTCGACTGGAAGATGACCTTCGTGCTCACGGGCCTGCTCGGCATCGTGTGGTTCGTCGTATGGCTCGCGAGCTTCACCGATTCGCCCGCCGATCATCCGCGCGTGAATGCGGCGGAACTCGCGCACATCGAAAGCGATAAAGGCGCGCAAAGCGCGCAGCCGCCCGTGCGTCCGCCGTGGCGCAAGCTGCTTGCGCACCGCAATGTGTGGGCGATGTGCATCGGCTTTTTCATGATCAATTACAACTCGTACTTCTTCATCACGTGGCTGCCGACGTATCTGATGAAGGAGCGCGGCATGAGCGTGCTGCAAATGGGCTGGATGGCCTCGCTACCGCTGCTCGTGTCGATCGTCGTCGAGATTTTCGCGGGCTGGGCCTCGGATCGCGTGTTCGCGAGCGGCAGGCTTTCGCTAACGGCAACGCGCAAGCTGTTTCTCGTGATCGGGCTCGTGATGGCGTCGAGCATCGGCTTCGCGGCGTTCGCGCATTCGGCGCTCGTGGCGGTGCTGCTGCTGTGCATCGCCAAGTCCGGCACCACGGTCGCGGCCTCGCAGGTGTGGGCGCTGCCCGGCGACGTCGCGCCGCCCAATGCGGTCTCGATGATCGCGGGCCTGCAAAACACGGTGTCGAATCTCGGCGGCGTGGTCGGCCCGATCGTCACGGGCGCCATCGTCGGCGCGACCGGCTCGTTCGTTGCCGCGCTGCTGTTCTCGGCGGCGCTGATCGGCATTGCGATCGTCAACTATCTGTTCCTCCTCGGGAAGGTGGAACCCATCCAATTCGGCGACCCCTCACAGGAGACACGCATTCATGAACCCGCAGACGTCAGGGCTTAATCCGTTCAAGGCGGCGCTCGCCGCGCGCAGGAAGCAGGTCGGCTTCTGGCTTTCCATGGCCAATCCGTATCTCGCCGAAGTGAGTGCGACGGCGGGCTTCGACTGGCTCCTCATCGACAGCGAGCACGCACCCAACGAGCTGCGCACGATCCTCGCGCAATTGCAGGCCGTGGCGGCGTACCCGGGCGAGCCGGTCGTGCGCCCCGTGAACGGCGATCCGGCGCTGCTCAAGCGGCTGCTCGATATCGGCGCGCGCAACCTGCTCGTGCCGATGGTCGATACCGCCGCCGAAGCGCGCGCGCTCGTTGCCGCCGTGCGCTATCCGCCGCATGGCATTCGCGGCGTGGGCAGCGCCGTGGGCCGTGCGTCGCGCTGGAGCCTGCGTACCGACTACCTCGATATTTCGGATGACGAAGTGTGCCTGCTCGTGCAAGCCGAAACGGCGACGGCGCTTGGCAACCTCGAATCGATCTGCGCGGTGGACGGCGTGGACGGCGTGTTCATCGGACCGGCCGATCTCGCGGCTTCAATGGGCCATCGCGGCAAGGCCACGCATCCCGAAGTGCAGCAGGCGATCGACGGCGCGATCCGCACGATCGTCGCGTCGGGCAAGGCGGCGGGCACCCTCACGTCCGACCCTGCGCTCGCGCGCCATTACCTCGAACTCGGCTGCACGTTCGTCGCGACGGGCGTGGACATCCTGATGTTCGCGAACGCGGCGCGCAAGCTCGCACGCGATTTCGCGGACGTGCGCACGGCGGACTAAGGCCGCGCGCGGTCGGTTCGCCGGTCACGCCCGTCGCGACGGTCTAACGCCGCACGATAACCCTTGTACCAAGGAGCACGCAGTGAGTTTGGAGTTGACGCGAGGCGAACTGCTTCGACAGGATAATTTCATCGACGGCAAGTGGAGCGCCGCCGCCGGTGGCAACCGTTACGCCGTGACGAATCCGGCGACGCAGGCCACACTCGCACAGGTGGCCAGCAGCAGCGCCGCCGACGCTCGCGCGGCGACGGACGCGGCGAGCCGCGCCTTGCCCGCCTGGCGCGACAGGCTGCCCCGCGAGCGGGCGCACGTGCTCAACCGTTGGCACGCGCTCATCATCGCGAACACCGAGGACCTGGCGCGCCTCATGTCGATGGAGCAGGGCAAGCCGCTCGCGGAGGCGCGCGGCGAGGTCGCGTATGGTGCGTCGTACGTCGCGTGGTTCGCCGAAGAGGCGACCAAGGTCTACGGCGACATCATCCCGCAGACGCAGCGCGGCAAGCGCATGAGCGCGATCAAGGAGCCGATCGGCGTGGTCGCCGCAATTACGCCGTGGAATTTCCCGCTCGCGATGATCGCGCGCAAGATCGCGCCGGCGCTAGCGGCCGGCTGCACGGTCGTGGCAAAGCCCGCCGAGGATACGCCGCTCACGGCGCTCGCGCTGGCCGCGCTCGCACAGGAAGCGGGCTTGCCCGACGGCGTGCTCAATATGATCTCGGCCGCGCGGGACGAAGGCATTGCCGCCGTGGCCGACTGGCTCGCCGACGATCGCGTGCGCAAGATCACCTTCACGGGCTCGACGGCAGTGGGCAAGCATCTGGCGCGCGAATCGGCGGGCACGCTCAAGAAGCTCTCGCTGGAACTGGGCGGCAACGCGCCGTTTATCGTGTTCGAGGACGCCGACCTCGACGCGGCCGTCAACGGCCTGATGGCGGCCAAGTTCCGCAACGGCGGGCAGACCTGCGTGTGTCCCAACCGCATCTACGTGCATGAATCGGTGTACGAACGATTCGGGGAGCTGCTGGCGCGGCGCGTCGCTGCGCTTCATGTGGGACCCGCAACGGACCCGAAGGCGCAGATCGGTCCGATGATCAACGAGCGTGCGATCGACAAGATCGCGAATCACGTCGACGACGCCGTGGCGAATGGCGCGCGCATGCTCACGGGTGGCAAGCGGCTCGCCGAGCTGGGGCCGAACTATTACGCGCCCACCGTGCTCGCCGATGCGACCGAAGCGATGGTGCTGTGCTGCGAGGAAACGTTCGGTCCTGTTGCGCCATTGTTCCGCTTCACGGACGAGAATGAGGTGATCAGGGTTGCCAACGATACGCCTTTCGGTCTCGCGGCTTACTTCTACACGAACGACGTACGCCGGATCGATCGCGTGGCGCGCAAACTGGAAGTCGGCATCGTCGGCATCAACGAAGGCGCCGTGGCCAGCGAAGCGGCGCCTTTCGGCGGCGTGAAGGAGTCTGGCTACGGGCGCGAAGGATCGAAGTACGGCCTCGACGACTACCTCAGCGTCAAGTATCTGTGTCAGGGCGGGCTCGACTGAAGCTGGCGGCGCGCGGTCCTTGAGGCGCCGATCGACGGAATACTTCTGGCGGGCGAGTGTTGTATTAAAGGGTAATGACGACGGTGGTGGCCGCCGCAGCGGATCAGGCCGCTGCGGAAAGCGACGCGAACCAATCCACGTCGTAGCTGCCAGTCTGGCATGCCGGGCGACGGAAGCCTTTGTGCGGTGCACGCTGACCGGCCCTAAGCGGCCGGTCGCGCGCCTCGCGCACGCTCATGGGCCGTTACACGGCTACGTGGGCAGAAGGCCGGCTTTTCGGTAGCTATCGATGAGTGCGTCATAGAGCGAGATATCGGAGCGGCTTCTCGCAATGAGCTGCGCGCCGGCGATCGCAGCGAAGATTGCGCGAGCCCGCGGTTTGCTCTCCCGGGGAGCGACAACTTCCGCTGCGGACAAAACCTTGCTCAGCCACGCCACATTCACGTCGGCAAAGGTCCGCACTTCTTTCATCACGACTTCCGGCAGGTCGTCGGTTTCGGCGGCCATGAAGCTGCACAGGCATATGCGATTGCCGGTCTCGAGCGCCTTGCGGAAGGTGTCTGGATAGTGACGAAGGCAGCGCAGCGGATCCTGCGATCTGGCCAGCATGTCATCCAGAGCCGCCGCCGTGTCCTCCCAGTAACGCCTCGCTACCGCTGCGCCGAGATCGGCCTTGCTGTCGAAATGGTGGTAGATGCTCGCGGCCTTGATACCAACCTCGTCCGCCAGATCGCGATAATTCAAACCGCCGTAGCCGTGCGCCTGCGCGAGCCTCGTGGCGGCCGCCAGGATTCTCTCCCTCGAGTTTGAGCTCGCGTCGTTGCTCACTGCATCAGCCTCCGTGAACGGGAAATAGGTGTTGACACCGCGTATTGTACCTTCTATGGTTAATCTAACGAACGTTAGGTAGGTTTGCAGGCGATGTGTCTTCACGCCGCCTGATCCGATGCAGCCGACTATGGAGCGCCCAGGCAATGACTTCGCATACCGTCAATTTCGACGCAACCCAGCTACCCGTGATGAAGATCCACGACTTCCCGACAGGGCCGTATCCGACCCGCGTGCGCATCGCACTGGCTGAAAAGAGGCTGCAGTCGCGCGTCCAGTTCGTAATGGTCGACCTCTACAAGGGGGAGCACAAACAGCCCGGCTTCATCGCCGGCAAGAACTATTCGGGGACGCTGCCGGTGCTCGAACTCGATGACGGAACCTGTATCGCCGAGTGCACCGCCATTACCGAATACCTCGACGCGCTCGATGGCGCGCCCACGCTCACCGGCAGCACGCCGCGCGAAAAGGGCGTGATCCACATGATGAGCAAGCGTGCCGAGCTGGAGTTGCTCGACGCCGTCAGCTTCTATTTCCATCACGGCACGCCGGGACTGGGCCCCGACGTCGAGACGTATCAAAACCCGGAGTGGGGGTTCCGTCAACGCGACAAGGCACTGAGGGGGATGCGCTACTTCGATGTCGTTCTGAAAGGCCAACCCTATGTCGCCGGCGAGGCTTTCTCGATGGCCGACATCACCGTCATCGGCGGTTTGGTCTTTGCGGCGCTTGTGAAGCTACCGGTGCCTGCGGAGTGCGAGGCGCTTCAAGCCTGGTACGCAAGCATGCTGGAGCGCGAGAGCGTAAGGAGCCAGCCGGTGTTTGCTGCCCTGGCCCGGGCGTGACGGTTGCTGACCGGGACGGACCAGTGATGGCCGCGCTGGTCCCGCGCGCTACGTGCGCCAACGCGAACGCCAGCCTTGCTCCGACCTCGGCATTGTGTTTTACGATCGCGATGTTCGTCGCCAGGCTGCGTCCACCGGTCAACGCATTGACGCGCGCTCCAGCAGGAAGGGAGTCACGCCTTACCCGTGATTCCTTTTGCAGTAGCCTCGTCGAGCGCCTGCCGAGTCAGCGCGTCGATCGGCCAGTATGGCCGGCAGGTCACGGCGGCTGACCTTATGCACCCGGTCCGAGCGGCCGATCGGTTCCAGTTCGTCGTCCGTCAGGCCGATGTGAATGCGCCCGTCGATCAGCGCGATAGCCGCGGGCTCAGCGCCCGCGTGACGGATCAAGGCCTCCACTTCGCGCGCAGTGCGAACGTTCTCCAGGTAGGGCATGCCGTGGGCAATGATGGTCAAAGTGCGCGTGGGCTGAAGCGGACCTGCTGGCCTGCGCGGAGTGCAGCATCGATCAAAGCCGCACAGGCCGGCGAGTCGGTCCGGGGAAACGCGTAGAAGCGGGCAACGGGCAACGCGGGCAGTCCTTCCTTACGACCCAGCAAGCGCAAGCCTTCGACTCGCTGACTATCGGCGATGACCGTCACTGCGAAGCCCGATCTCGCCGCCGACAGGCAGCCCGCCATGCTGCTGCTCTCGAACACGAGGCGCCACGCCCGACCGGCCTTGTTCAATGCGGTGATCGCCGACTCGCGATAGATGCAGGGATCGGGGAAAACGGCCAGCGGCAGCGGTTGGTCGAGATCCAGATCTGCATCTTCCGCGTAGGCCCAGACTAGCGGCTCTTCCCACAGCAGCGTGCCGCCTTTGCCGACACGGCTACATTGCTTGCCGAACACGAGATCGAGACGACCGCGCTCCTGCTGACGCACCAGATCGGCCGTGATGCCGACTCTCAGGTCGATTGTCGCTTCGGGATGCTGGCGGCGAAAACGCTGCAACACCTGGGGCAGCCATGCGCCCGCAAAATCTTCCGATGCACCGACTCGCAGCAGCCCGCGCAGCGGCGTGCCGCGTAGTTTCGCGCGGACCTCGCGTTCCAGATCCAGGATGTTTCGGCCGTAGGCGTACAGGGTGTCGCCGGCCTGCGTCAATTCCAGATGGCGAGTCGTGCGTGTCAGCAGGCCAACCCCGGCGATCTGTTCGAGGCGCTTGATATGTCCGCTCACGGCCGAAGGGGTCAGCGCCAGACGCTCGGCGGCCGTGGCAAAGCTGCCGCTGTCCACGACTTCGAAAAAGGTGCGCAGCAACACGGTATCGAGCGGAGCACCGTCGGTAGTGGGCAGCATGTCCATCAGTTCATTCGACACGAAAAATCATCAATGATTAGTAATTATTCACCAATCGGCACGAGGCGTCGAGCTATCGTGGGACTTCCCTGTTTGCACGAGGAACACCATGAACACCTACCAACACGTCGCCACCGGGCGGCTCGACATCGCCTGGCTCGAATGGAACCCGCAGGGGGCGCGCACCGCGGTGCTGGTGCACGGCTGGCCGGACAGCCCCCAGTGCTGGAAGACCGTCGCGCCCATTCTGGCCGATGCGGGTTACCGCGTGCTAGCGCCGGCGCTGCGGGGCTTCGCGCCCACCCGGTTCCGCGATACGGCCACGCCACGCAGCGGCCAGTTGTCGGCGCTCGGCCGCGATCTTCTGGATTTCCTCGACGTGCTGGGCGTTGAGCAGCCGGTACTGGTGGGCCACGATTGGGGCGCACGCGCGGTCGCGAATGCGTGCGGCCTGCGCGACGGCGTGGCGTCTCATCTGGTGATGCTATCGGTCGGATACGGCACCAATGATCCGAACCAGATCCTGACCCTGCAGCAGGTGCGCAATTACTGGTACCACTGGTTCATGGCCACGCCGCGAGGCGCTCGCGTGGTGCGGGACGAACGTGAGGCTTTCGCCCGGCAGATGTGGGATACCTGGGCGCCGGCTGGCTGGTACGCGCCGGCCGATTTCGACGAAGCGGCGCAGGCATTCGAGGGCGACGATTGGGCGGAGGTCGTGCTCCATAGCTACCGGCACCGTTGGGGCTTTGTCGACGGCGACCCCGCCTATGCCGAAGATGAGGCGCGTCTGAATCCGGCGCCGAGGCTGTCGGTCGCAACGTTGGTCGTGCACGGCGGAGCGGACACTTGCAACCATCCCGATAGTTCCGGCGGGCGGGAGTCGTTTTTCCTTGGGCGGTATGAGCGGGAGGTACTCGATGGCGTAGGCCATTTCCCGCAGCGCGAAGCGCCCCGCGACGTTGCCGATGCGATTTTGCGGTTTTGTCGATAGGCGTTGCGCGGAGGGGGCCTGGCGGCGGGCACTTGGCGGCCCGTAGTTGCCTTTCGGCAAGTCAGATAGCTGCCGCTCAACGCCAAGCTTAGCGGCAGCAGGTCGCTGCTGCAGGCTTCTCCCTCATGTCATCCCGATCGGCCAGTTTCTTGTATTTGGGAGGGCGTCCGGATATGAATTGTCAGGCCTCTTGCTCATGCAACCATGGCGCAAAGCTCAAACCGACCAGCAGGCCTTCGGGGCTGATGAATCTCGCTATTGTTTGCCCCCAGGGTTCTGTCCTTGCCTCATGAATAAAATCTTGACCCTTTGCTTTCATTTCCTGAACTGCTAACTCTACCGCCTTAGCATCCGCCAGTTCGAAGTCAATGGTTGCGGTTGGCTCTGGAATAGAGGTTGGCCACTCATCTTGCCCGAAGCATGACTGAGCGGCCATATTCAGAGGCCACACACCAAAGTGATTGGCCCCAGGAAACTTGTCCATGAAACGATAGTCGGGATGTCCGTCATACCGCTCAAGCGGTAAGCCAAGTTTCTCCTGATACAGGGATGCACTTGCATCCGGCTGCTTTGTGATCGCAGCGAACCCAGCAATGCATTTGATATCCATTGAAACTCCTGTGCCTCTGCCGAAGCCTGACTGTTCATCAAGCAGGACGGCTTGCGCCGTCCTGTGTCGCGGAGAGCCGTTACGCAAGGATAGTTATCCGGCCACAAGCCGCATATTTTCGAGAGGCCGACCGATTTAACAGGAAACGTAAGAACCGGCGGAGATGGGCGATCGCCCCGCAAACCCCTCTAGCGCTCAGTATAGGCGGCGATAAGTGGTAGCTCGACTGGCTTTTGCTCGTCTTGGGAAAGAAGGTCGGATAGTTCAGACGCGGAGAGGCGCTTCATCTTCTTTTCGAGCTTGCGATCGTATTGCCGGTCGTTGGGCTCTGTGGCCTGAGCGTTGCGGGCGTCACTATCCCTGCGCCATGACGGGAGAGGCGGGTATGCGACGCATACTGCGGCCCCGTTCAGGCGCGATGTCTGGATGCAACGTGCTGAAACGCTCGAGCGATTGTCGAGCCGCAGGGAGTTTGAAAGCGGCCTACTTCTCGCAAACAATGGCCGAGACCAGCATCGGTCTGGCCGGCCCGACAGCAGCCCGCCGTATCGAAGCTCAATTCAGCGCTTCGGCGGGGCCAAAGAACTCGTATCGACTTCTCTCCTCGGGTACGCCCAGTTCGTGCAGTGAGCGCTTGATGAAAGCCATGAACGGTTTCGGACCCAGGAAGTAGGCGTCGAGGTCGTCGGCGGGCGGAAGCCACTGTCGCAATTGCTCCAGGGTTGGCCGGCCCACTCCGTCGGGAACATGCTCGTTGGTGACCTGCCCGTCGGAGGCTAGCGCCCCCCGTGCTTCAGTCTCTTCATAGACGACGTAAGACTTCAGCCGTGGAAAGCGGGCATGCCACGCCTTGAGTACATCGGCGAAGGCATGCACCAGCGCGTTGCGCGCATAGTGGATGAAAACGACGTCCCGCTTGTTGCCGTCCAGAGCCGCTTGCGCCATGGCCAGCGTTGGTGTGATACCCACGCCCCCACTGATCAGTACAAGCGGCCGGTCACTATCGCGGAGGGTGAATTCGCCAGCAGGCGCAAAGAGCTGTAACACGCTTGCTTCGGGAACCTCGTCGTGCAGGTAGTTCGACGCGACGCCGTTGGGCTCGCGTTTGACGCTGATCCGGTAGCTATGTCCGTTGGGTGCTGCGGAGAGCGAATAATTCCGGCGGAGTTCTTCGCCGTTCACGTTCAGACGAAGCCCGATGTACTGGCCAGGCGCGAAATCGAGCAAGGCGCCGCCATCGATCGGCTCCAGATAGAACGAGGATATCTCTTCGCTCTCCTTGACTTTGCGGACCACGCGGAATGCGCGCTCGCCTCGCCATCCGCCCGGCGCGCTGGCCAGCGCGTCGTAAGCTTGACGCTCGGCGCTCATCAGCATATCGGCAAGCTGCTGGTACGCCACACCCCATGCCTCGCTGACTGCGTCGGTCGCAACGTCCGGACCCAGCACCTCCCGAATGGCGCGCAGCAGGCAGGTGCCCACGATCGGGTAGTGCTCGGGCTGGATTTGTAGCGCAACGTGCTTGCTGACGATACGAGTCGCAAGCGGGCCAAGCGCCTCGAGGTGGTCGATGTTGCGCGCGTATGTGAGGACGGCGTTGGCAAGCGCCCGTTGCTGGGAACCGCTGGCCTGGTGAGTCTGGTTGAACAGCGGGCGCACTTGCGGATACCCGTCGAGCATGAGCTTGTAGAAGTATCGTGTCAGGGCTTCGCCGCCCGATTCCAGCAGCGGAACGGTGGCCTTGATGATGTCGCGTTGGCTGTCGGTCAACATATGAATCTCGCTCAAAAGGGGGGGCGTTGGAGGCAAGGACTACTTGGCCACCGGTTGCTTTGGAATCTTTGTGAAATCAGGCGGACGTTTCTCGAGGAAAGCCGATAGCGCTTCCTTCGCCTCTGCCGAGCCAACCCGCACCATGAACTCCTGGTTTTCAGCGGTCACGGCCTCGTTGAGCGGGTCGATAGCAGCCTGCTTGATCAGCCGTTTGCTGGCCAGCAGCGCGCCACCCGGTTTTGCAGCGAGCTTCCGGGCCGTTGCTGTGGCGGTCGCGAGCAGATCGCCGTCGGGCACCACACGAGTCGCGAGGCCCAACTCCACCGCTCGCTGGGCAGTGAAGGGCTCACCCAGCAGGAACAACTCCGCCGCCCTGAGATGACCCACGCGAGCGGGTATCGAAAAGCTCGATCCAAATTCCGGAACCAGGCCGAGATTGATGAACGGCATCAAAAACTTTGCGCTTTCGCCCGCGTAGACGAAATCGCAGTGAGTCAGCATGGTCGTTCCGCTGCCGACCGCCGCGCCTTGCACAGCCACGACGATCGGCTTGTCGAACGCGATGAGCGCCTCCATCAGGCGGCCCTGTGGAAAGTCGCCCGGCTTGGGCGGACGATCGAGAAAGTCCCCGATGTCGTTTCCCGCGCAGAACGACTGTCCAATGCCGTGCCAGAGCACAACGCGGACTGCGTCGTTTCCGGAGGCTTCGTTGAGGATATCCGCGAGGCGCGAGTACATATCGCCCGTCATGGCGTTTTTCTTCTCGGGACGATTGAACGCGACGCGAAGAACGCCGTCGTCAGTCGATTCGGTAATGATGTCACTCATGGGTTGCTCCAAACTTTCTGCCGCGCTTGTGTCAAGCGACTTGCGTGTTGATGCTCGGCACCGTGCCGGTTTCGCGCAAGCTGTCAATGTCCTTCGCATCGAATCCCAACTCGCGGAGGATCGCTTCGTTATGCTCACCAAGATCGGGCGCGCGCCGCGCCGGCACCTTGGCAACGCCATGCACCTGAATCGGATTGCTGACCGTCGAAGTCAGCTTGCCGCCTGCACCTTCGAGCGGAACGATGACATCGTTTGCGCGCAACTGCGGATCGTCGATGACCTCCTGAGGTCCGCGCACCTCGCCATACGTGACGTGTGCGCCACTGAATACGTCGTGCCAGTGAGTCATCGGTTGCGCGCCGAACACATCGTCGAGAACCGCTGTGAGTTGCGGCATATTCGAAGCCAGCTGCGCCGGGTCGGAAAACCGTTCATCGTTCAGCAGATCCGGGCGGCCGATGGCGTTCGCGACTGCGGTCAGCTTGTCGGGCGTCACGACGAGAACGAACCAGGTGCCGTCGGCCGCGCGGTACACGTTGAGCGCCGCATTCGCGGGATGCTTGCGATCGTGTGGCGGAGCGAACTTCGCGCCGGCTAACGCGGCCTGGATCGCGACGCTCGCCGACCAGACACCTGAGGCAAGGAGGGAAGTCGTGACGTAAGAACCAGCACCTGTGCGCTCGCGCCGGAATAGCGCGGTGACGATCGCGGCATAGATTCCGAGCGCTGTTGCGTTGTCGCCGCTGCCGGCCACGGGCCAGGTCGGCGGTGCGCCGGCATCGCGCGTCATGGAGAGCAGCCCGCTACGGGCCCAGAACGCCGTGATATCGAAGCCGGGCATTTCCGCATCCGGCCCGCTTTCGCCAAAGCCGGTGAGATCCGCATAAATCAGACGCGGGTTCCAGCGCATCACGTCGTCGTATTCGAGCTTGAGTTTCTTGCGCGCGGGGTGGGGCGTATTGACGATGAACACATCCGCCCACGCGACAAGCTGCTGGAGGACCTGCTGCGCGCCGGGCGACTTCAGGTTCAGAGTCATGCTGCGCTTGTTGCGGTTGGCCAGATGCCATTGATACGGTTCGTCCGCCGCCGGCTGTGGCGCGATCTTGTGCCCATGTCGCCACGGGTCGCCGCCCGGTGGTTCGACTTTGATGACGTCGGCGCCGAAGTCCGACAGGATGACGGCGGCGCCCGGCGCCGCGACGAAGCTGGAAAAGTCAACCACTTTGAGTCCAGCAAAAATGTTGTCGCTTGCCATTGAATCTCTCCTGAATCGTGGCACTTGTTTCATCGTCCCAGGAACTGCGGGGCGCGTTTTTCGAGGAAGGCAGACGTGCCCTCCCTTTTGTCCTCTGTCCCGGCGCACAGTCCGAAGCAGGAGGCTTCGAGGGCGAGACCCTCGCTCTGACCCGCGTCCAGTCCCTTGTTCACCGCTTCGAGCGATAGCTTCACGGCGACGGGGGCGTTCGAGGCGATCGTCTTCAGGATGGCTTCAGCGCGTCCAATGAGATCGGCCGCCGGAACGACCTCGTTAACAAGCCCGATGCGCCAGGCTTCCTGTGCGCTGATCGGCTCCGCGGACAGAATGAGTTGAAGTGCGCGGCCCTTGCCGACGAGGCGCGGCAGCCGCTGCGTGCCGCCGCCGCCGGGCAGCAAGCCGAGCTTGACCTCGGGCTGGCCAAGCTTTGCGTGCTCCGCGGCAATGCGAAGGGTGCACGCCATGGCCGTTTCGCAGCCGCCGCCGAGTGCGAAGCCGTTGATCGCCGCGACCACGGGCTTGCCAAGGTTCTCGATCAAGTCGAGCACGGCTTGCCCAAAGCGGCTCGACTGCTCCGCTTCGATCGCGCTCGCGTGCGCCAACTCGCTGATGTCTGCGCCGGCGATGAATGCCTTGTCCCCCGCGCCGGTGAGAATCACGCCGCGCACGGCAGCGTCCTCGCGTGCCGCCTCGAAAGCCGTTCGCAGATCCCTCCATGTCTGCGTGCTCAGAGCATTGAGCACTTTGGGTCGGTTCACGCTTACATAAGCGATCGCATCGCGCTTTTCGTACAGGACATTTGCGAGCGTTACGACTTCTGCCGGTGAGGTATCAAGCACTGCTCGGGGTGAAGACGAGTCCGCAACGGTTGTCGATGACATGATTAGTTTTCCATATCGTTGGCGTGACGACGTGGATCTCACCGTCACGCCTGCGGTATTAAATGAACGCGCTGAACCCGGTGATCATCGTGAGACCGAACAGCAAGATGGGCGGCCCATCCGTCGTTTTCACGGGGGATGCGCAGCTAAATCTCACGATTGATATTTCTCCGGACTGCGAACATTACGACGCAGTTCGAGTAGACCGAGCAGAACTTCATCGCGCTGTGCCTCCAGCGTCTCGATGGAGCGCGACCCGGTCTCGGCGTGAACGCTGTCGACAAGCTTCTTTTGTACGTCGGGGCTCAGAACCGGCGTGCCGAGGGTCTTCCACCAGGCGGTCATGGGGCCGCTGAACTGCTGGAAGAAGTGCTCGATGCCGCCAGGGCCGCCGCCAAGATGGTTGAGCATCATGTTGCCCATTACGCCCCAGCGCAGACCCGGGCCCCAGGAGAGGGCCGTGTCCACATCGGCGGCGCTCACCACGCCCTCGGCAACGAGGTAGTACACCTCGCGTGCCAATGCGGCCTGAAGCCGGTTTGCGACGTGGCCGGGCATTTCCTTGTTGACCCGCACCGTGCGCTGCCCGATCGACGTATAGAAATCCGCTACGCGCTGGATGGTCGCTTCCGAGGTCTTTGCCCCGCCAACGATCTCGACGAGCGGGATCAAGTGGGGCGGGTTGAACGGATGCGCGATGACGCAGCGCTCGGGATGGGTCGCGGCGCCTTTCTGGATTTCGCTCATGGTGAGCCCCGACGAGCTGGATGCAATGATCACGTCGGGATGCAACAGCTCGTCGAGTTGCCCATAGAGCTTCTGCTTGAAATCAATTCGCTCGGGTCCGTTTTCCTGTACCAGATCCGCGCCGGCGAGTGCTTGATCGAGCAGGGGCGTGAACGTGAGGTTAGCGATCGCCGCCCCGGGCGTGAGGCCCAATCTCGTGAGCGCCGGCCATGCGGACTCCACGAATTTTCTCAACGACGCTTCCGCGTTCGGCGCGATGTCGGTAGCCACGACATGCAATCCTTTGGCGAGAAACAGCGCGGCCCAGCTCGCGCCGATCACGCCCGTGCCGATGATGGCGACGCGGCGAATGGGTTTGGTTTCAGTCATGTGATTTCTCCGATGTACGGGTCAGACTTCGGCGAAGGCAACGCCGGTGAGATTGCCTTGGGCATAGAGGAAGTTGCGCAGGTTGCTGCCGTCGAGCTGCGCGGAATAGACCGAGCCGCCCAGATCCGTAACGAACATGCGGTTACCGGCCACGTCGAGGGTGATGCCGATGCCTTCCAGCAGGTGGCTGATCACGATCTCGGGCGTCGTCGCTGCGTCGACCGGGGCGCGATTGACCGTGTTGCCGCGCGGGGGATCACCGCGGTCCGTCCAGTAAAGGACGCGGTTCGCGCTGTCGAACTCGAGGTCGATCGGTTCCGGCAGATGGTCGAACAGCACTTCGATGTCGGAGCGGGTGGCCGGATCTTCGCCATTCGGAATCTCCAGGTTCGCGCGGAAGATACGGCCCTGGTCGCCGTTGTCCGGGCCCTTTTGCGTCCAGTACAGCTTCCCTGCCTTGCGATCGACGGCGACGCCGACGCACCATTTGTTCTGGTCGCGCCGGTCGTTGTCGCCTCGGCCGGACTCGACCAGCGTTTCGACTTGCGAGCCGTCGCAGTTGGCGCGCATCACGCGCATGCCTTCGCGGTCGCACCAATAGAGCCTGGCGCCGTCCTTATCGAGCTGGAGCTGCTTCGGCGTGTGCGTGACGCCTTGCGCGACAATGACCACGCGGTTGCTGCCGTCGAGGTCGGCGCGTTCGATCGAGCCGTCATCGGCGCTCAGGGAACTGCCCATGTTGGTCCAGTAGATGTGACCGGCCTCCGCATCCACTGCGATGCCATCGGGTAGGCGGCAATCTGTGACGATCATCTTGCGGTCGCTGCCGTCCGGATTCATCGAATGAATCGAGTTGCTGCTCAATTCAAGGACAAACAATCGTCCCGAGGTAATCGTTCCCTGAGAACCGTTGCTTGAGATGGTGCGAGTCATAGTCATTTGGCATCCTTACCAGGTTTGAGCGATGTCGATTTTGGAAAGACCTTGCTCATGGACACCAACTTTATGAGGCATCGGCGCGCGGCTCAATTGCACGATGGTGTAACGACACCTTGGTGCAAGTGGAAAGGTTGGTTCAATCCTGCGCCCAAGGTGTAATTGCAGCTGATTGCTGCATACCCTAAGTTGCGCAGGTACCGATAGGTCTCATTGGCGCGGGCGCGATTGCCCAACCTGTGCGTTGCCATCGGCACGTATTGGAAATCGTTCTACATTCATTGAGTGCTTGCCATGAAAAAACCAGGTCGTATCGTTATCGTAGGTGGGGGAATCGCCGGGATTCTGCTTGCAACCAGGCTTGGCGACGGGCTGGGCCGTTCGGGTGCGGCGAGCGTCACGCTGATCGACCGAAGCCCCACGCATATCTGGAAACCGATGCTGCACACCATTGCGGCAGGCACGCGCGATGTGAATCAGCAGCGCGTGATCTATCTCTCTCATGCACGTGAACACGGCTTCACGTATCAACCGGGTGAGATGTGCGGACTGGACCGGCAAAGGCGTGAAGTCCAGCTTGCGGCGATCGAGGCGCACGAGGGCGGATTGATGCTCGAGCCGCGAACCGTGCCATACGACGTGCTGCTGCTGTGCATAGGCAGCCGTGCGAACGACTTTGGCGTGCCCGGAGTCATGGAGCATTGCCATCTGATCGACAGCCAGCAGCAGGCAGAGGCATTCAATGTGGCGTTGCGCGAGCGTTCTCTTCGTTCTGTGGTCAAGGATGAGGGACTCAGGGTGGCAATCGTGGGCGCCGGCGCGACCGGGGTGGAGTTGTCTGCCGAACTCAGTCACCTTTTCGAGCTTGCGGCCGGCTATGGCGATCCCGCGATCCGTGAGAGGCTGAGTTTGACGCTGCTCGAAGCCGGACCACGTGTGCTTCCCGCCTTCCCGCCGGAGATCTCGTCAGCGAGCCAGCAGCGACTCGAAAAGATTGGTTTTCGCGTCATGACCTCGACGGGCGTTTCCGCCGTTGAACCGGGCGGCCTGCGTTACGGAGACGGGAAGCTTGCGGGAGCGGATTTGATGGTGTGGGCTGCCGGTGTGAAGGCGCCTGATTTCATGAACCGGCTAGCGGGCCTCGAAACCAACCGGGCGAACCAGATCGTGGTGTCGGGCACGCTGCAGTCGCTACACGACGAAAATATTTTCGCGCTCGGCGATTGCGCTTCACTGACTCCGGAAGGTGCGCAGCGTCCGCTGCCTCCTACTGCGCAGGTCGCTGCTCAACAGGCGGAGCACCTGGCGCGCCATCTGCCGGAATGGATCCGTGACGACAAGCCGCTTCCGGGCTTCGCATTCCGGGATTTCGGTTCGCTCGTGTCGCTGAGCGAGTACGACTCCTTTGGCACGCTGGGGCGCTTTGGCTTGTTTCCCGGGGGGCTCATCCGGGGCAAACTCGCTCAGCTGAGCCACGCGATGCTGTACCGACGCCATCAGCAGGCGCTGCACGGTTTTCGCCGGGCGACGCTGCTCTGGACCGCCGAACAGATCAACGGGCTGGCTCAACCGGATATCCGGCTCGCTTGACGGGATTTCGTGGCACTACAGCCCTGCATATTTGCCGCTCTTTTGAGCGGCTTTTTATTCTTCGATGCAAGTTGTCTGGGGAAACGACGCTGCAGCGCAGCGTCGCTGATGAGGAGATGAATCCGGATTTCACGCAACGGCGCGCTCAATAGCCGAACGCTTCCACGGCGATCATCGCCGCTGCGTTCGAAGGGGCAGGGCGTTCGGCGGGACGAAAGACCGCATCGCCGCGACGGATTGTGCGTCGAGACACAACGCACACGCCAGACGCGCGCGCATGGCGGCGACGCCAGCGCTGCTCGCCATAATGGCATCGTCCGGGCTCTACCCAGCGAATGACGAGTATGTTTTCGGACCGTTCGAGGATTTCGATCTGGACTTGTGCGGTGTCTGCCGCGGCGTACTCTCTCGTCTTCATGGATTGCTCCTGGAATCGAGTCGTTTCGATGAATTCGCGTACCTTCACGCGCGGGTCGTGTCGATCACCTTGCCGCGGAAAACCGCGTACTGGTACAGGTTGTAGCCGATCATCACAGGGAACACGAGGCCAATCCCGATCAACATGAACGCAAGGGTCAGCGTGTCCGATGCCGCTTGCCAGATCGTCAGCCGACCGGGTATGAAGTCCGGATAGAGGCTGATGGCAAGGCCGGCGAACGACACCATGAAGAGCGTCACCGCCGCCCGGAAGGGCTGGCGCTCTCGTCCGCGATAGAGCGACGCGAGGAGCCACACGAACGAGAGGACCGCGAGCGCGCCAAGTACCGCAAGGGGGGCGAGGACGCCCGGCTGGAACCAGCGGGCATGGACCGCCACGCCGCCAAACCAGGTCGCTGCGGTGAGAACGATTGCGGCAGCCACGGTGAACTGCGCGCTCACCACGGCCAGCCGTCGCGCCCAACGCTGGATCGGGCCCGCCGCCTTCCTCGCGAGCCAGGTCGCGCCCAGCAGGGCATAGCCGCTGACAACCCCAACGGCTGTCACCGTGATGAACGCGGCGCTGGGGCCATCAGGCAGGAAGCCCGTGATTACCTTGCCGAGTACGATGCCCTGCGAGATGGCCGCGACGAGGCTGCCCACGCCGAACACGGTGTCCCAGAGCCTTCCGTGCTGCGAACTGTGGCGGAATTCAATGGCGGCGCCCCGCATGATCAGTCCGGCGATCATCGCCATGACGGGCAGATAAAGCGCTTGCATCAGGATCGCGTAGGCGGCGGGAAACGCGCCGAACAGGCCGCCGCCGACCACGACCAGCCATGTTTCGTTGGCGTCCCACACGTGACCGATGGTTTGAATCATCACGTCGTGGTCCTCGCGCTTTCTGCTCAGCAGCGTGAGCATGCCTACGCCGAGATCGAATCCGTCCGTCACGACGTAAAAGACCAGCATCAGGCCGATCAGGCCGAACCACGTGAGCGTAAGCAGGGTATGAGTCGTGCTGTCCATCGAACCATCTCCTTTCGGTTGGAGAACGAAGTTTCAGTATTCGGTCGCCGCCGGTTGAGGCGGGACGATGGTGGTCGCGGGCGGTGTGGCCGTGAGATCGGGGCCGTTCTTCAGCCAACGCCGCGCGAGAAGGAAGAATGTGATGAGCAACACGACGTCGAAAGCGAAGAACATCGCCATGCTGGCCGTGACGGATGAAGCGGGTACCGCCGATACAGCTTGACTCGTTCGCAGCAGGCCATACACGACCCATGGCTGGCGTCCTACCTCGCGCACGATCCATCCGGCCTCGACAGCGACGTAGGGCAGCGGGATGCACAGCACCCACGCGAGCAGGAGCTTGCGTTGCGCGACAAGGCGCTCGAGACTGCCGCGCGCCTTATGCAGTGCGTATGCGGTCCAGAACGCGAGCAGCATGAACGCGAAGCCGATGCCGGCCATCAAGCGGAACGCGTAGTAGAGAAGCGGCACCATGGGCGGCTGGTCGGTGCGGGGGAAGTCCGTGAGACCCGAAACGCGTCCGTGCAGCGTGTGCGTGCCGAGGATGCTCAGGAGTCCCGGTACTTCGATTGACCAGTCGTTACGCTGTTTTTGCTGATCGGGCCACGCAACGAGCGACCAGGCGGCGCCCGTGCCGGGCTTGTTGGTCTGCCAGTGACCTTCGATTGCGGCGCCTTTCGCGGGTTGCGTGGCGAACACGCTGGTGCCGCTCGAGTCTCCCAGCCAAACCTGAAGCGGCGTAATGAAGACGAGCACGGCCAGTGCGACCTTGAACGAACGCGCAAAGAATTCGGCGTGCCGTTGGCGGAACAGGTGGTACGCGGAGATGCCGGCGATCACGAACATGCCGGTTTCGATCGCGGCCGTCCACATGTGCGAGACGGCCCATACCATGTCGGGGTTGAAGATGGCCGCAAGATAGTCTGTCACGACGATCCTGCCGTTGACGACGGCGAAACCGGCGGGCGTTTGCATCCACGAATTGGCGACCATGATCCAGAATGCGGAAATGCTCGACCCAAGCGATACCATCGCTGTGGCAAACAGGTGGACGCCACGCGGCACGCGCCCCCAGCCGAGCATCATCACGCCGACGAATCCAGCTTCGAGCATGAACGCCATCGCGCCTTCGAAACCCAGGATGTTGCCGACGAACTGGCCACTGTACTGCGCAAAACCAGACCAGTTGGTGCCGAACTGAAATTCCAGCGGAATACCGGTGACCACGCCGACGGCGAAGTTCAGCGCGAGCAGCTTGCTCCAGTAGCGTGCATGGCGGTAGTACATCACGTCGCCGGTACGGATCCATAGTGTTTCGATGAGCAGCAGGAATGCAGAGAGACTGATGGTCAGGATCGGCCACACGATGTGGAAGATCGTCGTCATCGCGAACTGGGCTCGCGAAAGGTGGAGTACGTCAGTGAGCATGATGGCCTTTCCCGTTACGGTGTGCGAATGGCTGCATTTGAGCAACGCCAGCGTTGGCAGACGTTGCCCGTGCAGAGCCACTTTAGGCAGCGGGGGTGTGCGGCTCAATTGCACGATGGTGTAACGCAGTGGGCGCGGCGCGCGGCCTCCTGAACAGCGCGTACGAATGCGGCGGTGACCATACTCGTCACCAGTACTCCTTGCACGCCGATCAATACCGAATCGATCCGGCCGAGGAGCGTGGTGGGCACCACGTCGCCGTAACCGATCGTGAGTGCGGTGATCGTGCAGAAGTAGAGGGTGTCCCCAAACGCGGATGGCGTCCTGCTCCCCGTATCGATTGGGCCGCCGGCGTAGTACATGGCAGCCGATAGCAGTAGAAACAGCACAAATAGCGCTGCAAGCGGGGCACGCAGATACCAGAGGGTCCTCGCAAACTCTT
Organism: Paraburkholderia sp. EG287B; assembly: GCF_040965595.1. Taxonomy (NCBI): domain Bacteria; kingdom Pseudomonadati; phylum Pseudomonadota; class Betaproteobacteria; order Burkholderiales; family Burkholderiaceae; genus Paraburkholderia; species Paraburkholderia sp. EG287B. Next base: position 304,057 of record NZ_JBFRCG010000009.1, read on the forward strand.
CGAATACGTGGCTAGCCTTCAGTGGGGCATGCGTGGAATGCCTGACTCGCTCGTGCATGGATCAACTCCAGAAGGCTTCATCCGCAAAGTGAACGGTAGGCCGAAGGCGGTGCGGGGCGCCATTGCACGATGGTGTTAGCCGCACCCGCGCATGCCTGTAATGGCGCGGCCTGAACCCAAGGTGTAATTGCGGCTCGTCCGGGCACCCCCTAGATTGATTCGCATGCCGACACCCGCCGGAGCTGGAGCAAAGCCATGGACCGAGACCGCCGCCAATCAGGCAGTGAACGTGACCCACGATGCACGGCCGCTTGTACGCCTGCGGATGTCTCACTTGATGGATCGAATGGCGAACTCGCGCTCGGTGCCCACCTGGTCACGAAACGCCACGGCTACGAACATCACGGCATTTATGTCGGAAGCGGCAGGGTCATTCACTACGCGGGTTTCGCGAAGTTCGTGTATCGCGGCCCTGTCGAAGAAGTCCCAATCGAGCAGTTCGCCGATGGTCACACCGTTTCTGTGCGCTCGCGTGAGCTTACGAGATATACAGGCGCGCACGCCGTGTTGCGCGCCCGCTCGCGGCTCGGCGAAAACCGCTATCGCCTGTTGACCAATAACTGCGAGCACTTCTGCACCTGGTGCGTGCTCGGTGAGAGCCGCAGCGAACAGGTCAATGCATGCCTCAGACATCCGTTCGCGGGCGTTCACGCGCTGCTGTGTCTCGTGAGCACCTTCATCGGCAACCGGAGCAAAACCGGTCACGCCGTGGTCGCCGCGAATCCTGTTACCCAACCTTGATGTAGACAACGACGCGAAGGATGCCACCATGAGCCCGACCGAAATGACGCTGCACTGGGCCGTCGAGAAGTGGCTCGCGCCCACGCCTGCAACGCCCGCACATGTCGTGCGGGTTCGCCATACCCGGAGGGATCGGCGCTGCGTGTGTATCGAGGCGGTGCGCCCCGGCGGTCTGCTGTCGATCTTCCTTTTCCGTCACGACGATGGATCGTGGAATGTGTATCCGCCCGCGCAAGCTCGGCCGGCCATGTCCGTGTGGAGGACTGCGTGATGAACTACGGCTCTGGCAATCTGACGAAGCGTGCTCGCGGCAGGCATGGGATGTTGTCGGGATTCCGGGCGGATGCCGGCGACCTGGTGTCCGGAGCCGGGCGCCCATTCAAGCTGTCTGTCGTTGCGGTCTGCAGCTGGGTACTGTTCGAGACGCCGCTGGAACTCAGCGGATCGATCAGTTCCATCTCACTGCTCGCGGTGCTGGTTTCGAAGGCACTCGTGTGCCTCACCGGTTTTGCCGCCATCGTCCGCGTGCGCTTTACCCGTCACGTCTTCGTTTTCATTTGCGCGGCGAGTGTGTTGGCCGTAGCGCCGGCGTTGCCTCTCGAGTACGCGCACAGCGTTGCCATAGCGCTCGCCTCGTCGGTCGAGTGCATTGTCAAGACCGCATGCGTTGTCGCGTTCGCAATCGCGTCGGCTAACGACCCGAATCGGGCCTGACGAACGCTCTTGGGTGCGCTGACGCGGCACTCACGCGGATGCGTCCTCAACGTGCAGTTTTCCCGCAATGTTGACCAGTTCGGCGAGCGAGCGGGCGTCCATCTTGCGCATGACGTGACGGCGGTGCACCTTCACCGTGATCTCGCTGATGCCCAGCTCCGCGCCCACCTGCTTGTTCAGCAATCCCGAAACCACCAGCGCCATGACTTCCCGCTCGCGTCGGCTGAGCGACGTGTAGCGCTCACGGATCGACTGCATGCCCGCTTCCTTGCTCAATGCCGCGCGGCTGCGCTCGATGGCGTGCCGGATGGCATCGAGCAGGACCTGATCGTCAAACGGCTTGGTGAGAAATTCGGCTGCTCCGGCTTTCATGGCTCGTACCGTCATCGGTACGTCGCCGTAACCGGTGATGAAGATGATCGGCATGTCGGTGCGCTCGGATGCGATGAGATTCTGCAAGTCGAGGCCGCTCAGGTCGGGAAGGCTCACGTCCAGCACGAGGCAGTTCGGGACCATCGCGCGTGGGCGTCCGAGGAAGTCCTGAGCGCAAGCGTAGGTCTCCGCCCTGAGACCCGCAAAACGGATCATGGCTTCGAGCGACTCGCGCACCGAGACATCGTCGTCGACGACGAAGACGACCGGCGCGGCTTGCGACGACGACGATTTCGATGCGAATTCAACTGCATGTACGGGTGTCATTACGAACTCCATTCACAGGCCCCGAAAGGAATCACTCGACCTTGAGCGCGGCCTGGATCGCCCCGAGCAGGGCGGTGTCGCTAAAGGGTTTGAACAGACAGTCCACGGCGCCCTGTTCGAGCATGTGTGGGCGCAGTGCCTCGTCTCCATGCGCCGTGATGAAGACGACCGGAACGGCTTGCTGGCGCCGTGCGAGCTCGTGCTGCAGGTCCTGGCCGGACATGCCGGGCATGGCGACGTCGAGGATCAGGCAGTGCGCTTCGCCGGCACAGCCAGATGCCAGGAACTCCTCTCCCGACGCAAAAGCCCGTGCTCTGAAGCCGAACACGCGCAGCAGGTCGGGCAGCGATTCGCGCACTGATTGGTCATCGTCTACCACTGCGATTAGCGGGCGTTCGGCCATCACAGGTTCCTTTCGGTCTGCTCAGCGTCTGAACTCGCGGGCTGACCCGTCGGTACGGGCCGGCGGGCAGCGGCCGCGCTGTCCGTCGTAAGCGGGATGGAAAACGTAAATGTGGCGCCCGGGTCGGCGTTGGACGAGGCCCACAGGCGGCCGCCGTGACTCTCGATGATGCGGCGGCTCACGGACAAACCGATGCCCATGTCTTCGCGCGTCGTCGTAAAAAACGGATCGAAGAGCTTGGCCGCGTGTTGCGGGTCGATGCCCACGCCGGAATCGGTCACGGCGAGGCGCACGCAGCCGCCATCGTCGCGCTCGATGCTCACCCGCATCTGCCGTGGGCGTTCATCGACACCGCTCATCGCTTCCACGGCGTTGAGAAGCAGGCTCAGCACCACTTGCTGGAGCTGGATCCTGTCTCCGGCGACCGGCGGCAGGTCGTTGGCCGCCTTCACATGGAGCACGATCCGCTTGTTGCGAATCTCGCACTGCAGCAGTTCGATCACCTCGTGTGTGGCTTCGACCAGATCGACTGCCTCCGTCGCCACGGCTTTCTTGCTGAACAGCGCACGCAGGCGGGCCATCACCTCGGACGCCCGGTGCCCGTCACGGATCGTGCGCCGTACGGTCTCGAGCGCGCCTTCGACATTGGGCGGCTGCGCACTCAGCATGCGCAGTCCTGTGCTGGCGTTGGTTACGATGCCGGCCAGCGGCTGGTTGATTTCGTGCGCGATCGAAGCCGTCAAGGCGCCCTGGCTATTGACCCGGCTCAGATGCGCTAGTTCGGCGCGCAGCGCGACGAGCGCCCCCTCGGAGTCCCGGCGTTCTGTCATGTCCTGGGCGGCGCCGATGTAATCAAGGCCGCCTTGTGAGTCGCGCGTGGGGTGTGCCTGGATGTGAATGTGCCTGACCGAGCCGTCGGGCAGCAGCAGGCGGTGTTCGAACTCCAGATCCTTGCCTGCTTGCGCCCGCTCGATCATTTCATCGAGTATGAGACGGTCGCCGGGGTGGAAGCGCGCCGCGATCATGTCCAACGTAATCGGCACGCCGGGTTCGATGCCGAAGATGCCATACAGCTGCTCCGACCACGTGATCGAGCCGGTCTGCGGGCACCAGCAAAAGCTGCCGCTCGAGCTGAGCTGCTCCACTTTGGTCATCAGCGCCGCGCTTTGCCGTAAGCGCTCGTCGGCTTGTTGACGTGCCGCGATGCTGTGTGCCCGTTCAATGGCGATGCTCGCAATGTGCGTGAGCTGTGCGATCAGCTCATGCTGCAGAGGTGTGGGATTGCCGGTATCAGACCGAAACAGGGTGAATGTTCCGAGCACTTCGTTGGTACGCGACAGGACCGGTGTCGCCCAGCAGGACCGCAGTCCGTGCGCGAGGCTGCGCTCCCGCCACGCCCTGGTCCAGCGTACGTCTGATGCGACATCGGGCACGATCACCTGTGCCTTGAGGGACACCGCCATGCCGAGTGGGCCAGAGTCATGCGAGGCGGCACGTGCACCAGGACGTGGGAGCAAGCGCTTAGGCAGGCCGGGGGACCCCAGGTGCCGGCACGCCGTGCCGTGGGCATCCTGAAAGGTGACTCTGCAAACGCAATCACTCGCGATCTCTTCGACGAGCCGGCACAAAGCATCGAGCACGGTTGGCAATGCCTGCCCCGTGGCGATCATTTCGAGCAGGCGATTCTCGCCCGCAAGCAGCGCCTCCGCTCGCTTGCGGTCGTCGATATCCGTCTGAAGGAAATACCAGAGGGCGATTCGCCTCTCGCTGTCACGCAACGGAAAGCCCTGCACGCGAAACCATCGGTAGCCGCCATCGGCGCCGCGATGGCGCGACTCCGCGTCATAGGGATCGCCGGTGCTGATCGACGCATGAAACCGCGCGATCACAGCGTCCCGATCGTCCGGGTGGGTCAGGCCATTGGTCTTCCACGCTCGCAACTCGTCGAGGGTCACACCGGCGTATTCGAGCGTATGGCGGTTGGCGTGCAACACGTCACCGTCGGGTGCAAAAAGGACGACCCGGGTGGGGAGGCTATCGACGATCAACTCAAAGCGCTGCTCTTGCGCGCGCAGTGCCGCTTCGGTCTGCTTACGGTCCTCGATGTCCGAGTTGATCCCGCACCACTTTACGACATTGCCGGCCGCATCGGTAATCGGACTGGCCCGGCATGCAAACCAGCGATACGTGCCATCGAAGCGGCGCATTCGCGCTTCCGCCTCGCCTTGCTCGCCGGAGGCGACGACGGTCCGCCATGCTTCGAGCAGCGCGGGCTGGTCGTCGGGGTGGAACGCCGTCTGCCAGCCTTCGCCCGCCGCCTGGCTCACGGAAAGCCCGGTATATTCGCACCAGCGGCGATTGACGAACTCGATGCGGCCATCGGGAAAGGCAGTCCATACCAGCCCCGGGAGCGCATCCACAGTCTGACTGAGTTCGTTGTCCATCTCCGTCCCTTTGCGGCGCGCCTGACGCTTCAACAATCGGCTTTTGGGAACGGGGAGTCAATATACCTTGGTGTCGGTTTGGGGGCGGCTTACGAAGAATCGGCGAGGTTGACCGGCAACGTGAACCGAAAGAGCGCGCCGCGGGGGACGTTGGCGCTCGCCCACAACCGGCCGCCATGCGCCTTGACGATCGAGTGGCATATCGAGAGCCCCATACCCATCCCGCTAGCCTTCGTCGTATAAAACGGCTCAAAGAGGCGCTCGATGTTCTCCGGAGCGATACCCGGGCCGCAATCGCGCACCGCCACGAGGACGGCGTCCGGCTCATTCATGGCGGTGCTGATCGTCAATTCCCGCGGCCCGTCTTCAACCGCGCTCATCGCGTCGATTGCATTGATAATAAGGTTCAGCATCACCTGCTGGATTTGCACCCGGTCGCCTTTGATGGGCGGTAACGCTTCCGTAAGCTGCAGCCGCACGGAAACGCCGTTCCGGTTCGCTTCGCTGGACGCGAGCGCGAGGACCTCGCGAATCGCCTCGTTGATCTGCAGGATCTCGCTGGTCGTCGGGGCCTTGACGACGAGGCCATGAATCCGCTTGATCACTTCGCTTGCCCGCCTCGTGTCACGAACGATACGATCGAACGCCTGGCGGGCCTCGCCGACGTTGGGCGGATCGATCTCGAGGCAGCGCAAACCCGTTGACGCATTGACTGCCGTCGCTGCGATCGGTTGCTTCATTTCGTGGCTAATCGACGCCGCGAGCTGCCCAATGGCCGTGACGCGGTTTGCATGGGCCAGCTCGAGCTGCATTTGGCGCGCCTGCGCTTCCGCCCGTTTCAGCTCGCTCAGATCGAGCACAAACGCGATAGCTTGAGCCGCGCTCTCGCCCAGCATGGCAATGCCGATCAGTACCGGCACGCGGCTGCCATCCTTGCGGAAGTATTCTTTCTCGTAGGGCTGCAAGATCCCGGTTTTCTCCAGTTCCTCCCACGCTGATTTGCTGCGCTCGACCCACTCGGGTGGTGTGAGGTCCCTCCAGCTGGGTTTCCCACGCTGCAGATCGTGACGGTCGTATCCCAGCATACGGAGGAACGCGTCGTTGGCTTCGAGGATGCGACCCTCGACATTCCCAATCAGGATGCCGACGATGTTGGCGTCGACGAGGCGCCGGATCTTCGCTTCACGTTCGGCGAGATCGCGGTACAGGCCGGCGTTTTCCAGTGCAATCGCCGCCTGCGAGGCGAGCAGCTTCAACATGGCGATGCGCTTCGGGGCAAAAACGCCCGACGCGAGGTTGTTCTCGAGGTAGAGGACGCCGATCAGCCTGGCCTGCTTGAGCAACGGCAGGCAAAGGACGGAACGCGCGCGTATCTGGCGGATATAGGGATCGGCGGAAAAGCGGTTTTCGGCAGAGGCGTCGTCGATGATGACGGGCTCGCGCGTGCTCGCGACGTAGTGCAGGAGCGACTCGGGCAGCGTGGCCGAGCCCGGCGACTGTCGCGGCAACTGCACGACGACCTGGGCGCCTCGTATCGTGGCTTCGGCCTCGATGCGCAGGTGGGCGCCCTGCGGAAGGATCAACAAGCCGCGTTCGGCACCGGCGTGCTCGACCGCGGTCACCATCAGGGACTTGATCAGATTCTCGAGCACCATTTCGCCTGTAATTGCCTGAGCCGTCTTCACGATTGTCGCGACATCCAGTTGCTCGGCGTACTCCTCGATAGTCACGCGCGAGACAGACATCGCTTCGGGCTTGTTCAAGGGATAGCGCTGCTCCAGCTGTTCGATTTTGCGGTGTGCGCCCCATTGCGAATAACAGTCCCGCGCCTCGCGCAAATAGGCGTGCGCGGCGCGCTCGAGGCCGGCGGCGAGGCAGCACTGCCCGGCTAACTCGTTGGCCAGCGCCTGATCCTGAACGAAGCCTCGCTCGCCTGACAGGCGCGCGGCATCCTCGTAAAGCCGCATGGCCTGCAGGGCGTCTCCTTTCAGACGGGCCAGTTCCGCGCGCAGCAGCAGATGCTTGTGCGCGAACGTGACCGGACCGCTTTGCGCCCATCTTTCGAATGCCTGAATGTTTGCGGCGATATCGGCTTCGATCGCGGCTTGTCGCTCGCTCGACGACGTGTTGTGAACGGCAGCGAGTGCAAGCGAATAGTAAAGGCAGTAGTTGGAGAACTGGAGGTGGCAGCGTGCGGACCAAAGAATCGGCTTGACCCGGGCGGCACACGCGAGCGCTTTCTCGTGCTCGCCCAACAGATAGTGGCGCTGCACCCGCAAAATCCAGTAGAAGCAGTTGACCACGGCAATACCGCTTTCCGTGATTTGCGCTTCAATCGTCGCGTCTTCGATGACCGTCTGGTCGCCCGAGCGCCCACGAAGCCGCTGAATGAATTGCTGGATGCCCGTGAGAATATCGTGCACGTGCCGGAAATTGATTCGCTCGACGAACGCAACGGCCTTGATCGATTCGAGCCACGCCTCGTCGAGGTGCACACCGTGCGCCAGAAGATCCGTTAGCCGATGTTCGAGACTGAAGCTGGCATAGATGACCTCTCCTGTCTCTTGCGCATACCGAATGGCAGTATCGACGCACCCTAATGCGGCCTCGATCGGTTGCGTCCAGAGAACCGCCATTTGCATGAAGAAATGTGCGGCCACATTTTGAGTGGAGAAGCGGTGCTTCTCCGCCACTGCGACTGCCAGTCGGGCGAACGCTTCGCCCTCCTGGTATCGATGGAAGAACGGGCCCAGCAGGATGGAAATGAACGCATAGGCGATGACAGCCGAATCGGTTGTGCCGTATTGCAGCGTGATGGCGACCATTCGGCACGCAATTGTCTGGGCGAGGTTGATGTCGGTGAAGTAGGCCGTCTGCCCGAGCATGTGGAAGATGTTCATGACCTCCCGCATCTCCGGGTCTTCCATCATCGCGAGGTCAACAAGGCTTTCGATCGGGCGCGCGCCGAGATGCGCCCAGACGGCTTCATACTCCGCCGATACTTCGTTATCCGCAGGATGATCGGGCAAGTCGATATCGAACATGCCCAGGCATTCGCGGGCGGTCCTGACTGCGGACGCATTATCGCCGGTCACCAGCTGCAGGACCATCCTGAGCCGGTAAGCTTCGGCGCAGTGGATCTTTGATCGCGCTCGAAGCAATATTTCATCGATCCATTCAGTAGCCTCGTCGAGGTGGGAGAGAAGAAACTCGCAGTCAGCCCGCTCGAACCAGACGCTGAAGGTTAGCTCGTAACAATCGTTCCATCCTTGCTGCGAAAGCAGTGTCGCAGCGGTCGCCAGGTAATTGCAGGCCGAGCGGTAAGCGGTGGAGGCTTTCGCCTTTTTCGCGGCTTCGAGGTTGAGGGCGGCTACGCGATGTCGTTCAGGCCGCTCGATCATCAGCTCGCAGCCAGGATTCAGCTGGTTCACGAGATCGAAAATCCTGGCCGAAATGTCCGCGTCGTCGAGACGCGACAACAGCAGGCGGCCGATGCGCAAGTGATGCCCGGCGCGCGCAGCGGGCGGGATCAGCGCATACGCGGCTTCTTGCACCCGGTCATGCACGAACCTGAAGCTGCGCTCCATTGAGATGATCGCGCCGGCCCGGACGGCGTCGGCGAAATCCGCATGGACCTTGGCCTCGGAGCCGCCCCAGACGCTCGCGAGAGTGCCGACGTCGGCCTGGCTGCCGAGACAGGCAAGCAGCATCAACGCGTCCTGTGCGGTGGGCGAAAGCCGCTGCAGCCTGCGGATCATCAGATCCACGACGTTTTCGGTGAAGCCTTTTGCCTCGATGTGTTCGAGATTCCAGCGCCACGAGGCCGAATTCGACTCGAACTCGAGGAGACCTTCCTCCGCGAGATTCGTCAGAAACTGGCCCGCAAAGAATGGATTGCCGCCGGTTTTCCGGTGAACCAGCGTAGCCAGAGGCAAGGCTTGCTCGCGCGTGCATCTGAAAGCGTCGCAAAGCAACTCGCTGAAATCATGCGGCGAGAGCGGCCCGAGTGCGATCTTGTTCACCGCCGTTCCGGCCTTGCGAATCGAACCGAGCGTACTCAACAAGGGATGCCCGGGCGCGACTTCGTTGTCGCGATACGCGCCGATCAATAGCAGGTGGCGCGTCTGGGCATGCGTGATCAGATATTCGACCACGGTCAAGGTGGCCGGATCGAGCCACTGGAGGTCGTCGACGAAAATGACGAGCGGATGCTCCGCGCGCGCGAACACGCCAACGAACTTTTGAAAGACGGATTGAAACCGCAACTGGGTTTCGAGCGGCGAGAGGGCGGGAACAGGGGGCTGTGGTCCGATCAGGCTGGCGAGTTCGGGGATCAGATCGGTTAGCAATCTTCCGTGCTGGCCAACGGCTTCTTCGATCGCGTCGCGCCAACGCGCGACGTTGGCATTCTGGTCGTTCAGGATTTGTCGGATCAACTCGGCAAATGCCTGAGCCAGGGTGGAGTAGGGAACGTCCCGCAGGCGCAGGTCGAACTTTCCCGAGATGAAGATCCCGCGGGGCAGCACGATAACCTTGTGCAATTCGTTGACGACGGACGACTTGCCAATGCCCGAATAGCCGGACACGAGGACCAGTTCCCGCGTGCCTTGCGTGGCGACGCGCTCGAAGGCATCCAGTAGCGTCGCGATTTCCAGGCGGCGCCCATAGAGCTTTTCGGGAATCAGGAGCTGTCGGGTCGTATCGTGCGTTCCGAGTGGGAAAGGCGCGATTTGACGGGCGGCTTCCCATTCCGCCAGGCACCTCCTGAGGTCCCACTCCAGGCCGCTCGCAGTTTGATAGCGATCCTCGGCGGGTTTCGACAACAGCTTCATAACAATGGCCGAGAGCGGGGCAGGGATGCCTTTGGCGCGCTCGTCCGGCGCAGCGGGCTGCCGCGCGATGTGGCAATGCACCCATTCCAGCGGGTCCAGCGCAGTGAAAGGAAGGGTTCCGGTCAACAACTCGTACAACGTGACTCCGAGCGCGTAAAGATCGCTGCGCGAATCGATCGACCGGTTCATCCGGCCGGTCTGCTCCGGCGCCATGTAGGCGAGGGTTCCCGCGATCAATTCCGGGTGTTCCGGGCCCTGGCGTTCGCGCGGAAGTCGCGACGCGATACCGAAGCCGGTGAGCCTGACCTCGCCTGTTGCGTCGTTCACCAGGATATGCGTCGGCTTGATGTCCTTGTGAATGAGACCGCGCTGATGAGCCTTGCCCAGCGCAGCAACGATATGGATGGCGAGTTGCAGGAAGCGTTCTAGCCGAAGCGGCGAGCCAATCAGCCGGTCGAGCGGAGCGGCGCCCGAATCCTCGAGCACCAGTACGATTTGACTGCCATCCTGCACGAGTTCGAGCGGCTGCACGGCCCAATCGGCGGAAAGCTCGTCTTTCAACTGGTATTCGTGCGCGAGGCGTTCGAGGCTCGCGGGTGTGTGGCCGGCGGCGGAAAGCCGCAACTCCATGACCGAAGTCTGCGCGCCGTCCAGGCTCAAGCGCCACGCACGGGAAAAGACCCGGTCGCCATCCTCCCATAACACCTGGCTGCTATCTGCAATCGAGTTGGACCGAGTCTCAGATGACATGCTCTGAATGAGTCGCTTATGGATTCAGATTCCGCTTCTGCGCGCTACGCAACGCCATGTCATAGTCCATATTTTTTTGAAGTTATGCCGCAGGACTGTCGATTCGAATGGTAGCAGATGCGTCAATGCACTTGAGCACGGGAAAACTCGAAAACTCGCGAGGCGAAGCGCCGAGCTGTTCCTTCAATGCTGCGGCAACGCGTGCATTTATAGTGAGGGGAGTCGATCGTGCGAGCTGTGCGCAACGCCCTTGAGTGCTACCGGATGCAGTCAAAGCTTACATAAATATTCTCAGCCGTTGAGCATTTATCTCGCCGGGTGGGATGAGGCGGCGCCACCCGCCGCAATGACTCACCGCTTCATGTACTTGCGAATGGCCTCAGGGGTGACCGGTGTAAACAAGTTGACCAGATTGCCGTCCGGATCCTGAACAAGCAGCGAGCGATTGCCCCATGGCTGGGTGGTAGGTGCCTGTACAACGTCTTCGAGCCACCCGCCGAGCCGGCTGTAAACCTCATCCACATCGTGCACATGAAATTCGAGAATCATCGAGTGATTGCTTGCCGGTATCGCGGCCCCTGACCCGAACAGGTCCATGGTGCGCTTGCTGCCAATCGCCAGCGTGCAGGTCGCGGTCGACAGTTCTGCGAATTCCTCCGTGTACCAGATAGCCTTGAGCCCGATGTCCTCGTAGAATCGGACCAGCCGTTTGATGTCATCGGTGATAATGCGAGCGGAGACGAAGTCCATTTTCTTGTCCTTTATTAGGCAAACCAGTATCCGGACCCGCGTTGGCAAGCGCGAGGTCCGTCGATAAAGTCGCCGCTAACGCGGTAGACGACTTTCCAGCATCCTACAAAAGGCCTGCTGCCACCATTCTGGCAGCAGCGAAACTCCGTCATGCGCCGAGCCGACCGACTCTTCCAGATCATCCAGATTCTGCGACGCGCAAAGCGTCCAGTGACCGCGCGCGCTCTGTCCGAAGAACTGGAAATCTCCATGCGGACTGTTTATCGCGACATCGCCGATCTGATGGGACAACGCGTGCCCATTTCTGGCGAGGCAGGCATTGGTTACGTGCTCGACCGTCACTACGACATGCCGCCTCTCATGCTGACGCCCGATGAGCTGGAAGCCGCCGTGCTCGGCGCACAATGGGTCGCCCACCGAAGCGATCCGGTGCTGGCAAGAGCCGCTCGGGATCTGATCGCCAAGATCACGGCGGCGGTGCCGGACTCGTTGAGACCATTCATCGCGGAGCCGACAGTCAGCACGCCCCCGCCACAATCGCTGCCGGCCGATATGCTGAATATCGCGCAGGTTCGCGAGTGGATTCGCGTGGGTCGCAAGCTTCGAATCCGTTACCGCGACGAACGCGGACGCGCGAGCAAACGCACAATCTGGCCGCTGCTCATTGGTTACGCGGATGCGGTCCGGTTACTTGTTGCGTGGTGCGAATTGCGTCAGGATTTTCGTCACTTCAGGACCGATCGAATCGTCGACGCCACGTTTCTTGATGAGCCGCACGAGATGCGGAGAGGAACACTGATGGCACGATGGAAACAGCATATGAAGCAATCGCGCGGGATCGATCTGCCGGAATAAATTGGGTTCGCGCCGTGCTCGCGACGGCGCTGCCTGCTGCCATGAAGGCAAAGCGCCTCCTGACTGCGAAAGCAGTCAATCCGGCGTTGGGAACGAGTGACGGCTCCTTGCCGCCTGCCGTCCGACGCGCTCGCCTGCAGGCACTGTTCAGGCGTTGATCCAGGCGCGCGCCTGTTCCAGCTCGCTGACGTGGAACGCCTTGATTTCGGCCTTGGTAAAGAATCGCGCCAAATGCATCGAGGCGCGAATCCAGCCCGCGTCGGCCACCACCGCGGCGCGTGTGACCTTGCGGGCGAGGGGGACGCCGAGCGTCATGTCGGTCCACAGCGCCTTTGGCTCGATACCGCTGAAATGCTCGATGCGTTCGAGCACACGGGTCTTACCGTTGAGTTCGAGATCGCCACGCATGCGCTCGATGGCTTCGCGCAGATCGTGGTCGGTGATTTTGCCTTCGACGGTGATTTCGACGACCGGCGAATCGGGCGTGGAGTGATACTGGATCATGGCGGGCCCCCTGGGTACGGAGACGTTACACGCTCAGGCCCGGATAGGCCTGGCGTTCGATTGTTTTCTCATGGTACCCCTTTTCACGTGCTACGGTGTTCCGTCCACGGCGTTTTGCAAAGCGCCTCAAATGTTTGCAGTGCAAAAAAAGGCCGCATACAGGGACGCGGCCGAGGGGTGCACCTGACGGGGGCTATTCCGTCTTTAGGCGCATCGCCAGATTACTCAAGGCGTGTGACATTCATCTAGCCGACAAAAATAGCGGTGCGTCGTGTCTGCACGGCACAACAACAAAATTGGGGAATCTTGCGGTGCGCTGCCGTCTGGGCTAGATCGGGCGCGTCGCCTTTAGCGAAGCTTCCTGCTGGTCAGCCGTTGCTGGTGTGCACCGCAAAACGTAAGGTCGTGGCGCCCATCGGTCAGTGGAATCGCCTGAAAGCCGTCTTCATGGCAGTACGACGATCTTCCCTCCGGCCTTGTTCTCTTCCATGCATCGGTGCGCTTCCACGATATCGTCGAGTCGAAACACCTTCCCAACCGGGATGCGAAGTGTTCCGGCCTTCACCTGCGCCAGCAGTTCGTCGTACGGGGTCGCCATGAATTCATTGACGCCGCCGTCGTAAATGGTGAGTTTCACCGTGCTCGGTATCACTTCCATCGGGCTGAAGGTATCGAACGACCACTGGTTGCCGACAATGCCCGTCATGCACACCACGCCGCCTTGTTTCGCACAGCGCAACGAGTCCTTCAGTGTCGTGGTTCCGATGAGTTCCAGCACTTTATCCACGCCGCCGGGCGACACTTCGCCGATCTCTTGCGCGATTGCGCCCGAGTCGATGACGACACGGTCGGCGCCGTTGGCACGCAGCGCGTCGCCTTTCTGCGCATTGCGCGTCGTCGCTATCACAAACGCACCGTGCGCTTTGGCGATTGCCGCAGCGGCAAGTCCAACCGATGTCGTTCCGCCGCGAACCAGCAGCCGGTCCCGCTGTTGCAGCGCGAGGGCCTTGAACAGCGAGCCCCATGCGGTTTGCAGCATTTCCGGCATTGCGCCGAGCGTTTCCCAAGGCAAGCCGGTGACCAGTTTTTGCACCTGCCGGGCAGGTACGCAGGTGTACTCCGCATAGCTGCCGTCGAATTCACGCCCCAGGCCTCCCATCGCGGTGGCAACCGTATCGCCCTTGGCGAACTCCATTCCCGGTGCGTCTTCCACGGTGCCGACCGCCTCGATTCCCAGCACGCGCGGAAACTTCACGCTCTGAGAGAATCCCTGCCGCGTGAACATTTCGGACCGGTTGAGTCCGAACGCCTTCACGCGGATCAGCACCTCGCCGCGCTGCGGCGTCGGTATCGGACGCTGTTCGAGCTTGAGCACCTCAGGGCCGCCCGGCTCGTGGATCACTGCTGCTTTCATGGTCGTCATCGACGCCTCCTTTGCGGCTCGCAGGTGTACATGCAAAACCATAGAGCAGCTGCGATTTTCCGGTAGGCGGTAAAGCAGAAAATCGTTTTCCAGTTCCGGGAAGATCGGCGTGCCATGACATGTCGCGTGCGCGCTCGTGCTCCGGGTTCGCGCTCGTCCTTGCGACGCCGCCGACGATTGGCGCACAATGGTTTTCCAATGATGGAAAAGCGATGGCGAACCTCAACTCGCTGGTGATATTCGCAAGGGTGGTCGAAGCGGGCAGCCTTTCCGGAGCGGCACGCCGGCTTGGCATGCCGGTCTCCACGGTCAGCCGGCACATCGCGGAGTTCGAGCAGGCACTGGGCGTTCGGCTCCTCGAACGCTCCACGCGTAATCTCGCGCTCACCGACCTCGGCAAGGAGGTGTACGAGCAAGCCGTGCGAGGCGTCGAGCTGGGTGAGGCCATCGACAGCGTCGCTTCCAACCATCTCTCGGACATGTCCGGGCTCTTGCGCCTTTCGGCGCCGCCGAGCGTTTCGGATACCTTGCTGACGCCGCTCGTCATGGAATTCCAGAAGCACTATCCGAACGTGCGTTTTCAGATTCTCGTCACCGAGCGCTACGTCGAACATATCGCGGACGGCGTCGACCTCGTGTTCCGGGTGGGTGCACTGCGCGATTCGTCGCTGGTCGCGCGGCGCCTTCTGGCCTATCGGCATCGCATCGTGGCAACGCCCGCCTGCCTCAGGCGCTGCGGGGCGATCCGCAAGCCGCAGGATCTGCTCGAGCATCGCCTCCTTGCGTTTTCGCACTGGAAGCCGGATTGCAGCTGGTGCTTCATGCACGAGAATGGAGGCGAAAAGCAGACGCTCACGTTCCAGCCGTTATTCGCCATGAACGATTTTTCCGGCCTCGCTTCCATGTTGCTGGCGGGTGCCGGCATTGGTGAGTTACCCCCTGTGGTTCGGCCCGATCTCGTCCGCGAGGGCAAGCTGGTGGAGGTGATGCCGCAGTGGCGCCTTCCGACATACGACCTCTCACTCGTCTACCTGGGCAACCGGCACATTTCAAAACCGTGCAGACTCTTCAAGGAGTTCGCGATCGAAATGGCACCGGTGTTGTTTCCGGATCTTCCGGATTAGGGAGTCGAAACATTTGAACTCCTTACAGAGATTGAGAATGGTTGAAACAGGTTCGTTGGCATCGCCTGTGTTCGCCTTTCAGGAAGGTAAGGTGCCAAAGATCCCGGGCACCATCTTCGACGCGAAGTCCCTGAAGATGCGAACCTGCCGGGGCAGATAGCGGTCGCGCCGGTTGGCGAGGGTCAGGTCGAACACGGGCAGATGCCAGTCCGGCAAGACCTCGACGAGCTGCCCGCTGCGCACGAGGTCCGGCTGGACGATGGGCGGCAGCTCCCCGATGCCGCAGCCTTCGAGCAGCGCCACGATGAGCCCGGTGTAATCGTTCATGGCGATTGCCGGCTGGAAGGAAACCGTTTCGGTATCCCGGCCGTTGACGTGAACGAAGCTCCAGCGATAGTCCGGCTTCCAGAAAGAGAATGCGAAAAGCCGGTGAGCGGGAAGGTCCTGCGGCGATTCCGGAGGGGGGCATCGGACAAGGTACTTCGGACTGGCAACGACCTGATGCCGATAGGTCAAGAGCGTGCGGGCTTCGAGCGTCGGGTCGGTGAAGGTTCCGACCTTGAACGCGATATCGACGTCCTCGGCTATCTGGTCGACGATGCGTTCGGTAATGAATGCCTTGACTTCCACGTTCGGGTAAGACTGCTGAAAGGCTTCGACGACAGGCACGATGAGCGAGTCGGAGAGGTTTGGCGGCGCACAGAGCCGCACGGCGCCGGACACCTCGGGCAGACGGTTCGAGATGACGTTGTCGACGGCTTCGCTGACCTCCGTAGCCTGTTTTGCGAGCTCGAATACTTCGGCGCCGAAGTCCGTGAGCCTCAGGTGATGCGTGGATCGATCGAGCAAGCGAACGCCCAGCTGATTTTCGAGTTCGGCGATACGGCGGCTCACCGAGGAAATGGGCATCTTGAGTCGCCGCGCGCCTTCCGAGAAGCTGCTCGCCTCGACGACCTTCGCAAAAATCAGCAGCGTATTCAGATCTTTCATTACCGTTACGCTCCGTCCGACCGGCATCTTGCTGGCGATCTGCGGCCTCCATCGTCTGACGCAGATTACTGCCGCAACCGGGCGGCAGCAAGGCAGCAGTGCGCCCGTGGCGACGTGAAGGAGCCGGTCGCGAAGGTGTCCTCCATGAACTGGCGATACGCATAGCGGCCGCTCGCGTGAGCTTTCCAGAAATGGAAATCCAATTTCCGGAATGTCCGTTAGCGGTCAGCCGAACGCTTGGCTACCATCCAGAACACATTGCGGTTCACGAGTCCGCGAAACGGTCGCCTGAGCGGCCGTGCTGTTCTATGCAGCGGACGAAGCGCAGGCCGGCAATGTCGTGGCAAAACGCATTGCCGTTAGCGGGTTTTCGCCCGTGCGCACCGTGCATCAGCTCATGGAGGAACGACCCATCGTGAACACCGAAACGCGCAACGTCTCCACGCTCGCCGAATTGCAGACGGCGGTCGACGACGACCAGGTTCTGCATATTGTCGTTTCAGCGCAGATCGATGGGGTGGCGGCCTTTCGCCTGCGGCCCGGTCTGGCCTTGACCGGCATCGACGCGCAAGCCGCCCTGCGCTTCGCGCCCGGCAGCGACGGGCTGGAGCTTTCGGCAGACAATCGGGTCGAGGGCTTGCGGCTTTCCACGGACCCCGATCGGCGCGCCATTTTCAACGACACCCGTGTCGACGGATTCGGTCGGCTCGTGCTGCATGATCTGAGCATTGCGGGCGTCGTGCAGCTGCTGGCCCGCGACAGCGTGACTGGCGGCCATGTCGAAGCACACGATATCGACATTTGGTCTGCGGACGCTCGTGGCTATGAAGAGCGCCCGAAGGGATACGGCGTCGAAGTCGTTCCGGGTGTCTTCACGCTCTGGAATCAGCGCGAAGACCGCGGCGTGGTCATCACGGCGGACCTCAGCGGGCTTTCGGCGGGCCGTGCCGGTGCGCCGGTTCGCGGCAGCGGCATCTTCGTTGGCGGCGCCGGAGAGACGGGCGGACGTGTCGTCGCGCATCGGCTGGAGACGGGCGCCGTCCACAGCGATGGCGGCATCGCGCCCGGCACGCCGGATCGCATCACCGGCGGCGTGTTCGTCGTGTCGGGCGCATGCGTCGCCAGCGTGCATAACCACGGCCCGGTGACGACCTACGGTCCGAATGACATGGTGCTCGACAACTGGGGCGCCGTCGATCGCTGGATCGTCGACGGGAAAGTCACGTCCTATGGGCCGAGCGGCATCGGCTTCGTGAATTTCGGCTCCCTCGAGCGGCTCGAAGTCAACGCGTTGATCGAGACGTTCGGCCAGGGATCGCGCGGCTTCAATGTCTACACGGGCACCGTGCGGTCTGCGCAATTCGAGCGCGTCGTCACGCATGCCGATGGCGCAGTGGGCATCCAGATCAGCCAGCCCGTCGGCGAGATCGCCGTCCGCCGCGGCATCGAGACGTGGGGCGGGACGGGCGACTCACTGGTCAAGGGCGTCGTTGTCCGGCTTGCGGCGACGGCGCTCAGCATCAAGCCCGGAGGATCGGCGCGCAGGATCGCGATCGCCGGCGGCCTGATCACGCATGGCGAAGGCGTCAATCCGCTGGAGCTGCATGGCGCAATCGATGCGCTCGAGGTCAGCGGTGGATTGACGGCGGCCGGCGGCGGATTCGCCACCATCTAGCACTGAACGTTGACGCGACAACCAGGGAACGCAATGGACCACACGACAACATCCGGTATGGCGGACGATGTCCGTTCGCGGCGCGAGTTTCTGCGGGCTGGCTCGGCCTCGGCACTCATGCTTGCCTTGTCCGGCCCGGCGCTGGCCGGGGGTGAAAAGACCAGGGCCGAAGTGGAGGAGGCCGGCTCGCCACGGCCGGGCGGTCCGCTCCAGTCCGCGGGGGCCCTCGAGTTCGGGCCCGGCAATGTCCTCTTCGTCGGCGACATCACGGGCGCGGCCGTTCATGCGTTTGCGCTGAGGGAGTCGGACGTAACCTCTCAGGCCGACGTGGAGATGGGGAATTTTCATAACTTCGAAGGCCGCGATCTGGTCGTGGGTGTGGATCAGAAGCTTGCTGCGCTCTTCGGCACGACGGTCGGCAATATTGTCATTAACGATATGGCGGTCCATCAGCCGTCGCGGCAGATCTTCATGTCGGTCGAACGCGGCAGTGGACCAGGCGCCATGGCGGCGATCGTGAAGGTCGATCACGGCAAGCTCGAGTTGCTCGAACTCGACGGGATTGCGCACTCGAAAATGGCCATTCCAAACGAGCCGGACCAGAAGGCGATGCTGGAGTTCGAGCCCCAACAGGTCTATGCGATCACGGACGTCAAGTACTACAACGGCGAGGTTTTCGTGACGGGAATCTCGAATCAGCGCTTTGCATCGACGCTGTATCGCATCCCATACCCGTTCAGTTCCCGGCTGTCGACGAGCACCGTCGAAATCTGGCACCCGACGCACGGAGAGTTCGAAACGCGCGCCCCGATCGTGCGGCAACTGATCCGGGAGATGGATGGAAAACCGTACCTGTTTGCGGTGTACGGTTGCACGCCGCTCGTTCGCTTCCGCCTGGATGATTTGAAGGATGGCGCGCATGTGCGTGGGGACACGATCGGCGAGCTGGGCTATGGGTCGAATCCGCTGGATATGCTGACTTATACCGATCCGACCGACCATAAGGACTACTTGCTGGTGACCATCGATGTGCGCAGCGCGTCGCGTATCGAAGCTGCGGAGTTGACGACCGCGAAACCCGAGCCGACCGGTGGCCCCATCGACTTCGGGCCGGGCGGCCTCGGGCGCACGCAGCGCGATCTGCCGATCCGGGCGGAACATATCGCGATTCTCGATCCACGGTGGGCAGCCGTCATCTGGCGGCATCCGAAGACGTCCTGGCGACTGGACATCGGTACGCTGATGGTTCCGTACTTCTTCGACCGCAGATTGGGAATGGCGGAAATGAATTGGCCGAATGGTCCCGATCCGTTCCACTACCGCGAACATCGCAACGAGATCGACCACGCGTAGCCGGTGGGCAGATCGCACAACGAGACTGCGTGAGGATACCGATGACGCTCCAGCCAACATTGCGGGTCGAGCACGAGACACGGCCGGGCGGGGTAGCTTGCGTCGGCGTGCGCAACCTCGATGCGGATCTCGTCGAGTTTCTCGTCGAACACCAGGGAACGGCCCGCCAGTTGCGATCCGTGCTGCGTGTGAACGTCATCGATGCAGCCATGCCGGGCGGCGACGAACTTCCCGACGTGGCCGGAGGCCGGGGTGCGATTCATTCCGCGTTTTCCGTTCGAACCGGGCCGTCGCTATCGGGCAAGCTTCGATCCGCGGCCGCTCGGCCGACCTGAGTACGCGGACGTGCTGACGCTCGAATTCTCGCTACCGAACCCGATCGGCGCCGACCCGGCTTCGGTGACGGGTGTCTTTCCCTCCGCTGATGTGCTGCCGGAAAACCTGCTTCGCTTCTACGTTTGCTTTTCCAGCCCGATGCGGCGTGGCGGTGCCGAGGCGCAGATCCGCCTCATCGGCCCCGATGGACGGCCTGCACGCGACGTGCTCTATCGGCCAGCGGTAGAGCTTTGGGACAGGAGCATGCGATGCCTGACGGTTCTGCTTGATCCGGGCAGGCTGAAACGCTGGGTAGGCCCCAATCGGGAACTGGGCCCGCCGCTGACGATGGGGCAACGCTACGCACTGGCCATCGGCTCGGCAATGCTCGACTCGTCCGGTCGTCCTCTACGGCAGAATTTCTACAAGCCTTTCGTTGTCGGGCAGGCGGTTCGCGAGCCCATTGCGGTCGTGCATTGGACGGTGCTGCCGCCTGCGGTGCAGAGTTGTCAACCGCTGGAGATCGTGTTTCCCAGGCCGCTGGACTGGGCGTTGCTCCGGCGTGCGATTACGGTCGTGGGGGACGACGAACGGCCGCTATCAGGGCGCGTCGCGATCGAGCGGGGCGAAAGGCGCTGGACCTTTACGCCGGATTCGCCCTGGACGGCGACGCGGCCCGTCATTCGTGTCGCGCCGGACCTTGAAGACGTCTGCGGCAACAACCTGTTCGAGGCGTTTGACGGGCCGCTGCGAGCGCAGCGCGAATCGAGCGTCGAACGCACCCACCGCACGATTCGCTTGGAACTCGCACAAGCGGCGAGTTCCGCGTAACGAGCGTGGAGACAACCGTTCGCCTTCGGCGGCCCCTCGCTCACCACGGAATCGTCTGATTTTCCCAGCGGGTGAATGTCCCCGACGGGCCGTTCGGTCCCAGCAGAATGACGCGTACCGCTTCGCGCGCACCTTCCTCGACGGTCTCCGTGCCCGTATAGCCGTTCAGGTTCGTGCGGGTGTAGCCCGGCGAGACGGCGTTGACCCTGATGCCCTCCGGCTCCAGCTCGATCGCCATCGCAACGGTCAATGCGTTGAGCGCCGTCTTGGACGCGGGGTAGACCGGGCCGAAGATCGAGCGCCATTGGAACGCAGGGTCCGAGTTCGTCGTGAGCGACCCAACGCCACTCGACACGTTGAGGATGCAAGCGGCCGCCGATTTGCGCAGGAGCGGCAGCATCGCCTGATAAACGGCCAGCACGCCGAACACGTTGGTGTCCCACACCGCGCGCATTTCATCGATAGAGAGATTGCTCGGGCGGGTAGTTTTCGCGAAGTCCTCGACGGACTGGCCGGGCTGCCGGTTCGTGCTCGAAATCGCGGCGTTGTTGACGAGCACGTCGAGGCGGCCATGCTCGTCGCGAATACGCTGCGCGGCGGCAGCGATCGAAGCCTGGTCCGTCACATCGAGCTGGAGCGCACGCGCGTTCGGCCCAATCTCCTTCGCCGCGGCCTCACCGCGTTCGAGATTGCGCGATCCGACGAGCACCGTGAGGCCGTGTGACGCGAGATCCTTCGCGATCTGCAGACCGATTCCCTGATTGGCCCCGGTGATGAGGGCGATGGCATTGTCCTGCATGCAAATCTCCTGATGTTGATTAGCTCACCTCGGCTGCCCATGCTTCGGCATCGGCGCCGGCGGGAATGCGCATCGGAGTCGAAGGGTCGGTCGCCGCGCGCCATACGGCCTCGGCGACGTCCTGGGCCCGGGTGAGGGGGGACGCCGTGTCCTCCAGATGCGCGAGGACTTGTTTGACGAGACCGGCGTAGGCCTCGTTGTCGAAGCCGTGGATGTGGGCACGCGCGTTATCGCCAAAGCGTGTCTCCAGTGAGCGGCCCGGCAGCACGAGGCGTACCCGCACGCCGAACGGCTCGAGTTCCAGCGCCATCGACTCGGTGAACGCGTTCACCGCCGCCTTGCTGGCGCGGTACGCGCCGATCAGCGGCAGCGCCTTCAACGTCACACTCGACGTCACGTTCACGACGACGCCCGCCTTGCGCTCGCGGAACTGGGGCAGCACGGCCTGCGTCACCGCGATCGTGCCGAACGTGTTGGTCTCGAAGACCTCGCGCACGGCCTCGATCGGAACCAGTTCAGCCGGGGAAGCCGCGCCGTAGCCCGCATTGTTGACGAGGACGTCGATCGGGCCCGCGGCCATGACGGCCTCGCGTATGCTCTCCGGCTTCGTGACGTCGAGCGCGAGCACGCGCAGGCGTTCCGAAGGCGGCAGCACGTCGTCACGTGGCGTGCGCATCGTGGCGACGACCCGCCAGTCACGGGCCAGAAAGTAGCGGGCGATCTCGAGCCCGAATCCGGAAGAGCAGCCGGTGATCAGCACGGTTTGCATGGAATCTCCTTTGGCAAGGTTTGCGTGTGTCCATACGATAGATCGCGCAGACCGTACTTGCTACAATCAAAGATCCGAATTTCGTTTGCAGGAGTCCGGCCATGATCGATCCGTTGGCTGAAGTCGTGACGCTGCTGCAGCCGAGCGCGCGGTTCTCCAAACTCGTCCTCGGCGCCGGCCCCTGGCGCATCAGTCGTTCGGGTGCGGGCGAGCCGTTCTATTGCGTCATCCTCGACGGCGGGTGCTGCATCACGATCGACGATCACGCGCCGCTCGAACTCGTGGCCGGCGACTTCGTCCTGATTCCCGCGTCCTATGGCATCGAGGTGAGCAGCCTCGAGCCTCCGCCGCCGGACGTCGAGCCCGTGACGCCCGTCGCGCTGGGCAACAACGAATTCAGGATCGGCGCTGCGGACCACCCGGTCGACTCGCGCATGGTGGCGGGCCACTGCAGCTTCGGATCGCCGGATTCGTCCCTGCTGGTTTCGCTGCTGCCGCAACTCGTGCATGTCCGCGGCGAGGAGCGGCTGGCCACACTCGTCAAACTCGTGCGCGAGGAGTCGAGAGCGCAGCGGCCTGCGCGCGAAGTCGTGCTCTCCCGCCTGCTGGAAGTGCTCCTCATCGAAGCACTGCGATCCACGGCGGGAACGTATGCGCCACCGGGGCTCGTGCGCGGGCTCTCCGACAGCCGCCTCGCGGCCGCTATCCGGGAGATGCACGAGCACCCGACGAAGCCATGGACGGTTGCGGCGCTCGCGAAGCAGGCCGCGCTCTCGCGTTCGACGTTTTTCGAGCGCTTCAGCCGCGCGGTCGGCGTCGCGCCGATGGAATACCTGCTGACCTGGCGCATGGCGCTCGCGAAGGATCTGTTGCGTCGCAATCACGGCCGCATCGCCGAGATTGCGCAACTTGTGGGCTACAGTTCGGCCAGCACGTTCAGCGTTGCCTTTACGCGGCACGTCGGCCGGCCGCCCACGCAGTACGCGCGTGAGGAGCAGATGGCCCCGGATGGCGCGTAAGCAGGCGCAAGCGGGTTGCCGGCAGGGCTTGGGGCGCGCGCACTGCGAAGATCAACCCGGTCGCCTCTCGGAAGCCGGATCGGTAATGAGTCGCGTGCTGCGTCGGTAGGTGACGTAGGCCCAGAGCCAATCCAGCATGACCTTCGCCCTGTTCGGCCCTCCGGTGAGAAACGCGATATGTGCGGCGCCCCAGAACCACCAAGCCGGCGCACCCCACATGCGGATGGGGCCGATTTCTGCTACCGCGGCCTGACGCCCGATCGTTGCCAGGCTGCCGAAATGTCGATATCGAAACGGCGGCGGAGGACGGCGACCCGCAAGCTGTGCGTCGATCACGCGCGCGGCATATCTTCCCTGCTGTTTGGCGGCAGGCGCCAACCCCGGCACCGCTGCTCCGTTCCAGCCCAGACTCGCAGCGGCGTCGCCAATCGCATAGATGCCTTCAGCTGCCGCAACGGAGAGGTCGTCGTTCACCTTGATACGTCCGGACGCGTCTTCTGGCTGGTTTAGCCATCTGGCGACCGGAGACGCTGCCACTCCGGCAGCCCACAGGATGGTGCGGGAGGCAATGCGATCCTTGCCGAGGTCGGCGCCCTCCTGATCGACGCCCAGCACCCGGGTATCGAGGTAGATCGTGACCCCCAGCTTGCGAAGGGAACGTTCCGCGGCGGCAGACAAGGAAGGCGGGAACGTCGGCAGAACGCGGGGACCGGCATGAACCAGAATGACGCGCGAGGTCGACGGATCGATCGTGCGATATTCCTGATCCATCCCATGGTGCGCCAGTTCCGCGATGGCGCCGGCTAGCTCGATGCCCGTCGGTCCTCCGCCGACGATGATGAACGTCAGCCACGCGGCACGGGCTGCTTCGTCGGCGGCCGTTTCCGCTTCTTCAAATGCACGTAGCAGACGGCTCCTGATCGAGGTCGCGTCCTCGATGCTCTTGAGCCCGGGCGCGTACGGTGCCCAGTGATCGTTGCCGAAGTAACTGTGACGCGCGCCGGTCGCGAGTACGAGATAGTCGAATTTCAGGCTGGCTGCGCCGATCAGCACTTCGCGGGTGGCGGTGTCGATGCCTGTGACGCTTCCCAGACGGACCTGGACGTTTCGCTGTCCACGAAAGAGGCTTCGGATCGGCGTCGCGATTTCGCCGGGCGACAATGCCGCTGTGGCGATCTGATAGAGCAGAGGCTGAAACAGATGATGATTGCGCTGGTCGATGAGGGTGATGCGGCAGCGCGAATTGCGCAGGCCGCGAACGGTCTCGATCCCGCCAAAGCCACCGCCGACCACGACGACATGTGGACATTCATTGAGCGTGCCTTCTTCTTTCTCCGGGCGGTCGAGCACCCAGCGAGCGAGCCAATGATCCACCGAGATGACGCCGGGCCCCGTGGCGACGAACATCAGCAGCAGAAGCAGCATGGCCAGCCGGTCGTCCATGGACATGGCGATGCCGGCGAGCGGAACCATGGCGGCATAGATGAGCATCGCGGGCCGCGTCATGCAGCCGAAGGCGATGCTCAATGCGAGCAGCGCAGCGATCCATGAGGGGTACGCGAACAGTGCCGCGAGATCTTGATGGGCAGCCTGCCCGAAAAGGGAAGGCGTCAATGCGGAAGCGAGACTGAGCGACGCCGCTATGCCTGCGCGCGAGACGAGCAGGAGCACAGGGGACACATACCGTTCGATCAGCGCATAGCATTTCCTGACCTGTC
Source organism: Paraburkholderia sp. EG287B (assembly GCF_040965595.1). Taxonomy (NCBI): domain Bacteria; kingdom Pseudomonadati; phylum Pseudomonadota; class Betaproteobacteria; order Burkholderiales; family Burkholderiaceae; genus Paraburkholderia; species Paraburkholderia sp. EG287B. Next base: position 328,825 of record NZ_JBFRCG010000009.1, read on the forward strand.
GGGCCGGGCCAAGTGGCGCCCACGCCAGGCCTCGCGCCAACATCGCGTCGAGGGAGAAGGTTCCCGGACCCAGCACGACCAGCCACGCGAGCAAAACAAGCGTTGTGCCGCCCGGACCGAGGGCGATCGATCCGTAGCCGCCAACGAGCAACACGAGCGCGATGGGCCGGGTCAGCAGGCCAGCGGTGAGCAGGAGCGGCACGATACCGTGCAGTGCTGCCTCCACGCTGGACGGCGCATGTAATCCGGCGCCGGTTGAGCCGCCCGGATTGCCTTGCGCCATGGCCATGATCTGATGCACGAGCACGACCTGCCCGAACCAGACGCGAGTGGCAAGCAGCAGCCACGGCATGCAAAGCGCGCGTACTGTGGGCGCGAAGCGGACCAGGGGTTTGAAGGCGTTCCAGAACATACGGCACCCTTTCGAGCGAACCATCACGGCGCATGCGGCGTCGACGCGAATCTCACCAGCGCAGACAACGCGGCGCCACGGCCGAGCCGACTACGGTCGTGATGACGATGGCGAGCACGTACCAGACTCCCCAGAACGGGACCGCCATCTCCGAGCAATACAGCGAGTACACGAGCAATCCCTGCGCGCCGGCCAGCAGACCCGCGCCTGCGCCGGCCAGGGCGAGGCGCGTCGGCGCGAGTTGCTTCATCGCGCGCAATATCGCAGCGAGCGAGGGCAGCGAGAGCAGCACGACGTTCGCCGTCGCCGTGCGCCATGTCGTCCCGAGCATCAACTCGAGCCGGTAGCCCGGCGGCGTCGCCAGCAGAACGCAGCCGGCGGCGAGCAGCATGGAGGCCACCGGCAGCGCCGCCGCGAGCCCGGCGAGCCTCAGGCGCGCGCCGGGGCGGCCCAGCCGCTCGGCGAGCGCCACGGCCGCGGCGATGATCGCGAGCGGGAACGCGAGGCGCACCCAGAACATCGTCGTGAGGATCAGCTCGGGCATGTCGCTGCGCACGCCGTACAGCGCAACCAGCAGGGCCGCGCTGCCGGCGAGACCGTGCAGCAGCGCGCGCGTGAGCAGCCTCGGAACGGCGTTGCGCTCGATGGGCGACACGTCGCTCGCGAGCCGGGTGACCAGCTCTCGCGTTTTCATGACCGGTACGCGCGGTCTCCGAGCAGGTAGTCGATCGATATCACGCCGGGGCCCCAGGCGGCGATGCCGAGCGCCATGGCGGCCCATGTGATGTGGATCGGCCAGCCGTCCGGCACCGTCAGCTCGATGATGCAGGTCATCAGCAGCAATCCGGCGGCTGCGAAGCGCGTGCCGAACCCGAGCACGAGCAGCACCGGGAAACCGACCTCGCCGCACGCGGAGAGGAACGCGAAGAGGGCCGGCGCCGGAAACGGATACGGACCGCCGGGCAGATGGAGCTTGAATTCGTCGGTGAAGAGATCGATGGCCGTGTCGTTGAGCTGCAGGAAACCGTGCCACTTGAGAATGCCCGATTTCCAGAAAGGCACGGCCAGCGCAATGCGCAGCACGAGCTGCACGAACGACGGTTGGGCGAGCCGTTCGATGAAGCGCCGGGCGCGGCCGATCGCGTGCGCGACGTTGCCCGCGAAAGACGGTCTGGAGTCCTGTCGAGTTTGCATGATGGTTACGCTCCTGGTTGAACGGCGGCGAACACGCCGGCCGAAATCATCGCGGCCAGGCTGGCCGGCAGGTCGAAGGCCTCGCTCTCCTCGAAGGCTGCCTGCGCGGCGGCGCCGAGCGGCATGCCCTCGATGAGAGCGAGCAGAAACGCAGCGCCGCCCGCAGGCAGGCGCGAGACGATCACGTCGTAATCGGGCCGCGTGACGAGCGCGTCTTCCGCATCGCTCGAATGCAGCGCGGTGACCGGGCCGGGCGCCCGGTTCATCGCGAAGATCGCGACGGCAGGGTAGCGCGAGCGCACGATGCGCGCGGCCGGATGCGGGACAAAGCGCAGCTGCGCGAGCGAATCCGCATCGATGCCCGCGAATGCGTCGGCCGCAAGCGGTGCGGCGTCCCGGGCGTGCCAGGCGTCGAGCCACGCGCGCTCGATGCGTGCCGTATCCGCAAGCCACGGCATGTCACGCGCGTACTCCCAGCTTTCGATGAACGACGGAAAGTCGCGTCCGTACTCGAACAGGAGCGGCGAAGCCGGCGGCGCGGCGCGCACGTGACAGCGCGCCATCGCACGGAAGAACTCGACGCCCGTGATGCGCTGCACGGCGGGATAGATCGCGGCCAGCGCATCGATGAGGCTGACCGTGACGTTGTTGCGATAGACGTTGTAGCGCTTGACGACACCCTTGCCGTGCGCCGCCACGACACCGTTCGGTGCGGCGAGGTCGGGGTTCGTCAGTCCCGGCGCGAAGGCCGTCGCGTAGTCGCTCGTGGCTTGTTCAGGCTTCATGGCCGGTGCGCTCCAGGAGGGATGTATCGGACTCCGATGCATTGTCGAGAAAAAGTTCGGAGACGATGCGACGGGCCGCCAACGCTTGCGCGCGCAGTTCGGGCCACGCAGGCAACTGGCTGTCCCATTCGATCAGTGTCGGTATGGGCCCGGTGCGCGCGACCACGTCGCGGTAGAGCGCCCAGACCGGATCGGAGACGGCGCGGTCGTGGCTGTCGATCAGCAGTGGCGCGTGCTCGTCGTCGTGCTGCTCGCTGTAGCCGGCCAGGTGAATCTCGCCGACGTATTCGAGAGGAAAATCCGCGAGATACGCGCGTGCCGCATAACCGTGATTGGTCGCCGAAACGAAAACGTTGTTGACGTCGAGCAGCAGCCCGCAGCCCGTGCGCTGCGCGACCGCATGGATGAATTCCGTTTCGCTCATCGTCGACGCGGCGAACGCCACGTACGTCGACGGATTCTCGAGCAGCATCGGACGTCCAATGGCTGCCTGCATCTCATCGATGTGTTCGCAGACCTTATCGAGGGTCGCCTTCGTATAAGGCAGGGGCAGCAGATCGTTGAAGAACGTGCCGCCGTGCGAAGACCACGCGAGGTGTTCGGAAACGACTGCGGGTTCGTAGCGCGCGACCAGCTCGCCAAAGCGCGCGAGATGGCCGGCGTCGAGGCGGTCCGGTCCGCCGATCGACATGCACACACCGTGCAGCGAGACCGGATAGCGCTCGCGGATCGCGTGCAATGCGCGGTGCGGCGGCCCGCCAGCGCCCATATAGTTCTCGGCGTGCACCTCGAAGAAGCCGTCCTGCAGTCCGTCTTCGAGAATCGCCGCGAGATGCTCATGCCTGAAGCTCGTGCCTACGAGCGCAGCCGCGCCGGGCGCCGTGCGAAAGGGGCGGCCGGACCTCGCCGCTGATTGCATGGAAGTGTTCATGACCGTCCCCTCTCGTGGTCGTAGCGATCAGGACTTGATCGGCGTGAGCGAGCCGTGGCCACCGCTGGGCACGACGATGCTCGCGCAGGTGCCGCCCTGAACGAACTTCCACGAGTTGCCCTGGAAGTCGACCGTCGAGGTCCCCTGACAGGTCGTGCCGGGACCGGCGGCGCAGTCGTTTTGCCCCTTCAGCGCGACGCCGAAGCACTTCTCCTTGTGAGCGGCGACGGCGGCGCTCATCTCTTCCTTCGTGAGCGGTGCGGCATGCGCGACTGAAGCCAGCAGGCTGGCAACGGCACCTGCAAGCAGGGCGGAACTAACAGTGGTCTTTGCGGACATGGACGTTCTCCAGTGATTGAGATTTGAGGTATCCGTCGCGGATACACCAGCTAATTCGCGCGACGCTGGAGGCCGGTTACACCGGTCGATTTTTTTTGCGTGAAGATATTCGAAGGGAGAGGGGGGAGCTTGCGAGCGCAAAAAAAAGCGCTTCCGGCTGTAACCGGAAGGCCTGAACGAACGAACTAACGCGCGATGTCGATCGCGGCGGTAAAACTTCTATGCGCTAGCGCGACGACTACTGTCCGAGCATGGAGAGCGCCTCACGCACCGGCGCGAGGGAGACGGCAACGATTCCGCCGAGCGGCGTGTTCATTTCCAGGATCAGAAAGATGGCGATGGAGGTGGATATCGCGCCCAGAAAGAACGTGACGACGACAGTCGCGTTGGGTGAGGTGAACAGCCCGAACGAGCCGAAGATGATGCACAGCCACAACACGAGCGTCAGCAGTAGCGGCATCGGGGTCGAGCCTGCCGCCTGCAGCAGCGCAAGTTCGCGCATCGCCAGCACGTCGCCGGCGATCTGAATGGCGCGCGACTGTAGCCGGCGTTGCGTTTCGCTGGTCGGCGACAGTTCCGCCAGCTTGCGTTGAATATTTTCCCCGCGTTTGAGCTCCTCGGGGCTGCGCATGCCCGACAGCTGAGCCGGATCGCCGGAACTGATCTTCTGGATGCCGGTGGCGAGGCCCTGCTTCAGCAAGGCCCGGATCTCCTGCGTCTCCGGACCGTACTGGGCCAGTGTGCGATCGAGCAGAATGATGTCGGTGGCGTCGCGTACGACCGCGGCGTTCGCGGCATCGAACGAGCTTTTCGCCGACGAGATCAGCAGCCCGAGCACCAATGCGGCCATGGTGGCGATCAATCCAATCGTCAGCTTAATGACGCTGACCGATTCGTCGCCGAGATGGCGTTCCGGCAGCCTGGTGTGCAGATACAGGCCGAGCAGGGCGCTGGTGAACACGCAGGCAAACACAATGACCGCAATGCCGAGATGGTGCATTGTTCGACTCTCCGTTTTCGCGTGCAGGCGCGGTTGCTTTCGCTGGATGCCTGAACGACTATCTTCTATTACACGCCATGTAATTGGCGAGGCTGCGGCGCATCACTACTCTTCGCTTGTCGTGTCATCGCCCCTTGATGCACGTGTCCACCTCCCAAGGAAATATCATGGCTAACTTCCCCGTATATACACTCGAATCGGCACCGGAAGGCTCGAAACCGGCATTTCGAGGTCTTGCCGAAGCATTCGGCATGGTCCCCAACATTGCCGGCGCAATTGCCGGTTCGCCAAAGCTGATCAATGGCCTGACCGCCGTGTTTCAGCAGGTTCACGGCGGCAGCTTTACGGAGGCACAGGTTCAGACCCTGTTGCTCACGAATGCCGTCACCAATGGCAGCACCTGGCCCGTCGCCTTCCACACCTTCCTCGCACTCAAGGAAGGGCTCAGCGAAGCCGACGTGCATGCCATTCGCGCCCGTCGTCTGCCGGCCGACGCGAAGCTGGCGGCGCTTTCGCATCTCGCGCGCACGTTGATCGACAAGCGTGGCCGTCTCGACGACGAGGATGTTGCGTCCTTCACTGCCGCCGGCTTTGCTCCGGCTCTGGTGCTCGAGGTCATCCTGGTTGTCGCTGCGTCGACGATGACGAACTATACCGGCAGCGTTGCCAACCCGCCGCTCGAGGAGATGTTCCAGCAGTACGCGTGGCAGGGTTAAGGACCGGGCGTTGATGCGCCAGAGAGGGGGCGGTAGTCGACCGTTCGCCTCCTCGATGGTCACGCCCGGTGTTCTGCATTCCAAACGGAGACGGTTATGACGATTCCTCTGGACGTTCACCTGAAACTTGGCGGGATCATCTTCCCGAACATGGACCAGTGCGATTTCACGGGACCTTTCGAGGCGCTGGCGCGAGTGCCGAATTCGTCGTTCATGACGCTCTGGAAGGACAAGAACCCGGTTCGCGATCTGGCGGGCATGCAGTTGCTCGCCGACACCACGTTCGAAGAGGCGCCGCAGCTCGATGTCCTCCTCGTGCCGGGCGGACACGGCCAGGAGGCCTTGATGCACGACGAAACCGTTCTGTCGTTCATTCGCAGCCAGGCAGCCGGCGCGCGCTACGTCTTTTCGGTCTGTACCGGCGCGCTGCTCTGCGGTGCGGCTGGCCTGCTGCATGGCAAGCATGCCACGACGCACTGGACGGCAATGGACGTCCTCCCGCTCTATGGCGCGATTCCCAGCGGCGAGCGTGTGGTGATCGACGGGCAGATGATCAGCGCGGGCGGCGTGACGTCGGGAATCGATGGCTCCCTGATCGTGGTCTCGCTGCTGCGGGGAGAGACGGTCGCCCAGGAGCTGCAACTGTATATGGCTTATGACCCGCAGCCACCGTTCCAGTCCGGCTCTCCTGAAAAGGCACCGGCGCACATCCTGGCAACGGTGACCGAACGGGCGCAAGCCATTACCGAAAAGCGGATGGCTACCGGACGCGTCTACCAGGACCGAATGCGCATGTCTGGAAGATGAGGCAGGCGCGGAATAGTGTTCGCCCGCAAGGTGTTCTGTTGACGCAAAGAAGATTCGCGCAGCGAAGCAAAGCCATCGAGACCCTTGGTCATCTGAGAAAGGAGGCAAGACAATGGAAACGCAATCGGGCACCTTGACGTCTGAAACCGGGAACGCAACTGCCGCTTCCCCGCAAAAGCTGCTGCAGCTGGCCATGGGTTTCTGGGCCTCGAAGACGCTGCTGTCCGCAGTCGAACTCGACCTGTTCACCGTTCTGGGCAGAGGGCCGCGCACAGCAACACAACTGATGGAGCAAATGCAGTTGCATCCGAGATCGGCACAGGATTTTCTCGACGCGCTGGTCGCGCTAGGGGTCCTGGATCGAGACGACGTTCTATACCGGAATACCCCTGAGACCGGTGCATTTCTGGACCGAGCGAGGCCGGGTTGTATCGCCGGATTTTTGCTCATGGCCAACAACCGCTTATATCCGTTCTGGGGCTCGCTGACCGAGGCGTTGCGCACGGGGCTGCCGCAGAACGAAGCAAAGCAAGGCGGCGACCCGTTCGAGGCAATCTATCGCGACGAACGCGGGCTCCGTGAGTTTCTGGGCGCAATGAGCGGTGTCAGCCTGGATCTGGCGAAGGAGATTGCGCAAAAATTTCCCTGGCAGAACTATCGCTCGGTCGTCGATGTCGGCACCGCGCAGGGCGCCCTCGTGGCGGAGATTACGCGTACGCACGAGCATCTTGCGGGAATTGGGTTCGATCTGCCCGCGGTCGCTCCGGTGTTCAACGACTACATCGCCGCGAACGCGCTACAGGATCGAATCCGCTTTCATCCGGGCGACTTCTTCAAGGACGCGTTGCCTTCCGCCGACGTCCTCGTGATGGGACACATTCTTCACGACTGGAATCTCGAACAGAAGCGCGAATTGCTCGCGAGGAGTTATCAGGCGTTGCCCGCCGGCGGATGTCTGATCGTCTATGACGCGATGATCGACGACGAGCGCAGGCACAATGCGTTCGGCTTGCTGATGAGTCTGAACATGCTGATCGAGACGCCCGGCGGTTTCGACTATACCGCCAGGCAGTGCCGCGAATGGATGGCCGAGGCGGGCTTTCGGGAGATCAGAGTCGAACCGCTGGGCGGGCAGAACGCGATGGTGATTGGCGTCCGCTAGCGGTCGAGATGTGACAGCATGGGCGGCAGGTAACGTGTGCCTGCGGTCTGGTGTCCGGCAAGGAAACTCCGGATGCGATCCAGTTCCGCAGGCGTCAGACGAACTGACGCTGCGCTCACGTTTTCCTCGAGGTATTTGCGCCGCTTGGTGCCGGGGATCGGGACCAGATCGTCACCTTGCGCGAGCAGCCACGCGAGCGCGAGCTGGCCCGGTGTCACGGACTTCTCGTCGGCAAAGGCCTTGATGAAATCTGCGAGCTTGACGTTCGTATCGAAGTTGCTGCCCTGGATGCGCGGATCGTTGGCGGCCCGCCAGTCGTCGGCGGGAAGGTCCTCCGCCCGCGTGGCGTTGCCGGTCAGGAAGCCCCGGCCAAGCGGACTGTAGGGCACAAAGCCGATACCCAGTTCGCGCAGGGCCGGCAACACCTTGTCTTCGACGCCGCGCTCAAAGAGCGAATACTCGCTTTGCACGGCCGAGACGGGTTGCACGGCATGGGCGCGCCGGATGGTATCGACGCTCGCTTCCGACAAGCCGAAATAGCGAACCTTGCCCGCGGCGATCGCATCCTTGACCGCGCCCGCCACATCCTCGATCGGTACGGCGGGATCCACGCGATGCTGGTAGAGCAGATCGATGTGACCGGTCTGCAACCGGGCCAGCGACGCGTCGATCACCGCCTTGATATGCTCGGGGCGGCTGTCGAGGCCGCGTACTCCGTTGTCGATCTTGAAGCCGAATTTCGTTGCGATCGTCACCGCGTGACGACGCCCTTTCAGCGCGCGTCCGAGCAGTTCCTCGTTGGCGAAAGGACCATAGATCTCCGCGGTATCGAGGAATGTGCAACCCAGTTCGATCGCCCGATGGATCGTGGCGATCGACTCGGCGTCATCGGGTGTGCCGTACGCGTAGGACATCCCCATGCATCCCAGCCCGATCTCCGAAACGACGAGTCCTTCACGTCCAAGCTTGCGCGTGTTCAGCATATTGCCCTCCTGTGATGGCTAGCTACCTAGAATGGCACGCGCGTCGGAGACGTGTTAGCACGATACTCTTGATTCCTTGCACGATTCTTCGATGGCTGTTTCAGTGGGCGGCAATACGCCCGGCGGTCATCGCACGCTGCAACCTTTGCTAACGTACAACACGCATGCGCGCCTGTTGCTGCCCCGGGGGAGCACCGAATCAACCTGCGGCATTACATCGCGTTTGCATCTTCCCAGCGGCATTTCTCGTCCAGTCCATATAAGATGCATTGCAAATGAATGTATTGGCGAGAGCGATCATGACCGTCTTTCGAATCGAAGAACCCACCCCCGCGGCCCGCGGCGGTTTCGCGCTGTGGGCGCTCGGCTTCCGGCCGTTCTACCTTGGTGGCGCGCTCTTTGGCGGCGCGGCGCTGCTGGCCTGGATGGCCGCGTATGCCGGTCATCCGTTGCCGGGTTTCAGTTCGTACTTGCCCGGCATGTTCTGGCACGCCCACGAAATGATTTTCGGCTTCGGCGCAGCGATCGTGGCGGGCTTTTTGCTGACCGCCGTGCGCGCGTGGACGTCGGTCACGCCGGCGCAGGGCAAGTCGCTGGCGGCGCTGTGGCTGCTGTGGCTCGCCGGGCGCATCACCGTTGCCTACGCACCGTCTGGCGTCGCCGCCGTGGTCGACAGCCTCTTTCTCCCCGCCTGCGCGCTCGTGCTGCTGCGCGTGCTCATCGGCGCAAAGAACAGCCACAACATCTTCTTGCCGGTCGCGCTCGGCATGCTCGCCGCGCTCAACGTAGCATTTCATCTTTCGATGCTGGCCGGCCGCGCGGACTGGACGCTGCACAGCGCGTATCTCGCCGTGGGCATGCTGGTGCTGTTCATCACGATCATCGGCGGGCGCATCATCCCGTCGTTCACGGCCAATGCCGTGCCCAACTACGCGGCGCAGCGCTGGAACGCGATCGAGCGCGCGGTGATGCCGCTCAGCGCGCTGGCGTTCGTGCTCGACGCCGCGCTCGGCTCCGGCGTGCTCGTGGCGATCGCCGCGTTCGCGGCGGCGTGCGCACAAGGCGTGCGGATCTGCGGGTGGCGTTCGTGGCGCGTCGGCAACCGCCCGATCCTGACTATCCTGCACGTCGCCTATGCCTGGATACCCGTCGGTTTCGTGCTGCTCGGGCTCGCCGCAATGGGTTCAGTCGCGCATACGCTCGCCATTCACGCGTTCACGGTGGGCGCGATCGGCTGCGCGATCATGGCGATGATCACACGCACGGCGCGCGGACATACGGGCCGCAAGCTGGTGGCGGGCGGCTTCGATACCGCCTGCTATGTGTTGCTCGTGCTCGCCGCGCTGATTCGCGTGGTGGGACCCTGGCTCGCGCCGCAGTGGCTCACATTCTGGATCGAAGCGTCGGGCGCATGCTGGGTCGTTGCGTTCGCGGCTTACTGTTATCGCTACGCGGGCTGGCTCGTTGCGCCGCGTGTCGATGGTAAGGAGGGCTGATCCATCGGCCTTGCACACGGCGTATCGCGCGAGTATGTTGGCTGCGAGGGCCGCACGCGCGTAACGCCTTGGGTCCGCCGATGAAGGAGGGTGTGCAATGCATCACTCTGTTCAGATCGCAGGCGCGGCCTGTCTCGTCTTTGTAACCTCCGTGCAGGCTCAAACGTCAGCTTCTGCGCCGCCAGCGGCTGAGGTTCCCGAGCGCATGCCTTACGACATTCCTTACGGTTCGCCTATCGGGCTCGATGCGGCGAAGCATCTGCTTGCGCTTGCCGAAGCCGAGGCGCGCAGGCACGACTGGAAAATGAACATCGCCGTGGTCGATCCGCATGGCGATCTCGTTGCCTTCGAGCGCATGGATGGCGCGCAATACGCCTCCGTCGAGATTTCGCAGAACAAGGCGCGCACGTCCGCGCGCTTTCGCCGCGAGACCCGCGTTTTCTATAACCAGTTCGAGAGCGGTCATGCCTATGTTGCCACGCTCGTGCCGGACCTCGTGGCTTCGCCCGGCGGCTTTCCGTTGGTCGAGGACGGCAAGGTGATCGGTGCGATCGGCTGCAGCGGCGGCACGGGCGATCAGGATGCCATCACGTGCAAGGCGGCGGCTTCCACCGTGAAGTGAACGCGTGAAACGCAGAAGCTTCTTCCGTCAATGCGGCGAGCCGTATCCCTGCACCTTCAGCAGATGCTCGCGCATGCAACGCGCGGCGGTTTCGCCGTCGCGGGCGAGAATCGCATCGACGATGGACTGGTGCTGCTGCGCGAAATGATGGCGCGTGGTCTGATCCGTGGTCTTTTCACGCTGGGTCGGCTTGATCCGCATGCCGTTGATCACTTCCATGAGGGCAATGATCGCGGGGTTGCGCGAGGCCTGGGCGATCAGCAGGTGAAAGCGCTGGTCCCATAGTTGCCACTCCTCATCGGTTTTCGACGTCGCGTTCCGTTTTGCGCACTTCTCCAGTTCGGCCAGATCCTCGGGCGTGGCCTTGGCGGCGGCAAGACCGGCTAACGCCGGTTCGAACATGAGGCGCATCTCCGCAATGTCGGCCGGGCTCGTACGCGAGCGCAGGCCGCGCAGCGTGGGCGCGAACTTCAGCGGCCGCGCGCCCAGATACGTGCCGCGCCCCACGCCGCGCCAGATTCGACCCGACGCTTCCAGCGAAGCAAGCGCCTCGCGCAGTTCACGGCGGCTCACGCCGAGGTCCTCGGCGAGCTTGCGTTCGGGAGGCAACGCGTCGCCGTCTTTCAGGCGGTGTTGTGCGATGTAGGCAAGCAGGTGGTCGAGCGCGGACCTTTCCATGATGTAGCGTGGACCAATTTGAATTGGTTCGATTCTAGCAGCTGTGTTGCGGCGCGCCACCGTGCGCTCGTCAAAATCGACAAAGTCCACAGGATTCCGTGGATATTGCAGGGTTAACACCGGGTGCGGCCGAGATTCTTCCTTCGTAAGCTGAGCGTGAAAGGTTTTGGAACCAATCATGAATGGTTCGCCCACCCGTCGAACCTTTCACACAGGGAGTGGAAGATGTCGTTTACAACGCGGCCGGAGCTGCTCGGGACCTTCGGGATGGTGGCGTCCACGCATTGGCTCGCGAGTGCGTCGGCGATGGCGGTGCTCGAGAAGGGCGGCAACGCGTTCGACGCGGCGGCGGCGGCCGGCTTCGTGCTGCAGATCGTCGAGCCGCATCTCAACGGTCCCGGCGGCGAGTTGCCCGTCGTGTTCTACAGCGCGCGGGAAGACCGCGTGCGCGTGCTGTGCGGCCAGGGGGTGACGCCGGCGGCCATGACGATCGAACGCATGCGCGCGCTTGGGCTCGAAGTCGTGCCGGGCACCGGCCTGCTGCCCGCCGTGGTGCCGGGCGCGTTCGGCGCATGGATGACGATGCTGCGCGACTACGGGCAACTGCCGCTCGAAGACGTGCTGAGCTACGCGATCGGCTACGCGGAGAACGGCTACCCCGTGCTGCCGCGCATGTGCGCGTCGATTCTCGCGATCAAGGACTTCTTCCTCAGCGAATGGACGACCTCCGCCGAGCAATGGCTGCGCGACGGCGACGCCCCCGCGCCGAACGCGCTGTTCGCCAATCCCGCCATTGCCGCCACGTACCGCCGCATCCTGCGGGAGGCGAGCGCGAAAAGCGACCGCGCGGAGCAGTGCGAACTCGCGCGCTCGGCGTTCTACCGCGGCTTCGTGGCCGACGCGATCGACCAGTATTTCCGCTCGACCGACGTGCTCGACACCTCCGGTCTTCGCAATCGCGGCCTGCTCGATGCGGACGATCTCGCACGCTGGGAGCCCACCTACGAGGAAGCGCTCTCGTACGACTACGCGGGCCTGCGCGTGCACAAAACAGGACCGTGGGGCCAGGGGCCGATGTTCCTGCAACAACTCGCGCTGCTCAAGGGCTTCGATCTGGGCGCGATGGATCCGCTCGGTGCGGATTTCGTGCACACGGTCATCGAAACGTCGAAGCTCGCGTTTGCCGATCGCGACGTGTTCTATGGCGATCCACGCTTTGCCGACGTGCCGATGGGAACGCTGCTGAGCGACGCGTACAACGACGCGCGCCGCCGTCTCGTCGATCCGCACAAGGCCTCGTTCGAATTCCGCCCCGGGCCGCTTCTCGACAGCGAGGCGCGGGCAGCGCGCATTCTCGCCAACGCGGGCCGGCAGCAGCCGGGCGGCTTCGGGCAGGGCGAGCCGACGTTCGCACCGCTGCCCGAATTGCGCGGCGATACCGTGCACCTCGACGTGGTCGATCGCTGGGGCAACATGGTCTCGGCCACGCCGTCGGGCGGCTGGCTGCAGGCGTCGCCCGCGGTGCCCGGCCTCGGCTTCAACGTCACCACGCGCGCGCAGATGTTCTGGATGGAAGAGGGCCTGCCTTCGTCGCTCGGGCCGGGCCGGCGTCCACGCACGACCCTCTCGCCCACGCTCGTCACGCGCGAGGGCAAGCCCTATGCGGCGTTCGGCACGCCGGGCGGCGACCAGCAGGATCAATGGTCGATGCAGCTGTTCCTGCGGCACGTGCATGCGGGCATGAACCTGCAGGCCGCCGTGGACGCGCCCTCGTTCCAGACCGCGCATTTCCCCGGCTCGTTTTATCCGCGCTCGATGCAGCTCGGCAAGATGTCGGCCGAGTCGCGCTTTCCCGAAGCCACGCTCGCCGAATTGCGCTCGCGCGGGCACGATCTCACGGTGGCCGAGCCATGGGGGCTCGGGCGCGTGTGCGCGGTGGGCATGCGCAACGGACTCATGCGCGGCGCGGCCACGCCGCGCCAGATGCAGGCCTATGCGATCGGCCGCTGACCACGCGCCACGCTCAACCGGAACCGACCCACCATGTCCAACGTCGCCGCCCGACTCGAACGACTGCCGCTCGCGGGCTTCCATCGCAAACTGCTGCTGATCGGCGGGCTCGGCTATATGTTCGACGGGCTGGACTCGTCGTCGCTCGCCTTTTTGCTGCCGGTGGTGAGCAAGCTGTGGCATTTGACGAGCGCCGAAACGGGACTCGTCGCCAGCAGCACGTATATCGGCTACTTTTTTGGCGCGTTTCTCTCGGGCGTGCTGGCCGACGTGATTGGCCGCCGCCGCATCATGATGAGCGCGCTGGCAATCTATTGCGCGGCGTCCATGGCGAGCGCCACCGCGCACGACTGGCACACGTTTTTCGCGCTGCGCATGCTCGCGGGCTTCGGTTCGGGCGCTGAGACGGTCGTCATCGCACCGTTCCTCGCGGAATTCGTGCCGCGGCGCTATCGCGGCATGTTCTGCGGCGCGCTCGTCGGCTTCATGTCGTTCGGATATCTAAGTTCGTCGATTCTTGGCTATACCGTCGTGCGCAATTTCTCAGACGGCTGGCGCTATCTCGCCGTGCTAACCTCGCTGCCGGTCGTGATGCTGCTCTGGTGGCGCCGGACGTTGCCCGAGTCGCCGCGCTGGCTCGAAAGCCGCGGACGCTCCGCCGAAGCCGACAGCATCGTGCGGGCGATCGAGTCTCGCTACGAGCAGGAGGGCATTGCGCTGGCGCCGCTGGGCTCGGTGGGCGCGATTCCCGCCGCGGCGCAAGGCAGCGGCAGTGCACTGCAAAACGTGCTGACGTTGTTCTCACGCCGGCTCGTGGGCACGACGGCGGTGAGCTGGCTGATGTGGTTCTCCGTGGCGTTCGCGTACTACTCGTTCTTTTCCTGGATTCCGAGCCTGCTCGTCAAGGAAGGCCTGACGCTCACCAAGAGCTTCGGTTATTCGATTGCCATTTATGGTGCGCAGATTCCCGGCTATTTCTCGGCGGCGTGGCTCAATGAGCGGATCGGCCGCAAGGGCGTCGTGGCCTCTTACATGACGCTCGGTGGGCTCGCCGCAATCGCACTGGCTTTCTCGCATACGGGCGTGCAGATCACGGTGGCGGGCGTGTGCCTCTCGTTCTTCATGAACGGCGCGTTTGCGGGCGTCTATGCCTATACGCCGGAGGTTTTCCCGACGGCGGTACGCACGACCGGTACGGGATCGTCGTCTTCGTTCGGTCGTATCGGCTCGGTGAGCGCGCCGATTCTGGTCGGTCTCGTGTATCCGGCGTTCGGCTTCTTCGGCGTGTTCGCCATGACGACCGCCGTATTGCTGGCGGGCGCTTGCGTCGTGTTCTTCCTCGGCATCGAAACCCGCAATCGCTCGCTTGAAGACATCGAGGCGAGCGGCGCGCAGGCGGACTTCGACGCGCACAAGCCGCTCGCCCGCGACGGGCTGCGCGGCTGAGCGCTCGCCACTCTCACTCTCGTACGTCCCATGCAAACGCCCCTCTCCCTCGCGAACGAACCCTACGCGCTGCAACGCGAACTTGCCGCGCTTGCGCGCCTTTCGCACGTCATGCGCCAGCCCGGGCAACCGGACGCGATTTTCCGCGAAGTGTGCGCCGTTGCCGCCGAAGCCATCGGCTTTCGCCTCTTCACGATCATGGCCTACGACGCCGGGAACCAGGAGGTGGCGCGCATGTTCACGAACATGCCCGACGTCTACCCGCCGGGCGGCCGCAAGCGGAAGAGCGGCACGCCCTGGGCGCAGCGCATTCTTTCGGATCTCGAACCGTTTCGCGCCACGACGCCAGCGGGGCTGCGCGAAGCCTTCGACGATCACGCGGTCATGACGGCGATGGGGCTAGGCTCGATACTGAACATACCGGTTGCCTATAACGGCCGTTGCGTCGGGACGATGAACCTGACGCACGTGGAGGGCTGGTACACCGCGCAACACGAGGAAACGGGCCTGCTGCTCGGCGCGTTCCTCGTGCCTGCGCTCGTCGCGCACGGCATGTCTTGCGCAGCCCATTCGAGCCCCTGATTGCAGGACCCTTGTCGATGAACCCAACGACATCCACCGTAACCGCCAATCGCTGGCTGCTCGTCTTCGCGCTCGGCTATCTCGCGCTGCTGGTCGACGGCGCGGACGTCATGATGTACGGCCTCACACTCTCGCGCATCAAGAGCGAATTCGGCTTGACCAATGTCGAGGCGGGCGCGCTCGGCAGCCTGACGCTGCTCGGCATGGCGATTGGCGGGATTCTCGGCGGCTGGGCGAGCGATTCGTTCGGGCGCGTGCGCGTGGTGGTCTGGGCGATGATGCTGTTCTCGGTGGGTGCCGGGCTGCTCGGTTTCACGCACAGCTTCCTGGAATTCGCGGTCGTGCGCTTCATCAGCTCGATGGGTATTGGCTGCATGGTGCTGGTGAGCACGCTCGTGGCCGAATACGTGCCCATGGCGCGGCGCTCGCTGATACTCGGCGTGCTGCAAACGGCGATTTCCGCGGGCTATATCACGGTAATCGCGCTCAGCACCTGGATCCTGCCGCACTACGGCTGGCGCACGCTGTTTTATGTGGCGGCGGCGCCCGTACTGCTCGCGGTGGCGATTCGCTTCTTCGTGCCCGAGCCGCCGAGCTGGCGCATGAGCGAGGCCGCGGCCCGCCCGAGCGGCCGCCGCTGGCACGACAACCGCTACGCATTGATTTTCGCGGACCGCGAGGCGCGCCGGATGTTCATCTTCTGGTCGCTCGCTTCGGTGTTTGCGCTTTCCGGATTCTACGGCTTGAACAACTGGTTGCCGACGTATCTGGAAAGCGAATTGCACATCAAATTCAGCTCGATGACGGGGTACATGACCGCGACGTGGGTCGTGGCGTTCATCGGCAAGATCGTGGCGGGCTGGCTGGGCGACCGCTGGAGCCGGCGCGACGTGTATGTGCTGGGCTGTATCGGTGCGGCCGTCTTTCTGCCCGTGATCGTGCTGTTCCACACCCGCGAGAACATTGCGTGGCTGATGCTCGTATTCGGCTTTCTCTACGGCGTGCCGCTCGGCACGATCGGCACGTTCATGTCGGAGAGCTTCGAAACGCGCATTCGCGGCACGGCGGTGGGCGGTTCGTATAACGTGGGACGCTTCTGTTCGGGCGCGGCGCCTGTCGTGATCGGCTATATCGCGACGCAGTTTTCGATCGGCATGGGCTTTCTTGTGGTCGGCGCGGTGTTTTTCCTGAGCGGCGTGACGGCGCTGTTCATTCCGGACCGCCTGCACGATACGAGCGAAGGCGATCCGGCGAACGCGCGTGGGGAGGCTCGGCAGGGGACTTTGACGGCGGCGACCGGCAGGGGGTGACGTACGCCGAGGCGATCTGTGGCAGGCAGGTGTTGCGATGCGCAGCGCAAGTCAAGGGCGGCTCACGCTTGCGCCAGCTCCAGCAGCTTCGCCACGGTATTCATGTTGCGCGCCGTTCCGGCCTTCGCCGCGGCGATCCTGAGCTTCGAGCGCCCGATACCGTCCTTGTAAAACACGTAGATCTCGCGCTCGCCCAGCTGGAATTCTTCCGCCTGCTGGCCGCTCACGTTGTCGAATGCGTTGTCGGGCGGCGGCGTGTCGAGAAAGATCGCGACGGTGCGATCCGGCGCGGCAGCGGGAAACGGGTTGCCCTGCAACACGGTGGCCAGTTCCGCGGCAGTACGCACCACCACGCCAACGGGTTTGCCCGCATAAGCCTCGAGGCTCTGCTCGAGCTTCGTTTTCACCGACGCTTCGGCCAGCCGGCTCTCGAACACCACGTTGCCGCTCGCGATATAGGTACGCACTTGCGTGAACCCGAGTGCTTCGCACATGCCGCGAAGTTCGGGCATGGGCAGCTTGCCGGTTCCGCCGACATTCACGGCGCGTAGCAGGGCGATATAGACGGGCATGGGATCGATCGGGAAGCCGGGAGTTAGTCAGGGCGCTGCAGGTCGGTTGCGCCGAGGCCTTCGTTTGCCACGATGGCAGGGCGCCTGCGCGCGTTGATCGTCACGAAGACCGCCATCAGCACCATGAAAGCGGCGAGCAGCAAGGCGCTGTTGACGAGCACGTGCGCATAGCCGAGCTGAGCGACGTCGATGAAGGGATAGGGGTAGAAGTCGGTCTCGCTGCCGCGCCAGAAGGTGACGACAAGGTAGCCCAGCGGATAGGCGAGCCAGGCGAGGCGGTCGCGAGCAGTGAGGGTGAAGCGCGGCACGAACAGCAGCCAATATGCCGCGCATAGCAGCGGGATCAGGCTATGCAGGCTCTCGTTGAGCAGCGCGCGATAACCGTGCGGCGTCCAGAGATGCCGCAGCAGCAGATTATAAGCAATGCCAACGAAGACGATATACACCGTGACCGCACTCACGGCGCCCGGAGCGCGGAGCAGGCGTGCCGGCCACGTGCGCACGCGCAGCGCGATGCACGTGAAGGTGAGCGCGACGAGTAACACCGTGAGATTGGTGAGGTAAGCCGAAAGCCTGCCGATGGCCTCGAACGTGTCGAAGCCGCGCAGCACCATGCGCTGGATCGTCATGTCGGTTTGCGCCGCGAGCGCGCCCCACGCGAGCAGCGCGATGACACCCGCCAATGCGGTGGCGTAGGGGCCTGGGGGCTGCGCCGTGTCGGTAAGCGGCACGGCAGCCGCGCGTGCGGGTAGCGATGGTTCGGACATGCAGCGATGGTAGCGCACAAAGATCATGCGCGTCGGAAGCCGCTTGTCCCGGCGGCAGGCTATTTGCCTTTGGCGCGCTCCGCAGCCGAAACGAGGTACAGGCGCACGAGGTCGCGCAGTTCGGCCATCAGCACGGCGCGCGCCGATGGGTCTTCGTTGGCAACACCGGCGACGCCCTTGAGCATGTGGATCAGCACGATCGCCATGACTTTTGCCCTGGCCGGCTTGAGATGCGCGATCGCGCGGCTCAGGATGTCGGCAACGCCGCCGCGCATCGCTTCGCGAAAGCGCTTGCGGTGGTCGTCGCTGCCGCTGCGGGCGTCGACGAGTGCAGCGGCAAAGCTGCGCTGCGACTGCAACAGCAGCACGAAATCGACGAGCGCATCGGCGACGGCCTCGAGCGTCATCTCCGGAACCTGTTGGCCCAGTTCGGCGAGTCCGTTCTTTGCCTGCTGGGCGTAGCGCAGCAAAAGCGCTTCGGCCAGCGCCTCCTTGGTCGGAAAGAAACGGTACAGCGAGCCGATCGCCGTCGACGAGCGCGCTGCAATTTCGGTCATGGTGGCGGCGTCGTAACCCTTCTCCGTGAACACGGCGACGGCGGCGTCCATGATCGCGGCCACGCGCTGGCGGCCCCGCTCGCGTTTGGGCTCGGTGGGGCGCGCGGTTTCCGCAACTGGCGTGGTGGACGTCATGGCGTGATCTTCAAATGCGAGGATATGAGAGGGATTCCTCGCATATTAGCATGCGGGACGCCTTTCGCTGCCAGGCGCAAGAAGGCACGGACGCGCGCCGACCGCTTGACGATCGATTGACTTACGCGAGGTTACTCTCTACCATGATTTGCGAGGACATCCTCGCATTTCGGCGTGGCGCGCGCCGCCGCTGCCGCCATCCCGCTTACCTTTCCCGTTTGAACGTTCGAGGTTACGACATGCCGTACGTGTGGCTCTTTTTCGCTGGCGCGTTCTTTTGCAACGCGATCCCGCATCTGGCTTCCGGCCTGCAGGGGCTGCCTTTTCCCAGCCCCTTCGCCCGTCCGCGCGGGCGGGGCGACTCTTCGCCCATCGTGAATGTGGTTTGGGGCTTCGTGAATATCGCGATCGCAATCGCGCTGGGCACCGGACGTCTTCAGCAGCCTGCAACGCGCGAGGACGTCGTCGCGCTGCTGGCGGGCGGGCTCGTCATGGGGCTTTTTCTCGCGTTCCATTTCGGCGCGGTCCAGCGGGAAAAGCGCGCAGATTGAGGCCGAGGCAGGCGGCGGCAAGATCGTGAAAAAAAACAGTTGCACAGTCTAAGGGGAAACCCTATACTTAACCCGTCTCCTCCATGTCTCCTGATATGGATTCAGCCCGCTCTCTCAGCGGGCTTTTTCTTTTCTGGCGCCGGTTTGCGCGGGCGGCCAGCCATCCTCGCCGGTCATTCCTTTACGAACACAAAGTCGCATTTGCGTGCGGTCGTGCGCGAGCCGCTGCCTGAAGTCGCGTCGAACTGCGCGCTGACTTCATACGAATAGGGCGCGCGATTGTTGACGTGGGGCGCTGTGGCAGTCAGACCCTGGGCGACGAGCGTGGCCGACCCGTCTGGTTCGAGCTTGCCGTCCAGCGTGAGCCAGCCACTGGTGTCCCGTTCGCCATGTTCGCCGTGCAGGACGTTTTGCTGGATTTCGGCGGGAAATTGATAGCGGTAGCCCGGCGTATCGCCGGCGCCCTTGGGGCACGTGAGCGTCACGTTCCAGTCGCCGTCGAAGGTGCCGGCGGCGTGCGCAGCCGGTGTTCCAGCAAGGCCCGCGCAGACAGCGATGCAGTGCACGGTCGACGTTAATTTACCTACCCGCATTGCGGCTCCCGGTGTCGAGTCATCTGGCACCATTGTGATCGCAATTGGCGTGCCGGTATGGGCGCCGTCGCACAGTGTGTCTCGCGGCAGCACGACGCCTGGGTCGTGCCTTTTGTCAGCCTGGCCGCGGCAGTGTTGTGCAACTAACTGTCAAGCCCGCCTTCGGCAATCGAATTTGGCCCGCGCAAACGCAAAAAGAATCCGGCCATTAACATGAACGACACCGGTCTCCAGGGCGCGCGGCGCAGAAGCCCGAGCGCGCGTGCCTGGTTTTCATCAGGCTGCTACTGCCCGGCGACCACCCTCAGCGCCAGGCGAGATTGCGCTTGAGGGCCGCGCAGCCCGCATCCGTGAGCGGCTCGACCATCTGGATCCGCTCGTCGGGCTTGAAGTCGCTGATCCAGACCACGCGGCAACGTTGGGGCGAAGCGGATGAGTCCGGCACCACCTGAAGCGTCGCATGATGATGCTCGAAACGTCCGCCGCACACGGTGTAGGCGAGGCGCATGCGGGCGTCGTCGACGCCGATCACGCGCTCCTCGATCACGGTGCCGTCGGCGAACGTCACCCATCGCACGTCGTTTTCCATGCGCGCATCGGTCAGCACGCCGGCGAACACGCGGTCGACGTTGGCGGGATCGCGCAGCGCGGCCCAGACGTCCTGCGCCGAGGCTTCAACGGGAATGTCCCGGTAGACGGTAGCCATCGCACTTGCCTCCTTCGTGTTGTGTGACGCGTGCATCGTGCGCGCGCCACGCGCGGCGGTCCTGGGAAATCCTGACCTCGTTTGCGCCGGCAGCGGCTGCGGCTCGTGCCGCCCTCAATGCGCGTGCCGATGATGCACGTCGGGGTAGTGCGCGTGGCTATGGGTGATCGGCGCGTGACGGTGCGCATGCGTGTGCGGCTCCGAGCCGTCCCACGCGAAATCGTGCTCGTGCTGATGGTGTTCGTCGTGCCGGTGCGCGTGGGTGTGCTCTAGCGGTTCGTGCGTGTGCGTGTGGTCGTGACGTTCGCGCACGTGCAGCCACACGCCGAACGCCATCAGCGCGAGCGCGAGCCAGAAGGCGAGCGCCGGGCGCTCCGGCCACAGCAGCAGTGACAGCGCCACGCCGAAGAGCGGCGCCACGGAGAAATAGGCTCCGGTGCGCGCCGTGCCGAGATGGCGCAGCGAGACGACGAACAGCACGAGGCTCACGCCATAGCCCGCAAAACCCACGGCCATGGCGCCGCTCACCGCCTGCCAGGCGGGCCAGTGCGCGCCCGCCGCGAGCGCAATGCCGATATTCACCGGCCCGGCCACGAGCCCCTTGGTGCAGGCCACGACCATCGCGTCGTTGGTCGAGACCTTGCGCGTGAGGTTGTTGTCGATGGCCCAGCACAGGCACGCGAGCGCGACGAGCAGCGCACCGGGCGCGATGCCGGACACGGCGCCGGCGTGCGCGCCGGGCCACGAGAGCAGCACGCCGCCCGCCACGATCGCCAGCATGCCTAGCGCGATCTGCGCGTCGAAGTTTTCCCGAAAGCAGACCCAGGCGATGAGCGCCGTCAGCACGCCCTCGAGGTTCAGCAGCAGCGCGCTGGTGGCGGCGGGCGTGGTGTTCAGGCCGAGCATGAGCAGGGCGGGCGCCGCCACGCCGCCCGCGGCGATCGCACCGGCAAGCCATGGTAGTTCGGCGAGGCGCAGCAGGTCGTGTGCGGGCTCCTGGGTGGCGGTTGCGTCGCCGCGGCGCGCCAGGAGACGCCGTATCAGCAGGACGACCGCGAGTCCCGAGCCGCTGCCGAGATAGAAGAGGCCCGCGAGCATGAACGGCGACACGCTGCCGAGCAGCGCCTTGGCGAGCGGTGTGGTGATGCCGAACAGGGCCGCCGCGAGCAGCGCCGTGAAGATGGGATGCCGATGGGACTTCATTTCAGGCCGGAAGCGGGAAGAGGAGTAAAAGGAGTAGAAGGCGCGCGATGGGCGCGCAAGCGGGCTGCGCGCCGAGCGGGCCCGGGACCCATCAATCTTTAACCTGGGCAGGAGATAAGTGCCGATTCTGCCACTTGTGCGAGATGAGAGAAAACCCTGGATCTAAAAACATAGCGGAGCTCCTGCCTGCTGGTATGATGACATCATGACGGCATAAGTGATGAGTAAGCAATCACGACCGTCAGCTGGTTGTAGTCAGACAAAGGCGTTTAACCAGACAGGAGACAGCATCATGAAGGCACCCAGGCGTTGGCTTGCGTCGACGTTGATGTCATTTGCGGTTCTCGGCACGGCGGGCGTCGCGCAAGCGGCCAATCTCATCGCCATCATCACCCCCTCTCACGACAATCCCTTCTTCAAGGCGGAAGCCGACACGGCGAACGCGCGCGCCAAGGCGCTCGGCTACGACACCATCGTGCTGGTCCACGACGACGACGCCAACAAGCAATCGCAACTCATCGACACCGCCATCGCCCGCGGGGCCAAGGCGATCATTCTCGACAACGCCGGTTCGGAGGCGTCCATCGCCGCAGTCAAGAAGGCGAAGGACGCGAAAATTCCGGCGTTCCTGATCGATCGTGAAATCAACGCGACCGGCATCGCGGTCTCGCAGATCGTTTCGAATAACTACCAGGGTGCGCAGCTCGGCGCGCGCGCCTTCGTCAAGGCGATGGGCGAGAAAGGCAATTACGTGGAGCTCGTCGGCCGCGAGGCGGATATCAATGCCGGCATCCGCTCGAAGGGCTATCACGACGTGATCGACCAGTTTTCGAACATGAAGATGGTCGAGCGTCAATCGGCGAACTGGAGTCAGACTGAAGCCTATACGGTGATGGAATCGATCCTGCAGAGTCACCCCGACATCAAGGGCGTGATAGCCGGCAACGACACCATGGCGATGGGCGCGACAGCCGCGCTGAAAGCCGCGAAGCGCAACGACATCATCGTCGTGGGCTTCGACGGCAGCAACGACGTGCGCGACGCGATCAAGCGCGGCGACATCCGCGCAACGGTACTGCAGCCGGCGGCCGAGGCGGCCACGGACGCCGTCGATCAGGCCGACAAGTATCTGAAGACCGGCGCGACGGGCAAGCCCGAAAAGCAGCTCATCAACTGCTCGCTCATCACGAAGACGAACGCCAGCAAGCTCGACATGTTCGCCTTGCGTTAAGGCGCGCATCGGCAGCACGAGCATCGTACGAGCGGAACGCGGCGCGCTCCGCAACGACATCCGTAACCACATGGGGTTATGCATGGGAGTGCTTCGGTACGCGGTCATTGTCGTGGTGGCCGCCGTGTTGGGCGGCGCGCTGCACGGCTGCAAGCTGGTGAAGAACAGCGACCTGCAGGGCTCGGGTGGATCGCACGACAACTACGCGTCGGCGGGCTACGACCCGAACGCCATGGTGGCGTCGATGTGGAGTACGAAGATCGTGCCCGACATCGAGAAACGCGCGGTGGACTATCGCACGCTGCGCGACGCGATCAAGGCGGACCCCGACGCCGCCGGCCACAAGTACGGCTACCGCGGCAAGGACGATGGCGCGCCATGGAATTTTCCGACCACGCTGCACGGCACCATCGTGGACGTGGACACGCAGTCGAGCCAGGGCACCGTGGGCGTGGACGTCGATGGCAGCGGGCAGGCCAGCGTGATCGTCGACATCGGCCCGACGGTGCTCGGCACCACGCTGCGCGATTCGCTCGATTTCATTTCGTTCAGCAATTTCCGCAACCAGATCGAGTATGCGCAGTTTGGCACGGCGCTCAATGCGTATGCGGCGAATCACGTCATGAAGCCGCTGCCGCGCAACGATCTGAAAGGCAAGCCGATTACGGTGACGGGTGCGTTCTCGTACGACTCGTCGAGCGACCAGCCGGAGATCGTGCCGCTCGCGGTCACGGTCGGAGGCAAGTCATGACCGATGCGAGCAATGCGGACGTGATCCTCCAGGTCGAGGACGTCACCAAGGTCTATCCCGGCACGGTTGCCCTGAAGGGCGTGAACTTCTCGGTGCGCCGTGGCGCAGTCAACGTGCTCGTGGGCGAGAACGGCGCGGGAAAATCCACGCTCATGAAGATCATCGCGGGCGCGGAGCAGCCGACCAGCGGGAGGCTCGTGCTGGACGGCAAGCCTGTCGCACCGGCTAGCAGCGCAGAGGCACTGCGCCACGGTATCGGCATCGTCTTTCAGGAACTCAACCTGTTTCCGAATCTCACGATCGCCGAGAACATCTTCATCGCGCACGAAATCACGCGCGTCGGCATCGATATCGACGCCGACGCGCAGCGCGAGAAAGTACGCGCGTTGCTCGCGCGGCTCGAACTCGACCTCAGCCCCGACACGCTGGTCGAGGATCTGCGCATCGGGCAGCAGCAGCTCGTGGAGATCGCGAAGGCGCTCGCCCACGACGCGCGCGTGCTGATCCTCGACGAACCCACCTCGGCGCTCAGCGCGGCAGAGGTGGCCGTGCTGTTTCGCGTGATTGCGGAGTTGAAGGCGCAGGGCGTGTCGATCGTCTACATCTCGCACCGGCTCGAAGAACTGGTCAGGATCGGCGACTACATCACGGTGCTGCGCGACGGCCTCATCACGGGCCATCAACCGATGGCGCAGATCGACGTGCCGTGGATCGTGCGGCAAATGGTGGGCCGCGAAACGAAGGACTTCTCACGCCCCGTCGGCCACACGCGCGGCGCCGAGGTGCTGACGCTGCGCGACGTCACGCTGCCGCGCAAGGGCAGTGGCTTGCTCGTGGATCACGTCTCGCTGTCGCTGCACGCGGGCGAGATCGTCGGCATCTACGGACTGATGGGGGCGGGGCGCTCCGAGCTCTTCGAATGCATTCTGGGCGTGCATCCTCACGCAACCGGCAGCGTCGTGCTGGACGGCAAGGCGCTCGACGGCAAGCCGATCGCGGGACGCGTCGCACAGGGCCTTGCGCTCATTCCGGAGGACCGCAAGGCCGACGCGCTGCTGCCCATCATGTCGATTGGCGAGAACATGACGCTCTCGAGTCTCGCGGCCCATGCGCGAGGTTTTCATATCGATCCGCGGCGCGAGCAGCGCTCGGTGCTCGACTACATTCGCGACCTCGCGATCAAGGTGGCCGACTGGCGGCTGGCGGTCAGCTCGCTCTCCGGCGGCAATCAGCAGAAGGTGGTGATCGCGCGTGCGCTGATGACCACGCCAAAAGTCCTGCTGATGGACGAGCCCAGCCGCGGCATCGACGTTGGCGCGAAGGCGGACATTTTCAGGGTCATGCGCGACCTGGCCGGCCGGGGACTGGGCGTGCTGTTCGTCACGTCCGATCTGGAAGAGGTGATGGCCTTGTCCGATCGCATTCTCGTGATGTCGAACGGCCGTGTCACCGCTGAATTCGATGCCGCCGACGCTACGCAGGACGCGCTCGTCGCCGCCTCTGCAGTCGGGCACAGGACGGCGCACGAACAGGCGGCCTGAGCACGCGCGTTCAATGGTTGTCACGGTTCCAACGTTTAGCCTGCATTCATCTGGAGAGCATTCATGTCGCTGGCCATCAAGAGCACGGCACCCGGAGCGAGCTTCAGCGAGGCGCCGCTGCTCCTGCTGCTGAAGCTGCGTACGTTCATCGCATTGTTCGCGGTCGTGGTCTTCTTTTCGTTCGCTGCCCACAACTTTCTGAGCATCGAGAACCTGCTCATCATGTCGCGGCACGTCGCGCTCAATGCCTTCCTCGCGATCGGCATGACGTTCGTGATCGTGGCGGGCGGCATCGACCTTTCGGTGGGCTCGGTCGTGGGCCTGACGGGCATGGTGGCAGGCGGGCTCATCCTCAAGGGCATTCCCGTCGGCAGCGAGTACACGCTCTTTCTGAGCGTGCCCGCCGTGATCGTCGTGGCGCTGCTCGTGGGCGTACTGGTAGGCGCGATCAACGGCCTGCTCATCACCCGGCTGAACGTCGCGCCGTTCATCGCGACGCTCGGCACGCTCTATATCGCGCGAGGAGCCGCGTTGCTGTCCTCGGGCGGCGAGACCTTCCCGAACCTGACGGGCAATCCCGCCTACGGCACCAGCGGCTTTCCTGTGCTCGGCAGCGCGACGATACTCGGCATCCCGCTTGCGGTATGGCTGCTGGTCGTGGTGGGCGTGGTCGCCGCGTACATCGCCGCGCGCACGCCGCTCGGCCGGCAGATCTATGCGGTCGGCGCCAACGAGCGCGCCGCCCAGCTCTCGGGTGTGCGCGTGAATCGCGTGAAGATGTTCGTGTATATGTTTTCCGGTTTCTGCGCGGCGATCGTCGGGTTGATCATTTCATCGGAACTGGTCGCTTCGCACCCCATGAGCGGCGAGACATTCGAACTCAACGCGATCGCGGCGGCCGTGCTGGGTGGCACGTCGATGTCGGGCGGACGCGGCAAGATCGGCGGCACCATCGTCGGTGCGTTCGTGATCGGCATGCTTTCGGACGGGCTCGTGATGATGGGCGTGAGTTCCTTCTGGCAAACGGTGATCAAGGGCGTCGTCATCGTGGCGGCGGTGGTCGTCGACCAGATCCAGCGGCGCGCGCAGCAGCGCTTTGCGCTGCAAAAGCAGGCTGCAACGGGGGCGTGACCGATGAGTGCAACAGCGGCGCAATTGAAGGGCGCGTTGATCGGCTGCGGGTTCTTCTCGCTCAATCATCTGCAGGCGTGGCAGGACATCGACGGCGCGCGGATCGTGGCGCTGTGCGACGCGAACCGTACGCGCCTCGACGAAGTCGGCTACAGCTTTGGCATCGAACGGCGTTACACGGACGCGGCCACGATGCTGCGCGAAGAGCGGCTCGACTTCGTCGATATCGCGACCACCGTGCCGAGCCATCGCGCGCTCGTGGAGCTGGCGGCGGCGGCCGGCGTGGCCACGATCTGCCAGAAGCCGTTCGCCTCCACGCTCACCGATGCGCGCGCGATGGTGCAAACGTGCCGCGAGGCCGGCGTGCCGCTGATGGTGCACGAAAACTTTCGCTGGCAGAGCGCGATCCAGGCCGTGGGAATGGCGCTGCGCGAGGGGGCGATCGGACAGCCGTTCTGGGGGCGCGTGTCGTTTCGTTCGGCATACGATGTGTTTAGCGGTCAGCCCTATCTGGCGCAGGGCGAGCGCTTCATCGTCGAAGATCTCGGCATCCACATTCTCGATGTCGCGCGCTTCCTGTTCGGCGACGTGGCGCGCGTGAGCGCCACGACCGCGCGCGTGAACCCATCGATTCGCGGCGAAGACGTCGCGACGATCCTGCTCGCGCATGAAAACGGCGTGAGCAGCGTGGTGGATTGCAGCTACGCGACGCAGTTGCCGCTCGAACTCTTTCCGCAGACGCTCATCGAAGTCGACGGCGCGGAGGGCACACTGCGGCTCTTCGCCGACTACCAGCTGCAGATCCATACGCGTACGGGTACGGAGCTGCGCAGCGTCGCACCGCGTGCGCTCTCATGGACGAGCGAGCCCTGGGTGGCGATCCAGGGCAGCGTGTTCAGCATCCAGTCGCACTGGGTGGATTGCCTGCGGCGCGGCGTCGAGCCGGCCACGAGCGGTCGCGACAATCTGCGTACGCTGGAACTTGTTGAAGCCACGTATCTTTCGGCGCGCGAGGGGCGCAGCGTCGTGCCGGGAGAGGCGGCGTCATGAGCGAGGGTATGAACAACGCGGTCTACTACGGCACGCAGCAGTCGGTGACCCCGGCGCGCCGCCTCGAAGCGGGACCGTGGTCGGCGTGGCTGATCGACGGCGCATTGCACGACATCCGCTATCAAGGCACCGAAGTCATCCGCGCCGTGTCGTTTCTCGTGCGGGACAAGGACTGGGGCACGTGCCGCCCCGACATCGAGCGCATCGACGTCGAAGAGACGGCGAGCGGCTTTCACGTCGCGTATGACGCGCGCTGCGCGAATCCGGAGGGACACGCGCTCAGCTACGCGCTTGCGATGGTGTGTTCAGCCAGCGGTGCCCTCACGTTTCGTTGTGATGTCACCGCGCATGCCGATTTTCTGGCGGCCCGCTGCGGGTTTTGCGTGCTCCATCCCATCGACGGCGTAGCCGGTGCGCCCGCGCGCGTGGAGCACGGCGATGGCCGTCGTGAAAACGCGGCCTTCCCGGCGCTGATCGATCCGTGGCAGCCCTTCAAGCACATCGCGGCAATCGAGCACGATCTGCCGAACGGCTTGACGGTGCGTTGCACCTTCACGGGCGACGTGTTCGAGATGGAAGACCAGCGCAACTGGTCCGATGCTTCGTTCAAGACCTACTCACGCCCGCTTGAACTGCCCTGGCCCTATACGCTGGAAAAGGGCGCGGCGTTCGCGCAGACGGTGACGCTGAGCGTGAGCGGTACGCATCAGGCGATGGGGAAAGCAGAAGCCACACGAGAGGCGCGGGCCGACAAGATCGAAATCGCTTCTGGAAATTCCGTGCAGCACGAAACCATGCCCGCGATCGGCGTGGCGATCGCCTCGAACGATACCGCAGCGGCGCTCGCGAATCTCGCGTTGCTCGCAGAGCTTGGACCGCAGCAAATGACGCTGAGCTTCGACCCGCTTGCGGGCGATGGCGTCCCCGAGCTTGAACGCTTTGCACAGTTGCAGCGCGAAAGCGGCGTGCCCGCCGTGCTGGAGTTTGCCTTGCCCGGTGTCGAGGCGCCGCCTGCGGAGCTCTCGTGTCTCGCCGCCCAGATCGATCAGGCGGGCCTCGCCTTGACGGGCATCGTCGTGAGCCCGGCCGTGCATCGGCAGTCGAACCCGCCGGGCAGCGTGAGCCCGCCGTGTCCCGCGCTCGACGAGGTCTATCGCGAGGCGCGCCGTGCGTTCCCCAGGCTACGCCTTGGCGGCGGCATGCTGAGCTACTTCACGGAGCTGAACCGCAAGCGGCCGCCGCTCGACATGGTCGACTGGGTTACCCACGCGACGTGTCCCATCGTGCACGCCGCCGACGACCGCAGCGTCATGCAGACGCTCGAAGCCATTCCCCACATTGCGCGCTCGTGCCGCGCGCTGATCGGCGGCCAGCCCTACGCGATCGGGCCGGTCTCGATCGGCATGCGACAGAACCCATACGGTTCGCGCGTGATGCCGAATCCCGCAGGCGAACGCGTGGCCATGGCCGCCAACGATCCGCGCCAGCGCGCGTTATTCGGCGCGGCCTGGCTCGCAGGGTACACGGCGGCGCTCGAAGGCGCGGGAATCGAAACGCTCACGCTGGGCGCCTTGACAGGGCCGCGCGGGCTTGCCGCTGTGGAAGATGTGGAAGGCGACACGCCCGCACGCTATCCGGTTCTCGATGTCGCGAAGGCATTGGCTCGCGTGGCGGGAGCGGCGCGCTTGCGGGTCACGCGAAGCGGCGATGCCGTCCGTATCGCGTGCCTTGCGGTACGCCACGCCGACAGCGCGATCGAACTCGTGCTGGCCAATCTGACGAGCGAGCCACGCGAGGTTCAGCTCGAATTCGACGAGGCAATCCACACGTCGCTGCACGCGACGAGCCTCGACGAATACACGTTGAACGGGCAAACCGACGCGCCCACGCCGTGCACGCTGTTGCCCGGTGTTCCGGTAATGCTGCGTCCGTTTGCCTGCGTGTTTGCCTCTTCGCGCGCGGTGTTGGCGTAGCGTCCGCGGCGCTTAAGCGCTGCGGCATGCACGCATGTCGGTGGAAATACCAGGTGTAGTCGTTCCGTCATGATGGTCTACTCATCATACCAGCACATATGATCTGTAGCCCTAACAGCGGATCATCTCGCGGGAGCAAACGCATGCAAGCCGTTTCAGGAAAAGCCGAATCCGCTTTCGAACGTCCGACGATCCGCAAGGTCTCGCTGCGCCTCGTGCCGTTCGTCGCCTTGATGTTCTTCATCAATTTCCTCGACCGCACCGCGATCTCGTTTGCCGGCCCGAACGGCATGGCGCACGACCTCCGTCTCGACGCGGCCCAGTTCGGTTTCGCTGCGGGCGTGTTCTTCATCGGCTACATCTTTCTCGAAGTGCCGAGCAACCTGGCGCTGCATCGCTACGGCGCGCGCCGCTGGCTCGCGCGCATCATGGTGACGTGGGGCGTGGTCGCGCTGCTGCTCGCGTGGGTCGACAGCGCGACCTCGCTCTATGTGCTGCGTTTCCTGCTGGGCGTGGCGGAAGCGGGCTTTTTCCCCGGCGCGATTCTCTTTCTCAGCAACTGGGTGCCGCAGCGCCATCGCAGCCATATCCTCGCGCTGTTCTATCTCGCCCAGCCGCTCACCATCGTGATCGGTGCGCCGTTCGCCGCGCTGCTCATCGGGGCCCATGGCCTGTTTGGCCTGGCGGGCTGGCGCGTGATGTTCATCGGCGTGGCCTTGCCGGCCATCGTGGTGGGCGTGATCGCGTGGTTCTATCTGAGCGATCGTCCCTCGCAGGCGAGCTGGCTCACACGCGACGAACAGGCGTGGCTCAACGCGGAACTCGAAGCGGAGGCGCGCACGAAAGAAGCGGGCGCCGTGCACCACGGCGCGCATGCGGGAGCGGCCCTGCTGAGCCCGCGCGTGTGGATGTTTTCGCTGATGTACTTCGGGCTCGTCTACGGCCTCTATGCGCTCGCGTTTTTCCTGCCGACCATCATCGGCGGATTCGAAGGGCAGTTCGGCACACACTTCAACGTGTTCCAGAAGGGGCTCATCACTGCCGTTCCATATCTGCCCGCCGCCATCGCGCTCTTCGTCTGGAGCCGCGACGCCACGCGCCGCGGCGTGCGCGGCTGGCACGTCGGGATTCCTGCGCTGCTCGGCGCGCTGAGCATTCCGGTCGCGCTCTACATGAAGTCGCCGGCCGCAAGCATTGCCGTCATCACGGTGACGGCCTGCGCCGTGTTCGCCGCGCTGCCGTGCTTCTGGACGCTGCCGGCCCGCTCGCTCTCGGGCGCGGGCGCCGCGGCTGGCATCGCGCTCATCAACACGGTCGGCAATGTGGCGGGCTTCGTCGCGCCTTACGTGACAGGCGCCATGCACGATGCAACCGGCTCCTACCACGCGCCGATGTTCGTGGTCGGCGCCTTGATGCTGCTGAGCGCCGTGCTCGCGCTGGCCTTTGCCCGCGAACCGCGCGCATCGCGTGAGCGCGAGCGCGCGCTCGCCGCGAATTGATCGAAGCTGGACTCACGGACTAGCAAGGAGGATGAGCATGAAAGAGAAAATTGCGCTCTTTGGCGCGGGCGGAAAGATGGGCTTCCGCCTTTCGGGCAACCTGCAGAAGTCGGACTACCGCGTGGCGCACGTGGAAGTCGGCGAAGCGGGCCGCAAGCGCCTCAAGGACGAACTGAACATCGACTGCGTGTCGGTCGAAGCGGCGCTCGATGGCGCGCAGGTCGTCATCCTCGCCGTGCCCGATACGCTGATCGGCAAGCTGAGCCACGAGATCTCGCCCATGCTGAAGGCCGGCACGATGGTGATGACGCTCGACGCCGCCGCGCCGTTCGCGGGCCATCTGCCGGAGCGGCCCGACCTCACGTACTTCGTTGCGCATCCGTGTCATCCAATCATCTTTAACTACGATGTCGATGAAAAGTCACTTCACGATCATTTCGGCGGTGCGTACGCGAAGCAGTCGATCACGAGCGCGCTGATGCAGGGCCCGGACTCGGCGTTCGATCTCGGCGAGGATGTGGCGAAAACGATCTACGCGCCGATTCTGCGCTCGTATCGCCTGAGCGTGGACCAGATGGCCATGCTCGAGCCGGGCCTCTCCGAAACGGTCTGCGCGACGCTGCTGTACGTGATGCGCGAAGCGATGGACGAGACCATCCAGCGCGGTGTGCCCAAGGAAGCCGCGCGCGACTTCCTGCTCGGCCACATGAACATCCTGAGCGCGGTGATCTTCAACGAGATCCCTGGCGCGTTCTCCGACGCGTGCAACAAGGCGATCGAATTCGGCAAGCCGCGCCTCATGCGCGACGACTGGAAAGGCGTATTCGATCGCGCCGAGATCGCCGAGAGCATTCGCCGCATCACCTGACCCGAAACAGGAATCGCACCCGTGACCGAACGTATTCACGCGACTTACTGGCTGGAAACCGGCGATGATCCGCGGCGTGCCGCCGACGTCATCGCCGGGGAACAGTCGAGCGGCACTTTCGTCGCACTGCCAAACGAAACCCCCGAGCTGAAGGCGCGCTCGGGCGCGCGGGTCGAGCGCCTCGACGTGCTGGAAGCCGTGGACGCGCCGAGCCTGCCCGGCGGCATGCGTTCGGACAGGTACACGCGTTGCACACTCGAACTCTCGTGGCCGATCGCGAATTTCGGCGCGTCGCTGCCGAACCTGATGTCGACCATTGCGGGCAATCTGTTCGAGTTGCGCCAGGTGTCGGGCCTGAGGCTCACCGGGCTGCGACTGCCTGAGTCGTTCGCGGCGGCCTATCCAGGGCCGGCGTTCGGCATCGAAGGCACGCGGCGGCTCACGGGCGTGGCGCACGGTCCGCTGATCGGCACGATCATCAAGCCGAGCGTGGGGCTCTCGCCCGCGGAAACCGCGCAGCAGGTGCGCGAGCTCGTGCAGGGCGGCATCGACTTTATCAAGGATGACGAACTACAGGCCGACGGCTCCCATTGTCCCTTCGACGAACGCGTGAAGGCGGTGATGCGCGTCGTCAACGAGCACGCCGAGCGCACCGGCAAGAAGGCGATGGTGGCGTTCAATCTCACGGGCGATCTCGACCAGATGCGCCGGCGCCACGATCTCGTGCTCGCGCATGGCGGAACGTGCGTAATGGCCGTGCTCAATTCGGTGGGTATCGTGGGCCTGCAAGAATTGCGGCGGCATTCGCAGTTGCCCATCCACGCGCATCGGGCGGGGTGGGGCTACCTCTCGCGCAGTCCGGCGCTCGGTTGGGACTACGCGCCGTGGCAGATGATCTGGCGTCTCGCCGGAGCGGACCACATGCACGTGAACGGCCTGCGCAACAAGTTCAGCGAACCCGACGACAGCGTAATCGCCGCGGCGCGCGCCGTGCTCGCGCCGGTGATGGCGAGCGCCCCCATGCCCGCCATGCCTGTTTTCAGCTCGGGGCAGACCGGCCTGCAGGCCGCCGATACCTACGCTGCACTCGGCTGCGCGGATCTCATCCACACGGCGGGCGGCGGCATCTTCGGACACCCGCAGGGCGTGGCGACGGGCGTCGATGCGTTGCGCGAAGCCTGGTGCGCCGCCATCGAAGGCGTACCGCTGGAGCAGCACGCGCAAAGGCATCCGTCGTTGCGCGCGGCGCTCGGCTTCTGGAAGTGAGCAGCGCGATGGCTGAAACAAACTACGCGCGCTTGCCCGAGGGCCTGCTGCTCGCGTATTACGGCGACGACTTCACGGGGTCGACCGATGCCATGGAGGCCATGACGGCCGCGGGCATTCCCACCATCCTGTTTCTCGATACGCCAACGCCC
The DNA here is from genome assembly GCF_040965595.1 of Paraburkholderia sp. EG287B. Taxonomy (NCBI): domain Bacteria; kingdom Pseudomonadati; phylum Pseudomonadota; class Betaproteobacteria; order Burkholderiales; family Burkholderiaceae; genus Paraburkholderia; species Paraburkholderia sp. EG287B. The sequence goes on from NZ_JBFRCG010000009.1 coordinate 361,844, forward strand.
GAGGCGCTCGCGCGCTTTCCCGAGGCGCGCTGCGTAGGTATCGCGGGCTCGTCGCGCGGGCGCAGTGCCGCGTGGATGCGCGAAATGCTGCCGCAAGCGTTCGCGAGCCTCGCCGCGCTCGGCCCACCGGTGCTGCAGTACAAGGTGTGCTCCACGTTCGATTCGTCGCCCGAGGTGGGTTCGATCGGTGCCGCGATCGACATCGGCACGCAGTCCATGCCGGGAAACTGGTCGCCGATGGTGATCGGCGCGCCGCGCCTGAAACGCTATCAGGTGTTCGGCAATCTCTTCGCAGCCGTCGACGGCGTCGGCTATCGCCTCGACCGTCATCCGACGATGTCGCGCCACCCCGTGACGCCGATGGACGAAGCCGATCTGCACCGCCATCTCGCGCGGCAGACGGCGCGCCGCATCGAACTCGTCCACATGCTTCAGTTGCGCGCCGGGGAGGGCGCCGCACGCGTGGGCATGCTATGCGCGGACGATACCCCCGTCGTGCTGATCGATGTGCTCGACGACGAAACGTTGACAGAAGCGGGCCGCCTCGTTTGGGAAGCGCGCGGAGAAGGGGTGTTTACGGCCTCTTCGTCGGGCCTCCAGTATGCGCTGGCCGCGTACTGGCGCTCGCGAGGCTGGCTGCCTGCTGCGCCGTCGCTGCCCGCGGCGAGTCCGGTCGAGGCGATTGGCGTGGTGAGCGGCAGTTGTTCGCCTGTTACCGCGGCGCAGATTGGCTGGGCACGCCAGCACGGTTTTCACGTGGATCGCATCGACCTCGCGCGTGCCCTCGATCCGCAGGCGGGACCCGCTGAGATCGAGCGGGCCGCAGGTGCCGCTACGCAAGCCATCATCAATGGAAGCAGCGCCGTGGTCCACAGTGCGGAAGGCCCGGACGACCCGGTCGTGCGCGGCTTCGACGAGATTGCGCGGCGCTGCGGACGCACGCGCCAGGACGCCGCCCGCGAGGTCGGCCGCGCGCTCGCGGAGGTGATGCGGCGCACGCTCGACCGCACCGGCGTCTCACGCGTGGTGGTTGCGGGCGGTGACAGTTCGGGCGAGGTCGCGAGCGCGCTGGGCATTGACGCGCTCAGCGTGGCGGCGGGCGTGGCGCCCGGTGCGCCGCTGTGCCGGGCGTGGTCGAGCACCGCCGCGCGCGATGGCCTCGAAATCGTGCTCAAGGGCGGACAGATCGGCCAGGCCGACTTCTTCGGCACCGTGCGCGAAGGGCGGGCGAAGTGATCCGGCGGTGACGTGGTGGCCGGCGGCGCGGTATGGTATTGTCATTACACCAGACGTTTACAGTACCACCGCAATGGGCGAGATCATTCCACGTCGCAAGCTATACCAGGAAGTCGTCGACCGGCTCATGGAACGCATTCGTGCGGGCGAGATCGCGCCCGGCGCGCAGTTGCCGTCCGAACGCGAGCTGATGGAGATATACGGCGTCGGCCGGCCGGCGGTGCGCGAAGCGCTGCAGGCGCTGGAGCGTTCCGGCATCGTCGAGATCGTGCATGGTGAGCGCGCCCGCGTGGTCGTGCCGACCGCTGATCGCCTGATTGCCCAGATTGCCGGCGGCGCGCTGCATCTGCTGCGCACCCAGCCCGACATGCTCGAGCACCTCAAGCATGCCCGGCTCTTTCTCGAAACCGGCACCGCACGCATGGCAGCCGAGCGGGCCACGGAAGAAGACGTCGCACGGCTTCAGTTGAGCGTGGCGCAGCATCGCGCGTCCATGGTCAATCTCGCGGAATTCATCGAGAGGGACATGGCGTTCCACCGCGAAATTGCGAAGATCAGCGGCAACCCGATTTTTCCCTCGATCGTGGAGTCGCTGTTCCGTTGGGCGGGCGAATACTACCAGCCGCTCGTGCGTGCGCCAGGCGTCGAGGAACTCACGCTCACCGAACATCAACGCATCGTCGATGCGATCGCCGCCCGTGACGGCGACGCCGCCGAGGCGGCGATGCGCGCTCATCTGACGCGCGCCAACGAACTCTACCGTACGCAAGGCCGCAATTAGCAATACGGTGGCCGGCCGGTCACTACTCGAGCGGCAGGTGATGCCTTGGCTGCGTCAGCATCGTGGGCTTGAGAATGTCTTCGAGTTGCGCCCGCGTGAGCAACCCTCTCTCGATGACGTTCTCGGCGACGCTCCTTCCCGATACGAGCGCTTCCTGGGCTACCTGCGTCGCATTCGTATAGCCGATGTACGGGTTCAGCGCAGTCACGATGCCGATGGAATTTTCGACGAGCGAACGAAGCCGCTCGCGATTGGCCGTGATCCCGTCGATACACCTCGACGCCAGGATGAGGCATCCCGCACGCAGGTGCGCCACGCTCTTGAACAGGCTGTGCGCGATGACCGGCTCGAACGCATTCAACTGCAATTGACCGGCCTCCGCGGCAAAGCTGACCGTCACGTCATTGCCGATGACTTCGAAAGCGATCTGGTTCACCACCTCCGGAATGACCGGATTGACCTTGCCCGGCATGATGCTGGAGCCCGCCTGCACCGGCGGCAGATTGATTTCACCAAGGCCTGCGCGCGGGCCGCTCGAAAGCAGGCGAAGGTCATTGCAGGTCTTCGAGAGCTTGGCGGCCACGCGCTTGAGCACGCCCGACAGCTGCACGAACGAGCCGACGTCCTGGGTCGCCTCCACGAGAAGAGCACGTCATCATGGCAGCCAAAGACATCGTATTCGGCGATCTCGCCCGCACCAAACTCATCGAAGGCGTGAACCTGCTCGCCGACGCCGTCAAGGCCACGCTCCAGGAGCTGGGCCAGGCCAAGCGCATCGAGGTGGGCAAGGAAAACACCACGGTGATGGACGGCGCGGGCGAAGCGGGCGCCATCGAGGCTCGCCGAGCGGCACGGTTTTCCCAAGGTGCATTGAGGGAGTATGAACAGGCGGCGACGGGCGACGCCGCCTGCCTATGCTCAGAACGATGGCAGCGCCTGCGTGAGCGTGGAGACGAAGCGCGCCGTGCGCGCATCGCGCGGGCGTGCGAAGAGTTCATGCGACGGACCGGCCTCGACGATCGCGCCATCCTTGAGGAAAACGGCGTCGTGCGCGACGGAAGCCGCGAGCCGCAAATCATGCGTCGCCATCAGCATGGTCGTGCCTTCGAGGGCAAGCTGCCGCAGCACGTCGACCACTTCCGCGGAGAGTTCGGGGTCGAGCGCCGAAGTCGGCTCGTCGCAGAGCAGCACCTGGGGCGAGGGCGCGAGTGCGCGCGCTATCGCCACGCGTTGCTGCTGGCCACCCGAAAGCGTGGAGGGCCATGCGTGCGCCTTCTGGGCAATTCCCACTTTCGCAAGCAGCGCGGCGGCGCGCTCACGGGCTCGCTCCTTCTCCCATTTGAGGACCGTGACGAGGCCTTCCATCACGTTCTCGATCACGCTCAGGTGCGGGAACAACTGGAAGTTCTGGAACACCATGCCGGTATGCCGGCGCACCGAGGCGATTTCGGCGTGGGAGAGCAGCCGGCCGCGGCTGAATTCGAGGCGGGCATCGCCCACGCTCACCGTGCCGGAGTCAGGCACTTCGAGCAGATTGATGCAGCGTAGCAGCGTGCTCTTGCCGCTGCCGGACGGTCCGATCAGTGCCGTGACGCTGCCGGCCTTGAGCGTGAGGTCGATGGCCGCGAGCACCTCGTGGTCCCCGAACGACTTGTGGAGTTTCTCGATGTGGATCATCAGCGCCCCGCCTGGAACAGGGCATGGCGGCCATAGCGCGCTTCGAGACGCCCTTGAGCCTGCGAGAGCACCGAGCTGAACACGAGATAGATCAGTGCGGCCTCGGTATAGAGAATGAGGGGTTCGTAGGTCACGGCCGCGATGCGTTGTGCAGCCTGGAAGATTTCCGGCACGGTCAGCACGGCCGCGAGGGACGTGTCCTTCACGAGCGAGATGAACGAGTTCGAGAGCGCGGGCAACGCCACGCGAATCGCTTGCGGCAGGATGGCGCGGCGCAGCGCCTGCGCGCGCGTCATGTTCATCGAATAGGCTGCTTCCCACTGACCGCGCGGAATCGATTCGATCACGCCACGAATGACTTCCGCGTTATAGGCGCCCACATTGAGTGAAAAACCAATGATGGCTGCCGTCAACGGATCGAGCACGATGCCCACGTTGGGCAGCCCGTAGAAGATGACGAATAGCTGCACGAGCAGCGGCGAGCCGCGAAAGAGCCAGATATAGAAACGCACGGCCGCGACGGCCCAGCGTTGCCCGAAGAGGCGAATGAGCGCCGCGCAGAACGCGAGCGCCATGCCGATCGCAAACGAAGCCAGCGTGAGCGGGACGGAAAAGACCAGTCCCGCGTAGAGCAGTGGCCACAACGATTGCGCCATCAAATGCAGCCATGCCGGCATCGTTCAGTCCGCCTTACTGCGAAACGTCTTTGCCGAAATACTTCTGCGAGATCTTCGCGTAGGTGCCGTCGGCCTTGATATCGGCGAGCGCCTTGTCGACGGCCGCGACCAGGTCCGGGTTGCCCTTGCGCAGCAGCACGCCCGACTGGTCGTCAGCGGAAGACGCGTCGATGGCGGCAATCTTGAGCTTCGCGTCCGGCTTGTGCTTCTGGAAGTCGAGGAACGAAAGCGCGTCGTTGACGGTGGCGTCCACGCGGCCCGACGTCAGCAGATCGATCGATTCGTTGAAGCCTTGAACCGGCACGACGTCGGCACCGTGCGACGCGGCGAGCTTGCCGAAGTTGCTGGTCAGCGTGTTGGCCGACTTCTTGCCCTTCAGGTCGTCGAAGGAATGGATGGTCGTGTTGTCCGAGCGCACGATCAGCACGGCGTGCGTCGAGATATACGGCTTTGAAAAATCGTACTTGGCCTTGCGTGCGTCGGTGATCGAAACCTCGTTGATCACGGCGTCGTAGCGGTTGACGTCGAGGCCCGCGATCAGGCCGTCCCATTTGCCTTCGACGAACTGCGGCTTCACACCAAGCCGTTGTGCGATGGCCGTGGCGATATCGACGTCGAAGCCGGTCAGCTTGCCGGTTTCGTCATGGTAGGTGAACGGCGCGTAAGTGCCTTCGGTGCCGACACGGAACACACCGGACGACTTGACCTGCGCAAGTTCGTCGGCAGCGAGGGCCGGCGCCGCGGCGACGACCGACAGCAGAGCGGCGAAAAGAGCGGAGCGGATGGCTTTCATGATTGAAATATTCGTAATGAGAGTTTCGTTGGCGGCATCAGTGAGTCAACGGATTCTACGGTCGGCGTGTCTGCCTGCAAACCAGACACATTCGCTATGCATATGCTCTGGTGGAATATAACGACGGATATGTCGCAGCGACGGACGCGCCGCGCGGGAAAGCTGAGATCAGCGCGCCAGAGCGCGCCGATCGGGGTCATTCGGTGAACGCGAACGCGCCTTCCGCGGAAATCGCGGCCAACGGCAGGCGTCCGTTCGGCCGTTCGCGGGCGCGCAGCGTCTCATTCAACTGTGCGGGGTCGCCCGCGCGGCCGATCGCGAGGGCCGCTTCGATGGCATAGTCGTCCGGTATCGCGAGTTCAGAGCGAATCCGCTCGCGCTCGATTCCTGCCAGTCCGTGCGCCTTCCAGCCGGACAGGCTGTCGAGAAACGTGAGCAGCGTGGCTTGTGGCAGCGTGTCGTCCGTGAAGGCCCTCGGCGACCAGCGGTCGAGGAACTGTCGGTCGATCGCGTGGTCGGCGGTGCGTTGATTCGAGGTCGTCATGGGTATGTCCTGTGGATGGGCGCAAGGAAAGAGGAGGCCGTGCGGGTACGCGGCCCCTCGATGCGACGAGTATAGAAGTGCGCCTCTTTGCGGCTAACGCATTTGTTTTGGGTTGCTTATGTTTATTCACGCGGCCGGGGCTGGAACCGGTTCGCCCGTCTGCACGGCTGATTCGCGCTTCACACGCTCGATGTCGCGATAGCGCGCCGCCGGATGCTCGTCGGGCAAGCGCGCGCCGCCGCCGAAGAGCTTTTCGCGCAAGGTGCCCGGCGCGTAGTCGCGCGGATACACGCCGCGGCGCTGCAACTCGGGCACGAGGTACTCGACGACATGCTCGAAGGTCTCATGCGCGAGCGCGTACGCCAGATTGAATCCGTCCACGCCGGTCTCTTCGACCCACTCCTGGAGGATGTCGGCAATCGTCGTGGGGGAGCCGACGAATACCGGCCCCATTCCGCCGACGCCGCCCCACTTCGCCAGCGCTTCGATGGTCCAGGTCGTGTCGCCGCCCGAGAGATGTTCGACGGCCGAGTGGATCGCATTCGTTTGCACGCGCTTGACCGTGTCGGTGGGCAGGTATTGCCCGAAGTCGATGCCGGTCCAGCCCGACATGAACACGAGCGAGCCGTCGTAGGAGACGTGGCGCTGATACTCCTCGAAGCGCGCCTGTGCTTTGGCATCGGTCTCGTCGACGATCACGGTGACGAGGTTGTAGATCAGCAGCTTGTTCGCGTCGCGCCCGGCGAGCGCCGCCTGGCGGCGCACATCCGTCACGTAGTCGCGTAGCAGGTTTTTCGTGAGCGCCGCGACGAACACACACTCGGCATGCTGCGCCGCGAACGTTTTGCCGGGACCCGATGCGCCCGCCTGAAACAGCACCGGCGTGCGCTGCGGAGAGGGCTCGCAAAGATGATAGCCTGGCACTTCGAAGTATTTTCCCTTGTGGCCGATTTCGTGTACTTTCTCGGGGTGCGTGAACACGCCCCGGTCCCGGTCGCGCACCACGGCGCCGTCTTCCCAGCTTCCTTCGAACAGCTTGTAGAGCACTTCGACGTACTCCGTCGCGACTTCGTAGCGGTTGTTGTGGTCGCGCAGGCCGCCTTGCCCGATATTCTTCGCGCCGCTCTCGAGATACGACGTCACGATGTTCCACGCAAGGCGCCCCTGCGTGTGATGGTCGGCCGTGGAGAGACGGCGCGCGAACGTGTAAGGGTGCTCGAAGCTCGTGGACGCCGTGATGCCGATGCCCAGATGCGACGTCACCATGGCAATGGGCGCAGCCAGTTGCAGGGGGTCGTTTACGGGAATTTGCGCCGCCTGATGCAGCGCGTGATAGTTGTTGCCCTTGTAGACGTCGTAATAGCCGATCACGTCCGCGATGAAGATCGCATCGAAAACGCCACGCTCGAGTATCTTCGCGAGGTCGGTCCAGTAATCGAGATCCTTGTACTGCCACGAGCGATCGCGCGGGTGGGTCCAGAGGCCTGGCGACTGGTGGCCCACGCAGTTCATCTCAAAGGCGTTCAGGTGGATGGTTTTGCTCATGATGTTCACTTGCTCCCGCGTTCCGGTCCGTTGCCGATTTGCCAGAGAAAGGGCGGCTCGGTGCCATTGATGGTCCAGTCGCCCACGATCTTCGCCTTGTAGACGAGCGGATTGTGCGACGACACCGCGCGTGCATTGCGCCAATGGCGGTCGAGCGCGTGGCCGGCGCGGATGGCAGACGCGCCGAGCGCATCGAACAGATGCGTCGCCGCGCGCAGTGCGAATTCGGAGGCGACGATCTGGGCCTGTGCCGAAGCGATTTCGGCTTCCACGTTTGCCGCGCGCTCGGCCTCGTCGTCACCTTCGAAGCGCGCCTCGTAGGCGCGCTGTGCGGCTTCTCCAGTCTGCAGCGCTACCGCTTTTGCCCCATAGGCCCACGAGGCGATCTCGCCGATCACCTGCTGGATCTGCGCGTCGTCACTCACGCGCGGCGCATTGCCGTGACTGTAGATACGCTTGCGGCTGCGCACGAGGGTGGCGGCGTCGCGCCTCGCTGCCTCGGCAATTCCTGCGAGCGTGGCGACGTGAAAGAGCTGATAGAACGCGGTCTGATATTTGAAGCGGCGGCTGAAGTCGATGATGTTGCGGCCCTCGACCGCGGCGTCGCGGAACAGCGTGGTGCCGCTGCCCGTGGTCGTCTGGCCGAAGCCGTCCCAGTCGTCCTCGCGAAGCACGCCGGGCTGGTCGGTCGCGACGGCCACGATCACGTCGCTGCCGTCTTCTTCGCGCTGCGCGAACACGTCGATCCAGTCCGCGTAGAGGCTGCCGGTGCTGTAGTACTTCGAACCGTTGAGCACGAAGCCGCCGTCGCGGCGCGCGACCTTCGTGCCGATCTGGCCGAGCGCGACGTCGCCAGCCTCGGTCCACGCATTGCCGACGAACTGGCCGCTCACGAAGCGATCGAACCATGCACGCTGGTCCGCGCCGGCAGGCACGTTCAGCCAGTCCTCGACGAAGGCGAAGTGGCCGCGCAGCGCCTGCGGCAGGTTCGAGTCCGCTGCAGCGAGTTCGATGAGCAGTTGCGCCAGCTGTGCGATCGAAGCCCCCGCGCCACCGTCACGCACCGGAATGCGCACGGCGCCGAAGCCCGCTTGCTTGAGCGCCGCAATCGCGTCATGCGGCAGCGTGCGCGAGCGCTCGCGTTCGGCGGCTTCGCGGGCGATCTCCGTGAAGATCGGGCGGAAGCGGGCGGCAAGGGTTTCGTAGTCGGCGCCTTGCGAGAGCGCGTCATGGGATCGGGAGACATTCATGCGTTTTTTCTCGGTTGGGGGTGGAGAGAATGCGCACCACGCAGCGAAGGAGAAAAGTATAGAAACCCGCGCGCAGCGGCTCCAATAACGGATTGATGAATCGATATAGGCTTGCCCGATTTGCTCCGGCGCGTTCTTCGCAATGTCGTCGAATCGGCTGTTGCGGCAGCGGATACGCCCTGTTGCTGTCAGGGCGCTTTCTGTAGGGCGCCTTATCAAATGCGGACGCATGAATATGAGCATCGCTTCGTTGGGCTCTCTCCCCCGCCTCGCTACGATGGGCAGCAGTGTCCGCTAGCGATCTCCAACCGGCTAACCCATCGATGTCCGCTCCGATTCTGACTGCCCACTCGATCACGAAGCGTTTTGGCGCGACGCTCGCGTTGTCGCGGCTGAATTTTTCCATCCGCGCCGGCGAGGTCGTTGCGCTGATGGGCGCGAACGGCGCCGGGAAATCGACCTTCGTCAAGATCCTGAGCGGCGTGAATGCGCAGGACGAAGGCACGCTCACGCTCGGCGAGGACGCCTATGCGCCGGGTTCACCCCAGGCGGCGAAGCGTCTGGGCGTGGCGACCGTGCATCAGAGCATTGCCGACGCGGTGGTGCCTGCGCTGTCCATTGCCGACAATCTTCTGCTCGACGAACTTTGCGGCGGCGGAGCGCGCTGGTGGACGCCGCGCGCCTCCCGCTACACCCGTGCAGCCGCGCTGGCCGCGCGCGTGGGGCTCGAAGCCGATCTCACGGCACCGCTCGGTTCGCTTTCTCTCGCCGGCCAGCAGCGCGTGGTGGTCGCGCGTGCGCTGGCTTCGCGCCCGCGGCTGCTGATTCTCGACGAGCCCACGGCCAGCCTTTCCACGAGCGAGGCCGCACGGCTCCATGCGCTAGTGGATGACTTGCGCGCGGAGGGCGTGGCGGTGCTGCTCGTCTCGCATCGGCTCGGCGACCTGCGAAGACTGGCTTCGCGCGTGGCGGTGCTCCGTGATGGCCGCATTGTGGACGAACAGAACGCGCCCATCGATTTTGACGCGGCGCTGGAAGCGATGATCGGCCGCGCCCTGCCGCAGGCGCGAGTCCTGCCACGCACGGGCCAGGCAGGCGCGGAACCTGCATTGCGGCTGCGTGGACTGCGCCTCACGGCGCATGGCGCTGCGTTCGATCTCGACGTGCAGCAAGGCGAGATAGTCGCAATCGTCGGCCCGGTCGGTGCGGGGAAGTCGAGGCTTGCCCAGGTGATATTTGGCGCGTTGCGCGCGGCTGAGGGCGAGATGCGCCTTTACGGCAGCGCCTGGGCCCCGCGCGCGCCAACCGACGCGATCCGCGCGGGCGTATTCCTCGCCGGCGAAGACCGGTGGCGCACGTCACTCTTTCCCGACACCGTTGCGTTCGCATCGATCGCCGGCACGATCAGTTTTCCGTTTCTGTCCCGCTGGCAGCGCGGCGTGGGCCTGCCGCGCGATCGCGAAGCCGCGCAGGCGCAAGACGCCATCGAGACATTCGGCATTCGCTGCTCGGGTCCGGACGACCGCGTCGCGCGGCTTTCGGGCGGCAATCAGCAGAAGGTGCTGCTGGCGCGCTGGCACGCCGAGCCGGCCCGGCTGCTGCTGCTCGACGAGCCGTTCCAGGGCGTCGATGCGGGCGCTCGGGCCGATATCGCCGCCGCGTTGCGCGAGCGAGCCGCTTCGCGCGCGACGCTCGTTTTCGTCAGCGACCTCGAAGAGGCGCATGAAGTCGCCGACCGCATCGTCATGTTCGACCGCGGAACAGTCGAACGCGCAGCCGTAGCGGAACCCCTCTTATCAGCCCACTCATGAGATCCATCACACCCACGGCAGCATCGGACGACGAGTCTTCCACGCGCGACACGACCCGGCAGCGCCGGCACAGCCTCTTCGTCGCGCTCGAGCGCGGCGGGCTGCTGCTCGTGCTCGTCGCGCTCGGCGTCATCTTCACGGTTCGCGAACCCGCGTTTCTGAACGTCGCGAACCTGTTCAGCATCTTGCAGGCCGTCTCGATCGTGGCGCTGCTCGGCATCGGCGTGACGATCACGCTCGCCGCGGGCGGCTTCGATCTTTCCGTGGGCAGCGTCGCCGCCTCGGCGCAGATGGCCGCGAGCTATGTGCTCGTGGTCTGGCACGGCAGCGGCTGGGAAGCCGTGCTCGCGTGTCTCGCGCTGGGTGTGGCGGCGGGGCTCTTCAACGGGTTGCTGATCACGCGCCTGCATGTCCCGGACCAGCTCGCGACGCTCGGCACGCTCTTCCTGCTTGCGGGCCTGCAACTGATTCCCACCGGCGGCCGCTCGCTCGCGACCGGCACGATCCTGCCCGACGGCACCGAAGCGAGCGGCACGTTCCCCGATGCGTTCCTCGCGCTAGGCCGCGCACGCCTCCTCGATGTGGTGCCGGTGCCTGTCATCGTGCTGCTCGTGCTGACCGCGTTCGTCTCATTCGTCATGGGCTCCTCGCGCTGGGGCCGGGTAGTCTATGCGATCGGCGGCAACGAGACGGCGGCCCGGCTGGCCGGCGCGCCAACGGCCCGCTACCGGCTGGCGGCCTATGTCGCTTCCGCGACGATCGCCTCGCTCGGCGGGCTGCTGATCGCCGCGCGCGTGGGCCGAGGCGACGTGAGTGCGGGGCATTCGTTGCTGCTCGATGCGGTGGCGGCCGCGCTGGTTGGCTACGCCGTGTGGGGCGCGAAGCGGCCCAATGTGCCGGGCACGGTGATCGGCGCGGTGTTCGTCGGCGTGCTGCTCAATGGGCTCACGATGCTCAACGCGCCGTATTACCTGCAGGACTTCATCAAGGGCGCATTGCTGGTCGTGGCGCTGGCGTTCACGTTCAGCATCGGGCGCCGGGCGGAAGGGCGCAACTGAGGCCGGCAGACGTCCGGCAATGTTGCGGTTGGCAAAACTACACAATTTAGTCGAGCGGAGCAAATCATGGCAGAGACACTGGCAGGCAGCGAGACACTGGGCGCCGCTCCCTTAACGGAAGCCGCGCACGTGATTGCTACGGATAGCGAAGCGATTGCGGTCGCAACGGAGCTGGCCGCGCGGCTGGCCGTTGGCGCGGCGCAGCGCGACAGCGAGCGGCGCCTGCCGCACGAGGAGATCGAGTGGTTCTCGCGCTCGGGACTGTGGGGTATCACGGTGCCCAAAGCGTATGGCGGCGCTGGCGTGTCCAACGTCACGCTCACGGAGGTAGTCAAGATCATTTCGGCTGCGGACCCGTCGCTCGGGCAACTGCCGCAAAATCACTTCGGCCTCGTCGACGTGATCACGCTCACCGGCAGCGACGAGCAAAAGCGCGAGCTGTTCGGCGAAGTCCTCGCCGGCAAGCGCTTTGGCAACGGCTTCTCGGAAAAGGGCACGAAACATGTGCTCGACCTGAAGACGCGCGTGCGCCGCGACGGCAATCACTACGTCGTGGACGGCACCAAGTTCTATTCGACGGGCGCCCTCTTCGCGCATTACGTCCCCGTGCTCGGGCTCGACGAGGACCGCCGGGGCTGGCTCGCTTATATCCCGCGCGGCACGCAAGGGCTCAGCGTGGTGGACGACTGGTCCGGTTTCGGTCAGCGCACCACAGCTAGCGGCACCGTGACGCTTGCCAACGTGCGCGTGCCGGCAAGGCTCGTGTTGCCCGCGCATCGCGTGTCGGAGCAGCCCACGCTCAATGGTCCGCTCTCGCAGATTATCCAGGCGGCCATCGACGCAGGCATTGCCCGCGCGGCGATCGAAGACACGCTCGCGTTCGTGCGCTCGCGCTCGCGGCCGTGGGTCGATAGCGGCGTCGACCGTGCAAGCGACGACCCCCTGACGATCCGCGAGGTCGGCAATCTGCATATCCAGTTGCATGCCGCCGAGGCCTTGCTCGAGCGTGCGGCGCGTGTGCTCGACGAACTCGCCGCAAAGGGCGAGACGACGGAGGACGACGTGGCGCGCGCCTCGGTCGCCGTGGGGGAGGCGAAGGTGCTCACGACACAAGTCGCGCTGCTGGCCGGCGAGAAGCTGTTCGAACTGGCCGGCACGCAGTCGACGCTCGGCGTGCACAACCTCGACCGCCATTGGCGCAACGCACGAACGCACACGCTGCACGATCCGGTGCGCTGGAAGTATCACCTTGTTGGCAATTACTACCTCAACGGCGTCAAGCCGGCACGTCACGCGTGGAACTAACCCCATCGCACAAACGGGAACGTCATGAAGACATCGATTCAACGGCACATTCGCAACTGCGCACTGGCGCTCTGCACGGCGGGCCTGTTCGGCACGCTCACGGCGGAGGCCGCCGCACTGGCTGGCGCCCCGGCGCCGTTCGACAAAGGCGGCGTGAAGGTCGCGCTGGTCAATTATCTTTCGGAGGGCGACTTCTTCCAGGCCTACGAGGCGGGCGCGCAGAAGCAGGCGAAGGCGCTAGGCATCGATCTGCGCATCTACGAGGGGCGCCAGGACGCGGCAGAGCAGCGCGACCAGATCCAGCAGGCCATCAATCTGGGCGTGTCGGCGATCATCGTCAACCACGGCTTGCCCGAGTCGCTCAAGGATGTCGTGCAGCAGGCGCTCGACAAGGGCATCAAGGTCGTCGCTTTCGACGTCAATCTGGCCAATCCGAAGGTCCCGCAAATCGAGCAGAGCGATAGTGACCTCGCTTCGCTGCTGCTCGCCCAGGCCGTCAAGGACAATGGCAACGCGTTTTCCGCGGGCTATGTGTACGTAGCGGGCTTTGCGCCGCTCGATCGGCGCGACGCCGTCTGGCAGACGTTCAAGCACGACCATCCCGGCATCCAGGAAAAGGCGCGCTGGGGCACCGTGGACAATCCGATCGCGCAGTCGGTTGCCAATCAGGCGGCTGCCGCCTACCGTGCGCATCCGGATATTCGCGTGGTCATTGCCCCCTATGACGAATTTGCGCGCGGCGCCAATCTCGCGGCGAATGAATCGAACGTTGCGAGCAAGGTGCGGATCTACAGCGCGGACATCTCGACTGCCGACATCGAGGCGATTCGCGCGCCGAACAGCGCGTGGGTCGCCACCGCGGCGACCAACCCCGCCGTGGTGGGCGCCGTGTCGGTGCGCGCCGCGGCGCTCGACGTGGCCGGGCAGCCGCTCGACCACCACATCCTCGTGAAGCCCACGCTCGTCACGCGCGACGATCTGGTGAAGAACGATATCCACACCATCGCGGAGCTGGGGGCGAAATTCCCGGCATTCCGGGCCAGCGACGCGGCGACGGCGGCCTGGATTCCCGTCGAACAGTGACCTTGATGGGAGCGCTCGACGTTAGTCATTGCGCTTCTTTCGATCTGACTCATTGGCGCGCGTATTACGCTTTCAACCGGAAATCATCGTGAGCACAGCCGTGGTCCCAGAAGAAGCCCAGATCGTTGTCCGCCCGCTTTTAGCCCATATTGGCGCTGAAATCAGCGGTGTCGATCTTTCCCGGCCCCTGACGCCAGCGCGGATCAAGGCTATCCGCGGCGCGTTGCAAGAATGGCGCGTGATCTTTTTCCGCGAGCAGTTCCTCAGTCATGAACAGCACGTGGCCTTTTCGGCACAGTTCGGCGAGTTGCCCGTCGGGCATCCCGTCTTCGGCCACGTCGAAGGACACCCGCAGATCGATTCGATTTCCAGGTTTCGCAAGGCGACGCGCTTCGAGGGAGAGCCACTTTTGCGACCATGGACAGGCCACTGAACGGGGGTAAGATCACTTGCGCTGAGACAGTGTCATTGAGACGACCGCTTTGCTTCTAACATCAACCCCTGCAACTCCAACGGAGCGCCAGCAAAGGTCATAGCTACGAATACGGTCGGTGCATCGACGACGCGCAATTCTGACTTGGCATATCTTCAGTTTCAGGTGCGTACGGACTCAGTTGCCAAGATTTTCTTGCTGCTGCGAGGTTGTTGCGACGCGTCGAGGTCGTCATGACCATGGACGTCCGCAGCTGATTACTCGTCGGCGCAGGGCGCGCTCGTGAACGTGATGCACAGACCACGTTGCGGCGAGAAAGAAAACTTCACACTAGCCCGAAAGTTTTCCTCAAGCTGGAATCCACCGGACCGGAGGGCATGAAGCGCCGCAATTTGCGCAACAGGGATGCTTCGCCGGCCGGTGTGCGACGCATACGCCAGGTGCCAAGCGCCGCTTCGACGATCGTGTTTGCCACGCCGTCGGGCGCGGGGGCACCTTTGACACTGTTGACGACTGCGTTCGATGCCAGGGCCCGCTCGCGATCATAGTCGGCGATTTTCGAGCTTGCCAGTGGGGCGTTGACGTCCAGGTTGGTCCTGGTAAAAGATGGTTCGACCAATGTTACCCGGATGCCGAACTGGCGCACCTCATGATCAAGCGTTTCAGTCAGCCCTTCGACGGCATGCTTGGACGCCGAATAGAGGCCCATGTACGGGGCGGGCAAGAAGCCAAGCACCGAACTGACATTGACGATCCTTCCACCACGTTGTGCCCGCATCAGGGGAAGTACCGCCTGCGTCGTGCGCAGGATGCTCAAGACGTTGGTATCGAACAGCGACAGGGCCTCGGCAGTCGAAGTTTCCTCCACGGCACCGATCAGGCTCGTTCCTGCATTGTTGACCAGCACGTCGATTCGCCCGGCGCGTTCGATGACGGACTGGATTCCGGCCTTGACCGAAGCATCGTCGCGAACATCCATCTCGACAAGCTCGACTCCTGAGACAGGCACCGCCTTTGCAAGGCTGCGCACTGTGCCAAACACGCGGCAACCTCGCCTCGCAAATTTTTCGGCGGTGGCGCGGCCGATACCCGATGACACGCCGGTCACAACGACAACCGTGGAATTCGACATGAACAACTCCGTTTGGTGAATGGATGGGGTGTCAACTGCGCGCGTCGAGCGCGTCCTGTGTCATCGAATCTGAATGCAATGGCAGGTGATCGCGGTCCCTGTGTGAACCCGCTGGGTTGCCGGGGCGGATCTTGAACCAGATGGAATACATGGCCGGCAGGAACACCAGGGTCAGAATCGTCCCGGCGAACGTGCCGCCGATCAGCGTGTAGGCGAGCGTTCCCCAGAACACCGAATGCGTCAGCGGGATGAAGGCCAGGATCGCGGCCATGGCCGTCAGGATCACCGGGCGGGCACGCTGCACGGTAGCTTCGACAACCGCATGGAACGGATCCAGCCCGGCATGTTCGTTCTGGTGAATCTGCCCGATCAGGATCAGCGTGTTGCGCATCAGGATGCCCGAGAGCGCGATGAGGCCGACCAGCGCATTGATACCGAACGGCTGCCGGAACAGGATCAATGTCGGAACGACACCGATGAGGCCGAGTGGACTCGTCAGGAACACCATCACCATCGCGGAAATCGAGCGAACCTGCAGAATGATGATGACCAGCGTGATCGCCAGCATGATCGGGAACAGCGGCAACATGGCGGTCGTCGCTTTGGCCGACTCCTCGATGGAGCCCGCCTGCTCGATGCGATAGCCGCTGGGCAGCTTCGCGATGATCGGCTGAAGCTGCCCGGTGATCGCCGTTGATACGTCTGGTGGCTGCAGGTTGTCGGCAATGTCGCCGCGTACCGTGATCGTCGGGACGCGGTCGCGCCAACGCATGATCGGCTCCTCCATGCGTACGTCGACCCTGCCCACCTGCGATAGCGGAATGCGCTGCCCGTTCGCGCCAGCCAGCGTGAAGTCGCCGAGCCGGGCAGGGTCGAGACGCACATCGCCGGCCGAACGCGCGATGACCTGCACGGTCCGAATGTCCTCGCGCACGGCGGTGACAGGCACGCCAGTGAGCAGGAACTGCAGTTGTTGCGCGACGGCGCTTGAGGTGAGCCCCACCGCCTGCACACGGTCCTGCTGCAACGTGAAGTGCAGCGTGGGCGAGCGCGTGCCCCAGTCGGTGTTGACCGTGCGCATCATTGGGCTGGCATCCATCACCTGCTCGACTTGAGCCGCGATTGCGCGCAGCTTGTCCGGGTCCGGACCCGTGACGCGATAGGCGACCGGGAACGGCGAATACGGACCGAAGACGAGTTGCGTGACCCGCACGCGCGCTTCCGGGGCGAGACCGTCGGCGATGGCTTGGCGCAGACGCAGTTTCAATGCGTCGCGCTCATCCTGACTGTCCGTGCGCACTACGATCTTCGCAAACGAGGGATCGGGCAATTCCGGCCCCATGGCCAGGTAAAAGCGCGGCGCACCTTGCCCGACATAAGCTGTGACGATTTTGGCTTCCTTCTGTTTCGCCAGCCACGCCTCCACCTTTTCGGTAACGGCGCTCGTTTGGGAAATGGATGTTCCGTAGGGCATCTGCACCTCGACGAGCACTTCAGGACGATCCGAGATCGGGAAGAATTGCTTTTTGACCACGCCCATGCCGAGAATAGCCAGGACGAAGAGCCCCACCACCGAACCGGCGACCAGCCATTTGCGCGCGATGACGCGCGTGAGCAGCTGACGGAAGCGGTTATAGCGCGGCGTGTCATAGATCGCGTCGTGGCCGCCTTCGACCTTTTTGAAGTCGGGCAGCATCTTCACGCCGAGGTAGGGCGTGAAGAACACGGCGACGACCCAGGATGCGATCAGTGCAATGCCGACGATCCAGAACATGTTGCTGGTGTACTCGCCTGCGGTGGACCTCGCGAAGCCGTTGGGCATGAAGCCGACAGCCGTCACCAGCGTGCCCGAGAGCATGGGTGCGGCGGTATGGCTCCAGGCATACGCCGAGGCGGCCACACGGCTGTAGCCTTCCTCCATCTTCACCACCATCATTTCAATGGCGATGATCGCGTCGTCTACCAGAAGGCCCAGCGCCAGGATCAGGGATCCCAGGGTGATGCGGTCGAAGTTCTTGCCTGTCGCGGCCATGACCACGAACACGATGGCCAGCGTCAACGGCACGGCGGCGGCAACCACCAGGCCTGCGCGCCACCCCATGCTCACGAAACTCACGAGCATGACCACCAGCAGAGCGGCGAAAAACTTGAGCATGAACTCGTCGACCGCCGAATGAATGTTGACGGCCTGATCTGTGACCTTGGTCAGGCTCATTCCCAGCGGCAGCACGGCGTTAATTGCGCCGACCTCGCTGTCGAGTGCCTTGCCGAGATCGAGCCCGTTCCAGCCGTCGCGCATCACGATGCCCAGCAGCAAGGCTGGTTCGCGGTTGTTGCGGATCATGAACGTCGCCGGATCTTCATAACCACGCGTGACGGTGGCAATGTCCGATAGCTTCAGTGTGCGACCCTGCGCCACGACTGGCGTGTCGCGGATCTTCTGCAGGTTGTCGAAGGCACCGTCCAGGCGAATGAACACCTCCGGACCTTTGGTCTCCACCGAGCCCGCTGGCGTCAGGACGTTCTGGCCATTGAGCGCGGCGAACACGTCCTGCGGGCTGACACCGAGCGTTGCCAGCCGGTCATGTGAGAACTGGACGTAGATACGTTCGGCCTGCTCGCCGATGATGTTGACCTTCTTCACGCCCGGCACGTGCAGCAACCGCTGGCGCAGCGACTCGGCGTCGCGCACGAGCAGGCGTTGCGGTTCTCCCCTGGACTTCAGCGCAAAGAGTGCGAAGGTGACATCCGCGTATTCGTCGTTGACGATCGGCCCGATCACGCCAGCCGGAAGGTTGGCGGCTTCGTCGCTGATTTTTTTCCGGGCCTGGTAGAACTCCTCCTGCACTTCCGACGGTGGGGTGCTGTCGAGCAACGTCAGCGTTGTAAAAGCCAGGCCGGGCCGCGTGTATATCTCGGTCCGGTCGTACCAGCGCAGTTCCTGCATGCGCTTTTCGATTTTCTCGGCGACCTGATCGTGCATCTCCTGTGCGGTGGCGCCAGGCCATGCAGTGACGATGGTCATCACCTTGATCGTGAACGCCGGGTCTTCGGCGCGACCCAGCTTGAAGAACGACACGAGTCCGGCCAGCGAGATCAGGCAGATCAGGAACAGGGTGATGGAGCGCTCGCGAACGGCGAGCGCCGACAGGTTGAATCGACCTTCGCTCACGGACGTGCTCCCTCGTTCGCCACCGCGACGGCCTCGCCGGACATTCGGACCTGTTCGCCATCGCGCAGCAACTGGGCACCGAGCGCAACGACGCGGTCGCCCTGTTTCAACGCACCCGACACGCGAGCACTGTCGTCATCGAGGTGAAGGACCGTGACCGGCCGCCACGCAACCTTGGCCTGTTCGCCGTTGATGACCCACACGCCGGGCCCTTTGCCCGCGTCGAGTACCGCGCCGATCGGCACCTGCAAGCCGCCCTGGAGCGCCACGCGTGCGTCCGGTATCTCGATCGTGACGGTTGCGCCTAGAGGCGCGTCGGCCAGCGCACCCTGCAGCACATAACGCGCTTCGAAGGTGCGGGTACGCGGATCCGCCGTATCCGAGAGCTGGCGCAGGGTGGCCGGCACGCTGATGCCGCTGTTGCCGAAGAGAGTGGCCTCGGCGACCGAATCGATGGCGGGGCGCAGGGTTTCCGGTAGCTGGATGACAGCCTCGCGGCGTCCCGCGTGGGCCAGGCGCACTACGGGCTGTCCGGCGCTGACGACCTGGCCCGGTTCGGCCAGCGTCTCCATCACCACGCCATCCCCGTCCGCGACCAGCTCGGCATAGCTCGTCGCATTGCGCGCCACGTCGGCGTCAGCCTCAGCCGCGCTGAGCTGCGCCCTGGCTGCATCGGCGGCCGCCTTGGCCTGGTCGTAGGCCGAAGCCGAGATCGCACCCGTACCGCGCAGGTCGCGATAGCGCTCCTCATCCTGCGCGGTCTGCTGCGCTCGCGCCCGCGCGGCGGTGACCGCCTCCTGCCGGGCCTGCGCGGCAAGCTTGAGATCGACGGGGTCGAGGCGCATCAGCAGCTGCCCGCGTTTGACGGTTTGGCCGGCATCCACCAGCCGCTCCAGCACCTTGCCGGAAACGCGAAATCCCAGGTCGCTTTGCACGCGTGCGGAGACAGTTCCGGTAAACGAACGGGACGCGGGGATCGCCGCCTGAACGATGGCCGTGCGCACCAGCGGTACCTCGGTGCGCGGATCAGATGGGGCTTTTTCGCCGCAGGCCGCTAGCGCAAGCGGCAGCGCACAGGCGAGTGCGGAGGTGGCGAGGCGACGCGAGAACATGAAAGTCCCATCGATGAAGTGATGACGGCTTCCATTATGGTTCTCGTGACCACTTCAGTCAATAGTCACTATCCGAGATCGGTCAGGGCGACAGGCTTCGGAGTACCAGGCTGGAGAGCTGCGCTGGCGCGACGTCGGTGGTGTCGCGGTTGTATTGCAGTAGCAGCGGGTTGAGGTAGGGGCGCAGCACCAGATAGATCGCCATCGCGGTTTCGTCCAGCGGCGTCTTGCGCTCGAAGTCGCCACTTTGCCGGCCTTCCTGGAGAACCTCCTGGAGTAGCTTCTGGACACGTGCTTCATAAGCTTGCACCGCCTGCCAGTTTTCCGTGGCGGCCGATGCAGCGATGTCGTACAGCTTGCGGTCCCGGAAAAACAGCCTGAGGCTTGCTTCGGCAAAGACCTTGAACACTCGTCGCAGTTTCTCCGGCGGCAGATCCGTCTCCGCGACCGCTGTCCGAACCTCGCTTTCGATTTCGTGCAGGCAGTTGACACAGATCATTTCGCCAATGGCCTGCTTCGATTCAAAGAACTTATATATGTACGCCTTCGAAAACCCGATCGCCTTGGCAAGGTCAGAGACCGTCGTTTTCTCGTAGCCATATCGGCTGAAGTGCTCGGTGGCGGCGGCAACGATCTGGTCCCGCACCTCGTGATCAGCCGGGCCGCGCGCGGGAGCGGAGGGAGTGGTGGTGTTTTTCATGGACATAGCATACAGGAATGGACAACTAGTGACTATTTGGTATCATGGTCACAACCGGAACCTCGCGAAGACGCTCATGCTACCCAAACACCTCCTTGCCGCGGTCATTGTCGCCAGTCTCTCGGGCTGCGCTGTAGGCCCCGACTATGTCCGGCCAGTGGTAGCCATGCCAGAGCATTTCCAGGGTCAGGCCGCGGTAGACCACCGGCAGGCGGCGGCGAGTGCAAACCTGGTCACGTGGTGGTCGGGTTTTGGCGATGCACAACTTACACGATTCGTTACGCTCGCGCTGGACCAGAATCTGGACCTCGCGCAGGCCGCGGCGCGCGTCTCGCAGGCGCGCGCGGGACTCGGCGCAGCGAATGCCGCGCTGCTGCCTTCCGGCAATGTCAGCGGCCAGGCGGCCCGGGTCTACCAGTCGGTCGAAACTCCGCTGGGACGTGTCCTGAATTCAACGCCCGGTTTCGATCGCTACGGCAACGACTACGAGGCCAATTTCAGCGCGAGCTGGGAACTGGACATTTTTGGCGGGCTGCGTCGCGGGCGGGAGGCGGCTCTTGCCGACTATCAGGCTTCGGAAGCCGGCGAGGTGGCCACGCGCCTGGCTGTGGCAGCACAGACTGCCGACATCTACATCACCATTCGCGGATTGCAGGCCCGTCTGCAGGTGGCGCGCAAGCAGTTGCAGACGCAGCAGGATCTGCTCTCGACCATCAACCTCCTCTATGCCAAAGGGTTGGCGGCCGACCTTCAGGTGAGCCAGGCCGAAGGGGCGCTGGCCCCGGCGCAGGCATCCATCCCTGTTCTGGAGGTCGGTCTGGATACGGCCATGAACGCGCTGGACGTAATGCTGGGTGCACAGCCCGGCACGCATCGCACGGACCTCTTCGAGGGCGGCGAGATCCCTGCCGCCCCGGGAATCGCAGGCACCGGATCTCCTGGCGAGTTGCTCAGGCGTCGGCCCGATCTGATCGTGGCCGAGCGTCGTCTGGCGGCGTCGAACGCGCGTATCGGCATGGCCATTGCCGAGTATTACCCAAAGCTGTCGCTCAGTGGACTGATCGGGAGCGCAACATCAATGGCCAGCGGCAACCTGTTCAGTAGCGGCGCCAATCAGGCGGCCGGCGTGCTGGGGCTGCGCTGGCGTCTGTTTGATTTCGGCCGCATCAATGCGCAGATCAATGAGGCCAAAGGCCAGGAGGCCGAGATGCTCGCCGCGTACCGGCTTGCCGCATTGCACGCAACGGAGGACGTCGAGAATTCCTTCTCGGCACTCGTCAAGCGCGAGGAGCAGGCTGCCGTTCTCGCGCAGGGTGTGACTTCGCTGGGCCGGGCGCGAGCGGCCTCGTTTGTGGCCTACCAGAAAGGTGTCGTTAGCCTGATCGAGGTCCTGCAGGCCGATCAAGACTTGCTGCGCGCATCCGACGAGCGGGTGCAGGCACAAACGGAAGCGGCTCGCGCAGCGGTCGCCGCCTTCAAGGCGCTCGGCGGAGGGTGGCAACCCACCGATGCTGAGGCCGTTGCAAGCCGATAGGAGCACCGCTCCCAACCAGTTGCAGTCGGCCCTCTTCTTTGCAAAGGCAGCCTCCGCTAATCAAGCCCGGTGTTTTGTTTTCGGCGCTTGAAGATGCGCAGCACGCACGACACGCGAGTGACCGTTGGTAATTCGAGAACAGCCACAACTAGTGCAATGACCTGATTGAGGGAAACGGGTCGAAAGCGTGAGTTCGCAGATGCAGTTAGCTGACGTCAAGTTGCTCGATGCAGCCACTGTCAGCAACCATGGTCGGGGAACCATTAATCTTTAACTTGGGCAGGAGATAAGTGCTGATTCTTCCTCTTTTTCGTTAGGTTTTTGAGCTAACGCGCGAGTGTGGTCGCCAGCTAAGTCCGTATTCTTTCTGAAAGGTACATTACGCACGTTGGGTAGAGAATTACCCAGAGTTCCACGGCGGCGTGGAGACGCTCGGGCGATAAAAAAAAAGCACCGGCGATTCAGTCCCTTATAAGAAACGGCGAGCCCATGCGGCACTGTTTGTCGGCATTGTCTTTGCGTCACAAAATGTTGTTTATCGACATATAATGACTAAGATTTCGGCACTCCTCTGGAGGTCGAAAACAACCGCTGGTCGGTGTGATGCTCGGCGGCGCAGCATATTTCGAGTAGCGCGGCAGGGGCACCAGGCGCTGAACGATGCGCGGGCGAGTTCCTGCGCCTTTGCCAACTGAGCGCGGCGCCGTAAGTGCTGTTGCGGGCCGGTCTATCTGTCTATCCGGTCAAGGTGAACGTGCAGGAGGTCATAACGATCGCCTTGTGTTATTCGATTCTGGATATGGATTGAGTCGTCCGGAGACCGACGCGATATTGCTGCCGAAGTGCCGCAAGTTCCGTCAGGAAGCTCAAACGAGCATGTCATCGTGTCGGCTGTAGACGAGAGGAAAGGCGGATGCTTCGAGTGACTATTGAGCTGCTACCCGGCGGACGGGAATGCGAAAAGCGTGTCATCGCATCGGCAGACATTACGCGGCTAGGCGACGGCGCACTTGGGGACTATAGAGTGATCTTGCATGAGTCGTCGCTTGGTGTGGTCGGCGAGCCTGCATTTGTCCGAGATTATCCGCGATGGGCGAGCAGCGTATGGGATCTCACTGCGCGCTGCGTCGCCACAGCGCTCAACTATGGCCCCGAAGAACTTCCACCGCGACCTGCGCAACCCGAAGTGACGGTCCGGACGAACGATGCGGGCCACCATTACGTGCGGCTGGACGAGATCCCGGAGCCCACTCGGACATTCTTTGATCAGAAACTGGGTGGTTCTTCCATTCCCGATCACGACTGTGCCTATGCGCACGATTGGTTCGACTTTCTTGGCGGCCAACGCTGACGAGATGAGCCGCACGAGACGGGCGCATGACCAGCGTAGGGCACTCTTTATCGTCAACATAGTCTGTGGTCGTGACGATTGAAGGCGGAGCCATCTGGGCGATCGCTCGCGCCGCATGATAACGGCGGGAGGTGAGTTTCCGATACCGGACGAGATGAGGAATGCGATGGGAGATGCATGTGACGAATCGGGGCCTGGCGAGCCCGACCCCGAGCGCGTGTTGATGCGCATCCGGGTGCGGCTCGAAAGCGGTCAGCCAGCCGCACAGGTGGATCCAGTCGGTCTGGAGGCAAGGGTCACCCATGCATACGAGGATGCTACGGACGTGTTTGAAGATCCCGTGCTCGGGATTCAATGGCTGCTGACGCCTAACCAGGCACTGGGAATGGCCAGACCGGTCGACTTGCTGTCCGCCGAAAATGGGGCGGACCGTGTCCAAACGACTCTCGCGCGCATCCGTCATGGGATCTGCGTCTAACCCCGTTATTGAGCACGGACTTCATCACGGAGCGGGCGATGGAGAAAACGCAACGAGACGATAGGACAAAGGCGGAGGCCGGACCCTTGCGTGCCGGGATAGAAGGCGGCACAAGCGGTGCTCATCGGCACGAATTGGTTGACGGCACAGACGGTGGGTAAGCGGGAGAGCGCGGGAGTGATTCCGGAGGCAGCGGACCGGTGGCAGGACGAGGGTAGGGTGTTTGCCATTAAGTGGGCTGGTGAGTGCTGGAGGCTGCGAGGGATCACGTGGCAGGGGCGGTGCATGGTTAGTCCGCAGCACAAGTTGCTGATGACTGAGATCGGCGGCGGCAATGAGCGCTTGCGCACCTGCTCGATCCTTTCCAACTGGACCGGCACGCACTCGCTGCCAATTTCGGCATAGGAGGTTCCGCATGGCCCAACTGAATGAGCGTCTCCGCCGCCTGGAAATCATGCAGGCCGTGTTGGCGTCGAATGGCTGACCGCAGCGCAGATCAACGCGCGGCAAAAGAGGCCGCCTTGCAGAAGGTCGCAACCAGCAAGCAACTGGAAGCGGCGGGGCCGCATCTACAGCGTGACGGTCGGTGGTCGGGCGCACTTTTCGGCCTACCAGCTTGATACTACTTGCGAGCCGCCGCTCCTCATTCGCGACATTCTCGCGGAGCTCGGCGCGGTCACCGATAGCTGGAAGACTGCAGCATGCTTTTATTTTCCGAACGGTTGGATCAGTGACGAACAGATGCAGGCGGTTGTGCCAAAGGATGCGCTGGATCGGCCCCGGGAAGTCATCACAGCGGCCAGACGTAGTAACGGGAGCTATGTCGCATGAGCACCGTGATGCTCGAAGCAGAAATGTGTGTCCGTACGAGCATCCATTGGACTGCGGTAGGCGCAGGAATCGTGTTGCCATCGACCAGGTGTCGGAGACCATTTAGGGCATGCCGCGCATCATGTCGCCCAGCGCATTGAATCAGATCCGTAAGCCATACCCTCTTGCCCTCGACCTCGCGACACTGGGCCGCTTGATTCGTCTTAAGCGGCTGGAATGCGGTCTCGACCTTCAGGACGCAGCGGACATCATTAACATCGACGGCGCGGCCTTGAAGAGCCTTGAGGACGGGAAGCCGGTCGATACGTTTTGCCTGTTCAAGGTGCTGGAAGGCTTAGGCCTCACGATGCTTGTCATGCCTCCAGCCGATGCCGAAAACGCGCTTGATTTCCTCGGGCAAACAGTCAACTGGGGGCAGTTGACGAAAGCCAATTCCTCACCGAGGAATCGTCCGGCACGCGGTCCGGTGTCTATGCCGCTGGATCCGGAGAAGCTCACGCCCACGCTGTTCGTCGACTTCGATGGGACCTTGCACGTCGGCACCGCGTATATCGACGACCGCGGGGACATAACGCTCGACTCCGGGCGGCCGTTGCTCGAATTCGCTCCATTGCTCGAGGAGCTACTAGTTGGGTATCCGAAGATCGAGATCGTGCTTACGACTTCGTGGCTTACGAAAATGCCAGTGCAGAAGGTGATCGATGCGCTACCGGCAGCGTTGCGTCGTCGGATTGTCGGAACCACAGGAGACATCAAACCTCGATGGAGTTACCTGCTCGCCGGCACTGAGCGAACCGATGTCATCATCCGCTATGCAGCCGGCAAGCGCCTGAGAAACTGGCTGGCGATTGACGATGCGGTGTTCGGAATTGACCGAGCTGGTTTCGGAGCACCGGGTGAGCTCGTCGAGCACTTCGTCCTGCTTGACCCGGCCATCGGTATCAACGATCGCGACGTGCTATCGCGCATCGCCAAGTGGCTTGCCGATGTTCACGCGAAGATCCTGGAGGATATGCCGTGATATCCCAAAAACGGTGGGCAGTTTAGGTTCAAGAGGCTTCTGATAGCAGCGGCGACGGCGTGCTTCAGCTACCCGCCACCATCTGGACCGAACTAGTGACCGAGGGCTGGGAAGTTGGCGACGTACTCGAAATTGACGCGACCGGCCCCGGCCGAGTGGTAATCCGAAACAAGTATGCCGAATGCCGCCGGCTTGGAATGGAAAGCAGAGGCGAGGCTCGCGCGCGATGACATCAGGTTCTCCACTGACACGCCTAGTGCAGGATCATCGGCAATGCCTTGCTCGCGTTGCTTGAGCATGTGTGGGAAAAATTTGCAGTGCTCGGCTAGGCGTTGTCATCGTCCCCGCCCGATCCATTATGCCGGTCGCAAAACTGGGCGATGCCATTAACAAGCGAAGGCAAGTCATGGGTATCAAAAGTACGATCCGGTTCCAGCCGAAGGAAGGCGATCTGCCGGGCTGGCAGCTTTATACCGAGCTGTTCGAGCCTGAGGACGCCGTCTATCTGGAGCTTGAGGGCGTCCAGAGCGATCTGGCGATGATCGGGAGCCCGTGGGGTCAGTCGGCCGGGACTTTACTGATTCGCCTGCCCGCGGTGACCGCTCCGGCAACTGGGCCTCGTGGGGCCGGGGTGGACAAGAGATTCGTCGCGCGCGACGCAATAGCCAGGACTCTCGCTGTCCGGGTTACTGGTCCAGTCCAGACGGCGGCGTAACTATTGGGACGATCCTGTAGATGCAGCGATTTGCATATCCCGCAGCCGAGCGCCCCAGGGCGACTCCACCGCCCGCGCATATGGGCGGGCGCATCCTCTATCTCGACTTTGATGGCGTACTGCATCCGGAGGACGTTTGGAGACGGCCAGGAACTGGTCCGTATGTCGCCACTCCGCCTGGCCACGTAGTTCTCGAACACGCCCGCCTGCTTGCTGACTTGCTTGCCCCGTACCCGGACGTGCGGATCGTGCTCTCGACCAGCTGGGTCATCGTCTATGGCAGCGTCCGCAAGGTCGCGCACAGGCTGCCGGATGGCCTGCGCGCGCGTGTCATCGGCGCGACGTTCCATCGTGACATGGACGCGTCGCTCTTCCGGGCAATGCCCCGCGGCTTGCAGGTCTGTGCGGACGTCATTCGGCGTCGGCCAGAAGCGTGGCTTTCACTCGATGACGACGGTCATGGGTGGCCGGATTGGGCAAAGGGTCATCTCGTGCTCACGGATCCGGTGCTCGGCATTGCGGTGCCAGCGGCCATTGCCGGGCTGAAGGCGGGACTGGCCGGAATGGCTACCGAAGACGCACGACACCGTGTATGAGAGTCATGGGAATTCCGTTGCGAACTCAGCGATAGAGAGGAACAGATGCGTGACGAACTGCAGAAAACGTTGCGCGATCGCTATCCGCTTATTTTCCGCTCAGCTCTCCCGCCTCGTGACCCGTGCGGCCCGGCGCCGGATCCATTCCCGGTCTGGGGATTCGAGTGCGGCGATGGCTGGTTCGACCTGTTGGATGCGCTAGCCCTGAACCTTCAGCACGCGACCACGTCCGCAGGCGCGCCGCAGGTAGTCGCGGTGCAGGTCAAGCAAAAATTCGGGGTTCTGCGCTTCTATGCGGACGGGGCAGACGACCGCCAGCGTGCCATGATCGAGCTTGCCGAAACAATGACCGGCCGGATTTGTGAGGTATGCGGCAACAAGGGAAAGCTGGTGAGCAAGAATGGCTGGATGATGACGCGCTGCCCTGCCCATTCCGCGGGCAGAGACGAATAGGCACGTCGTGTCGAGATGCTCGCTTCGTGCAGGGGCGTTTTCGTGCATATTCGGAAATCTGTAAGGAGATGGTCCATGGCGGCGGATGACACCCATTTGAAGAAGTCGATGACTGTATCGCTGGCCGGGTCGCTCCTCGCTGAAGCGAAAGCCCTCGGCGTTGATGTGTCGCAGGCGGCAGAGGCCGGACTTGCACGGGCGATTGCTGACAGGCGTGCCGAGCTCTGGCTGAAGGAGAATGCGGATGCAATTGCGTACTCCAACGCCTATGTGGAGGAGCATGGGCTGCCGCTTGGCGAATACCGGATGGTTTGAGACGGTGCCCAAGTCACTCTCATTGGAATCACCTGGCAGCCCCTTCAAAGGAACAGGAGGCTAACGTCTATGACCGCTCCACGCAGCCTATGGAGGACACGCTATTTCCTTGATACCGAGTTCACGTCCTTTGAAGCTTGCCAACTGATCTCGTTGGCGATCGTGGGCGAAGACAGCCACGAGTTCTACGCGGAAGTATCCGACTTCGATCGTGCGTTGTGCAGCGACTTCGTGCGTGCAACTGTGCTGCCGCAGTTGGGCATACCACCCGGTCGTGCCATGCCGTTACGTCAGGTCTCCCGCGAAGTGCTTGCGTGGTTCGCCCAGGTGCCACCCAGGCCCGAGCCCGTTCTGTGCTTCGACTATGAAGGCGATCTCCGGCTGCTCGAGCACCTGATCGGCGGTCGCGTGCCGACAGGCTGGAAAACTGAAAACGTCTATCGCCGGATCTGTGACCTCGAGAAGGAGCGCTTTTTTATGAACACAGGCCTGAGCGATCACCACGCGCTGCACGACGCCCGCGCGAACGCATACGCGTTCAACTGAAAATTCAGAGACGGCAAGTCGCGCGCAGCGAACGGTTCCGCCGCCGCGGAAATGAAGAAACTGCGGGTGCAGTGTCAGAACCAAACGATCACCCACCGTCGGACCGACGGGTTCTATCTGTCAAATCCGGAGCGTTGGCTAATCATGGCATCAAAAATCAGTGAATTCGCGAACTGGATGTTCCCGCAAGCGCGGGGCAAAGAGGCTATCGTTTCGCTCGTCATCATCGCGCTCGGCTTATGCGGGGGTGTTGTCACGATTTGGCTGATCCTCTTCGCCCGATAGGGGCGAAGACCCAGCACCTGCGCCTTGTGACGCGGTTGCAGTCCGCACGCCTACTGGCTCGGTTCCTGGTATATCGGATAGTCCTTCCTCGTAGCCGTCGCGCGATGCTCGACAGCAGAAAGCAAAGCACAGGTCCTGTGTTAGATTAACCCGGCTGCCTTCGAAGCGCGTGAGGAATGTCGTGAAGGAGAGGCCATATGCGGATGCTTAACTCAGTCTGCAGATCCTGCACGAGAGCCGGTGATCCCTTGGATTTCATTCGTCATATCAGCACCAGGCGACATCTAACGAGCTAAAGGCCCGTGCGTTGGCTTTGGCGACCATTCGGCGCTTGAGCGGGGCGGCACTCAAGCGACGCCAACGCCCTCTGTCTTGATTGTTGCAAGTCTGGTCCCAGCAAACGGGTCATTGCGCCAGTCGGTGCCGGTGCGCTTGCCCGGGACCCGGGTCGGTGCCGGATCAATTGCAAAATGCTCGAGAGACTGTCCGGCGCTGATCGCCTGAACCACCCATTGTGGAGGAGCGCCTTTGCCATCCCATGTGTTTCCGGAAGCGTCGCGGAAACGCACTGCCCGCAACCGCTCCTGATCTGCAGCAATTGAAGTGGCGATGTCTTCTGGTTTGGTCGGGTAAGGACACGACGTTGCCGTCGCGTCCTCCCCTAAGAACGGTACGTGCGACTTTCGCCGCATACCGCTCAAGCCTTTCAAAGCCCCATTGCTGGAGCCGGTTTCGCTACTGGGAGTCGGAGAGCTCGCGCCATCTGGTGACATTCAGGATGCAACATCACGAGATTGCCCGGCGTGTCCTTCCCGCCTTCGACTTTCCGAACCATGTGGTAGAGACGCCAGCCACTGGATTTCGTAATCATCTGCTGACAGACCGGACACGCGCGAGCCTGATCGAGCCACAACCGGATTAACTGCTTGCGACCCTTTAACGAGTCCACCATCACGAGGCCCAATCGCTCCTCGAAATAGCTTTCCCACTTCGGGTCAAATGGATTGGCATCCATCTTTATTTTCCGGTGTCGCCTGATCGGCGTGCCTGCAATGTCATAGAGCAGCAGGAGTTCCTTCTCTCCCGAACCGGGCGTTTTGCCAGTCTCCGTGCCAAACACCCAGTGCCGGAAACCGACGGATCGGAAGTACTTCCGTCGAACCCAGCCTGCGCCTTTGTTCGGATGCCGACGCCGCGCCCAGCGCCACAGACATTGCCAAACCGCGTGACTAACTTCAGCAAAGATGCGCTTCGATACACCATGCCGGTGATAGTTCGCCCATCCTCGAAGCAATGGATTGAGCTTGCGTATCAACTCGTCGTGTCGCAGCGTCGCACTGGCCTTCACGGTTTCCCGCAGCTTACGCAGAAAGCGCTGAACGTTTGCTTTGGCTGGCTTGATCAACAGCTTGCCACCATACTTGCGCAC